>CAYNKI010000032.1:0-20999 GCA_964397675.1 uncultured Pirellulales bacterium
CGAGCAGCCCCCTAGTTTGCCTAAGAGAAATCGTGATTTATTTGCGATGACTTAACGGTAATGACTTAGGAAACTAAGGAAACTAGGCAAAGCCACCTATTTACGATACCAGAAACGCAGGAGAATTAAAGGGGTACGGTACATTTGTTGATGAGTTGTGCTTGATAATGATAGGATTTGATAGCCTGTAGGATGGGAAGGTTTCCTGCCCATGCGGTTCGGGTCACGTTACATTGACAGCATGGGCAAACGAGGGCTTCGACTGAGCTCAGCCGAATGTCTTGCCCATCCTACGAATTTTAATTCTGTATTAAGTGAAAAGAAAGCACCTATTTGCTTGTCAAATCTTTTCATGCTGGCTATTGCTGGTATTCACCATCCCCAAAGCCTTCGGCTTTGAGGCTGCCACACATCGTAAGCATTAGATTATCAGATTGTAAACTGTTTGTCACGTATTTTCTGGGAAATCCGGGCTAAGACATATTTCTCACCGCCGAGAACGCTGAGTTCGCAGAGCTTCTTTGTATATACCAATAAAGAAATATGATTTTTGTTTTCTCAGCGGTCTTTGCGATCTCTGCGGTTAATGAGAAACGCGGGCTAAGACAACGCCAATCAAGTCAACTTGCTGACTGCTTCGGCGACCAGCTCGCGTATCGGCAAACGCTGCGGACAACGAGCTTCGGCAGCGCTGTAATCAGTGCTGAGCAGCTTGCTTCTTACATTGCTGGGAATTTGCGCGAAAAGTTCCCTTGCTTCGGCCTTATCGCCATAGCTATTGTAGTACATCAAATACCGCATAATGTCACTGACATAGGGGACATTCGGCAGGTCCGAATCGCAAATGTATGCACACCCCGCGCAGTAGTTACTGCAGGTCGCCGCAGCGTATTGCTTGAGAACTTCCTTGTCAGCTTGAGTGAGCTTGGTTTGGTCGAGCACTGCCCGAACGTTTGTAGTTAAATTCTTAACATTACTCATCCCTACACAAGCCGTGCTAATCCTTTCATCTTCCAGTACAGATTTTATCTTTGCCTGTTCGACGGTAAGACCCTGTTCCAGGAAATGCTTGAGTAGTTTCCTGTCGGCTTCGGTTTCAATTTCCTCACCCTTTTCAACTTTTCTGCGTTCCCGTGTGTCGAGAGCCACAGTCTTCATTGCGACAAGGCCAATACCTGCTTTATGACACGCCTCAATGGCTGCTTGCATTTTAGAATCCTGCATTAATCGGAAATTGTAGCTTGCCATTATCGCATCAATCCAATCGAGCTTAGCCGCAGCGACGAGGTTCTGGTCAATATTCTTGTGGGTGCTGAAACCAAAAAACCGAATCATGCCTCGTTTCTTCGCCCCTTTGACCCACTGTTTTAATTCATTCGTTAACTCAGCAGGGCTTTGCAATCCGTGAACGCCATAGTACAAATCAATGTAATTTGTATTCATTCTTTTAAGAGAGGTTTGAATACGCTCTTCCACCATTTCCACAGCCTGTTTTGCTGTTGACGTCCCTCTTGTCCCCGTTGCCTTGGTAACAAGGAACAGTTTTTCTCGCTGTTCCGGAGTCCTCGAAAGTAATGTACCTATGGCAAGCTCGCTGTTTCCACCTACATAGGAGTTAGCTGTGTCCCAGTATGTAATTCCCCACCGAAGAGCAGCCCTTAAAATGACCTGGCTATTGAGCCGGTTTGTCCCAAGGCCCAGGCATGAAACCTCAACGCCTGTTTTACCCAGCTTGCGTCTCGGCACCTGTGGGTATTCAGACTTTTGAGCTTTTTCTGGAGCATCGGGCTCAGCAGCCTGGGCCGAGGCAAGAACAGAACCAAAGCCTGCTGCTCCCATCGTTTTTAAGAAGTTTCTTCTATTGAATCTTATATGCAAGGCGTTGCCAATCAAGCTAATTTGCTCACTGCTTCGGCGACCAGCTCACTTATTGGTAAATGCTGCGGACAGCGAGCTTCTGCAAGGCTGTAATCAGTGCTGAGCAGCTTGTTTCTTACCTTGCTGGGCATTTCAGCGAAAAGTTCTTTTGCCATTTCCTTTTCGCCATAGCTGTTGTAGTACATCAGATACCGCATAATATCGCTGACCTGCCCCTGTTGGAATCCAACAGTTAGGGCAGAGTCACAGATATGTGCGCAACCAGCACAATAACCACTGCAGGTCGTCTGTGCGTATGCCTTCAGAACGTCCACATCCGTTTGTGAGAGCTTGGTCTTATCCAGAGACGCTGCAACATTTGAAGTCAAAAGCGCCAGAGTCTGCATCCCCACGCATATTGAACTGAGTCTTTTGTCCTCCAGCACGAACTTTAGTTTTGCCTGGCCCTCGGTGAAACCTCGCTTTAAAAAGTGGCTGAGCAGTTTCATATCTTCTTTGATTTCCTCACCCGGCCACCCAGGAGCATCAGGTCGACCGCCGGGGCCCTTACCTCCAGGAGCACCCGCACCTGCCCTCTGGCCACGACGTCCAGAGCCACCCCTTGGACCTCTTTGTCCGCGTCCAAGAGTCTTTATGGCGAGAAGGCCAACGCCAGCTTTATGACATGCATCAATAGCAGCTTGCATCTGGGCATCATCCATCATTTGAAAACTATAGCGAGTCATTACCACATCGATCCAGTCAAGCTTGGCCGATGCAGCAAGGCAGGGGGCCATATTCGTATGTGTGCTGAATCCGAAAAACCGTATTAGTTTCCGTTTCTTCGCGCTTTCGGCCCACTGCTTTAGCTCATCTGTCAACTGTGCAGGGTCAGACAACATGTGAATGCCAAGATACAGATCAAAGTATTTGGTATTCATCCTCTTCAGAGATGTCTGAAGAGCGTTTTCCACGTCTGCGACGGTCCTTGCGCGTGATGCCACGTTGGCAATGAACAATTTCTTTCGCACATCCGCGTTCTTTGCCAAGAATTCACCCATTCCAAGCTCGCTATCTCCACCTGCGTAGATAGGTGCTGTATCCCAGCAGTCGATACCATACTCTAAAGCTCTTTTTAGTAGGATTTGCTTGTCAGTAAGGCTGTAGTTTCCGCCCAGAGATAAGGACGAAACCTTGACGCCCGTTTTTCCTAACTTTCGTTTCGGCACTTGTGGAAGTTTTGCTTTTTTCTTCTCTTTTGTCCCTTCATTTGATTCGCTCAGACCTGCCATCGATTCTGCTGAAACAAAGGCAGAGCCCAGGCTTGCCGTCCCCACAGTTTTCAAAAAGTTCCTTCTATTGATTTTATTTTGTCTTTCTTTCATTGTACTAAACTCCTAAAACGGTTAATATGCAATGTGTCCCCAATCAAGCTAATTTGCTCACTGCTTCGTTAACCAGTTTACCTATAGGCAGATGCTGCGGGCAGCGAGCCTCTGCGGAGCAGTAATCAGTAGTAAGCAAATTGCTTCTTACAGTGCTGGGAATTTGAGTGAAAAGTTCTCGTGCTCTGGCCTTATCACCGTAGCTGTTATAGTACATCAAATACCGCATAATGTCGCTGACGTAAGGCACATCCGGCAGAGCCGAGTCACAGATATGTGCACAGCCAGCGCAATAGCCACTGCAGGTTGCCCCGGCATATTGCCTGAAGACCTGCATATCAGCTTGGGTAAGTTTGGTTTTATTCAGTACAGCGGCGGCGTTTTCGGTTAAAATAGCGACATTTTCCATCCTTACACAAGCTGAGCTGAACCTTTCATCCTCCAGTACAACCTTTATCTTTGCCTGTACTTCGGTAAAACCTCGCTGCCGGAAGTGCCCGACCAGTTTTTTCTCCTCTTCGGTCTTAAGCTTCTGTGGAAATCCCTGAATCTTCATAGCGACAAGGCCAATACCGGCCTTATGACATGCCTCAACAGCAGCCTGCATCTTAGCATCGAGCCTCAATCGGAAATTGTAGACTGTCATTATCACATCGATCCAGTCGAGTTTAGAGGCTGCAGCAAGGCATTTGGCCATATTCTTGTGTGTGGGAAAACCAAAAAAGCGTATCAGCTTCCGCTTTTTTGCACTTTTGACCCACTGCTTTAATTCATCTGTTAACTGGGCAGGGTCTGACAACCCGTGCCCGGAGAAGCCGGGACGCACGACGTAGTCCATGATATGGTACAAATCAATGTAGTTGGTATTCAATCTTTTCAGAGAGGCCTGAAGAGCCTTTTCCACATCCGCTATGCTGGTTGCATCTGATGCCTTGGTGGAAATAAATAGTTTCTTTCGTACGTCTGGATTATTCGAGACAAATTTAGCTATACCGAGCTCGCTGTTCGGCCCAGCATAGTCGGGAGCCGTATCCCAGTAGGTCACACCCCGCTGAAGGGCGGTTCTTAAAACGACTTGGTTCTCAACAACATTGAATATCGTCCCCAGAGCCAAGCACGGAACCTCAACGCCGGTTTGGCCGAGCTTTCGTTTCAAGACCTGTGGAGATTTGGCTTTTTTTTGCTCTTGCCTGGCGTTCGTTTCGCTTGGACCTGTTACTGGTTCAGCAGAAGCTAAGCCTTTTGTCACACCCGCTACGGCCGGGGTCAATCCTGCGGCCCCAACAGTTTTCAAAAAGTTCCTTCTGTTGATTTTATCCTGTTTTTCTCTTATTGTGAAAAACTCCAAAAATTATTAATGTTTAAGCGATAACACTCAGGCTAATTTGCTAACCGCTTCGGTAACCAGCTCACCTATGGGCAGACGCTGCGGACAGCAAACTTCTGCCAGATTGTAATCTATGCTTTGAAGTTTATTCGTGACACTGGTCGGAATTTGAGCGAATAGTTCTCTGGCGTTGGCCTTATCACCATAGCTGTTGTAGTACATCAGATACCGCATAATATCGCTTACCTGCCCCTTTTGGAATCCATTAGGCAGGGCTGAATCACAGATATGTGCACAGCCGGCACAATAACCGCTGCAGGTCGCATCGGCGTATTCCTTCAAGACTTGTTTATCGGCCTGTGTGAGTTTAGTCTTATCCAGCACGGCAGCGACGTCTGACCTTAGGTCGGCGATACTCCACATCCCCACGCAAGCTGAGCTAAATCTCTTATCTTCCAGCACTGACTTTATCTTTGCCTGTGCCAGAGTAAAACCTCGCTGTAGGAAGTGTTCAGCTAATTTTTTATCCTCTCCACTTGCTCCTCTTGCTCTCCTTTGGCCGAAGCCTTGAGTCTTCATAGCGATAACACCGATACCTGCTTTATGACATGCCTCAATTGCAGCATTGAGTTTCTCATCCTGCATCAATCTAAAATTGTAGGGTGTCATTACCACATCAATCCAATCAAGCTTGGCTGCGACAGTAAGAACCTGGTCTATATTTTGGTGGCTTGTGATGCCAAAAAAGCGTATCAATTTCTGTTTTTTCGCATTTTCCGCCCACTTCTTTAGCTCATCTGTTAACCTTGCAGGATCGGAACATTGATGAACGCCATAATATAGATCAATATAATTGATATTCATTCTTTTCAGAGAAAGCTGAAGGCGCTCTTCCACCTCTGATACCGTTCTTGCACCTGATGCCTTAGTAGCAATGAACAAGCTCTTTCGGATTTCTGGATTCTTAGAGAGGAATTTGCCTATACCAAGTTCACTATTTCCACCTCTGTAGTTGTGTGCTGTATCCCAATAGGTAACACTCCAAAGAGGGGCCATCCTCAAAACTATTTGGTTTTCCAGAAGGTCTTGATTGCCTCCTAAGGATAGGCATGGAACCTTGATGCCTGTTTTTCCCAACTTTCGTTTCGGTACCTGAGGGTATTTCGGCTTTTCCTCTTTTTTTACCTCACTTTGGCCCTCTGCTTTAGTGCGAGCCATAGTGGCTCCCAAGCCCATAGCCCCCACAGTTCTTAAAAAATTTCTTCTATTGATTTTATTTTGCTTTACGCTAGCCATTTTAAACCTCGAAAAAGATCATTGCTTAAGTAATAACGTTCTATCGGCGCTTCTTATTTCACCTTCTGCAGAAATCCTTATTGCTTTTTTACCACTTACAGGGCATTCGTGTTCGCAAACTCCGCAACCAATACACTTCTCAATGTCAACGTATGGCCTCTGCAACCGGATTTGAATCTCAATTTTACTGTCTTGAGCGGGGATTTGGGTAAACTTTTTGTCAGGAAAAATTTCTATGGAATTTTCTGTATTTGCCACGATTTTCCGGCGCTGACCGTCCTCGGTGGCACAATAATAATCTCCGGTGGCAAACTTGGCTGGCGTTAGGTTACTTTCGATGATTTCTATGGTATTGGCCCTAACTTTCTTTACCGTTAGAATACCATCTCTTATGGTGATGAAATCCTCGCGGGTGAAAATTGCTTTCGGACTGAGGGGGCAATTTTCTTCGCAGACTATACAGGGCTTATCCATCGCCCAGGGCAGGCATCGGTTGTGGTCCACAAAGGCGGTACCTATCTTGATCGGCCCGACCTCGGCAAACTCACCCGTTCCTTTTTTCTCGTCCAGTGTAATCGGCCTGATAGCTGAAGTAGGGCAGACCTGTCCGCAGGCCACACAGTTCAGTTGACAGCCGCTGGAGCCGATTCGATTGTTCAATACAGGTGTCCAGAGATTTTCCAAGCCGCCTTCAAATCCCGCCGGCTGAATGACATTGGTGGGACATACCCGCATACATTGGCTGCACTTGATGCACCTTTTTAAGAATTCTTCTTCCGGCAATGCGCCAGGTGGCCGAATAACCCTATGGTACCAATTACTACCCAGTTTATTGGCCAGCCTTATTGCTCCAACTGCAAATAAGCCGCTAACGAGCGAAATTGCAAAGCCTCGCCGCGAAATGTCTGGATTCGTTATTTCACCTGCCGTAGATACTCTTGTCTGATAGCCGATTACCTCATGCCGGCAGCCGTCAAGGCAGTTAAAGCAAAGGACGCATTCGCTTATCCTTATATTACCCGCGGGTTCACATCCACCTTCGCAATCACGTTCGCACAACTGACAATTGATACATTCACGCTGTGTCTTGCCGATACGCCAGATAGCAAACCTGCTGATGATGCCGAGCAATGCACCAAGCGGACAAATGAATCTACAGTAAAATCGCGGAATAGCGAAGTTAAGCAAAAGCGCTGTCACGAATATAGCAAAAATCAGCCATGCTCCTTCATAGAAGCGCACCGGCACTGAAATAATGTTAGCTGATCTATCCGCAATGGGCACTAATATCAGGTTGAAGGAACGTGTTATAAGCGATATGGGGTCAAGCAGTCCGGTCTGCAAAGTAGCCCCAATTGAGGGGAATGCAGCCATAACGAGAAAGACGACGAGAATGAAGTATTTTACATTCTGAGCTTTGTGGTATTTATTAAGCAGGATTTTTTGTGGCGTTTTCTTTTTGCGCCTGCTCAGAAAGCCCACGAAATGTTGCAATGATCCGAAGGGACAAATCCAGCCGCAGAAAAATCGCCCGAATATTATGGTCAATACTATTGTAGCCAGCGCCCACAATAAAGGCCAATAAAGTGTGTGCGTGGTTAGGATGGTCCCGATTGCAACAAGCGGGTCAAGCTGGAAAAACCAGTCAATAGGCCAACCTCGCAACTGCCAAAATCTTTCACCTACCGTAGCGACGATACAGAACCAGACAAACAACGAGAAAAAGAAAATCTGGCTTATTCTTCTGGCAGTTACAATTCTCATAAGTACAGTTTTAAGTTATTGTTGTAAACATTGGTTTTAGTGATTTATAATCAGTAGTTCCAGCGCCAGCTTTTTCGGCCTTGGTAAGGTATGGCAGGTCTGAGACCGTTAACTCCAAGAGGCTACAGCCGTAAGAATCAGCCGCTACACAATCAGTACTTGCAATCAGAGTATTTGCCCTTTTTAAATCTGAGACAGAGCCTCCCGTTGGGCCATTGGTCATCATAACGAAGGTCGCGTCCAGTATCACGAGTGTCGGTTTTACCATCATAGCCAGCTCAGCGATAATGGTGTTAATATCCTGGTGAAAGATATTACGCCGTCCCCCTAAAAGCCCATACCAGTTTTTCATGGTCATCGAAGCACCGGCTCTATGATGGTGTTTAACCGGTGCGATACCAATCAATCTATCAATCTTCTTGAACGGCTCATAGAAAATAGGCCAGTCCTTGATAAGCCTACCGTCTGTCAGCGTAGTGTGCTTAAAGAGATTGGTTTTCGGCAACACAACTTTGGCCCCGGCTTGGCTTGCAGCTCTGCCAATGCCGCTTAATGTAAAACAGCTTGTAGGATCGTTAATTGGGTTGTCGGTAACAATAACCTGTTTTGCGCCGCCTTTGTAGCACAGCCGCACCACCTCAGCCACCAGTTCCGGATGGGCTGTAGCACCGAGCATAGGCGGTGAGGCAAATGCAACGTTGGGTTTTATAGCCACCGTGTCGCCTGGCTTGACAAATCTTTCTATACCGCCGAGCAATTCTATTGCTTTGTCGACGGTTTTTACTCTGTCAGGCCCTTGAACAATGCTTATAGTCTGCCCGGCTTTTTGCGGCACCGAAAAATCGGCTAATGTCACGAGGTCTTCAGCCTTGATGCCGGGTCTTGGTCCCTTCGGGTCGTATAAAAGATATGCAGCTATGCCACAGCCAGCAATTGCAATTCCGGCCTTGCTCAGTCGTGACAGGAATTGCCTCCTGTCGAGTTCTTTATTGTTCTGCTCAGTCATTTTTTAGGTATCTCTGTCGACTCAAGGAGTTTGTTAAGAATTCTTTTTTGCACTTTCTCAGCTAACTGTGGATTTTCGGCTTCGTGAATACCGAAAACAAATGGCCCCGCCACAGATATTATTTCGAGTGTCCCGTAGAAATCCACAGATTTGCTCTTAGGATTGCTTGTCGGCAGCTCTTTACCGCCGTTATCTAATAAGAATTTGTAGTAATTCTCGAATGCCGTGGTGGCTTCGGTAGCTGAGTCTTTCTTGCTCAAAAAGGCGGTAATAGTCTCATCTCCAAACCGATATTTCGCAGCGAAAGTATCTGTCAAACCTTCAAAGCCGAATGCATCGGCCAAATAAAGTTTGGTACTGCCCAAGACTAAATTCTCTTCTGGAAATAACGTCAGCTTGTCTATGTTAGCATCTTTATCAACAGGCAAATTGTTACTAATCTTCTGCATAACTTGTCCCATTGCCTGGAGCAGCTCAGCCGATTCAGCCGAACCAAGCAGTTCAATATAATATTTGCCGTGCACAAAATACAGACTATTACTGGTTTTGTATCCAAACTGCATAGATGGCAAAAGCTCTACTCCTGCTCTTTTTTGCACGCTATAAACTGAAAACGCATTTTTGATGTTGCCCATATCATAAACAAAAAGCTCCATCCAGACAGTCTCATCGTCCTCACTTACGAATCGCTGGGTAAGTAACTCTACGAAGCCGGATTCGGTATAAAGAGGAGCTTTGCCGTTAATCTTTTCGTAGAGATTATCAGGATTGTAGATTTCAGCTTCCGATAGCGGTTTGAATCCGGCAGGTACCAGAGAGCCCCAGGCTGGTTCTTCTCTATTTACGCCCGATTGTTGCGATGATGGTTCAATACCGGTTGCTATGCCGAATCGGCTCATATCATAATGGGACTGCTTTGTGATTACGCCAAGGCCAATAAGAAGAAGAATCACTAATAGGCAGATGCTTATAGCGGATTCGAGTCTTCCTGCTCGGCTAAGAACCGAACCCATAGGTAGCTCCGAGAAAAAAATTGACAATTTACAATTGACAATTTACAATTAAATAGAAATAAAAAGGTAATTATAAATAATAATGGTCAATAGTAAATAGTCAATAATAAATTGATTCAGGGAGAATGAAATGGCTGGATATTCACAATATCTGGGTTTTTGGACACCTGGTCCTCTTGAAGTTGCTATTATTGCGATTGTCGCTCTGCTGATATTTGGCAGACGGCTACCCGAAATCGCCCGCAATATTGGTAAGAGTATGACCGAATTTAAGAAAGGCATCAACGAGGCCAAAGAAACCAAAGATGAAGTTTTAGATGATGTTAAAAAGGCCAGTGATGACATAGTTGACCAGGCCAAAGAAGCCGCTGGGCTAAACGAAGAAGATAGGATAGGCTCTGATTGATAATCATTAATCAATTCTTAATATGGGCGATACTAAGAAACAAGTCATCCCTGAAGATTCCACTATGAGTCTCGGCGACCATCTTGAGGAATTGCGTTTTCGGTTGATTCGTGCACTTCTTGGATTGGGGATTGGTCTTATCATCGGCTTAGTTCTCGGCCGTGCCATAATAAGCTTTATGGAAGGACCATATCACGATGCGACCGCCAAGCTACTGTTTAGCGCTGAGGTGGAGTTCCAAAGTGATTTAGACAATGGCGTCATCTCGGAAGATTTGCAGCAGGAATTCAAAGATAACGGGGTCGCACTTTCCGGCGATGTTGCCGTCTCGAACAAGTCGGTTATATATAAAGGCAAAAGATGGCTGATAACCAGTAATAGAGGCAGATACTGGGTCAAGAAAGAGGAGAACGACGAAGGAGAGCAAGAGCTAAACATTTACGAGCAAGTCCCCCTCCAGGTAATTGCGGTAGCTGCCGGCTTTGTCAGCTACATAAAAATAGCTTTGATTACAGGATTGATCCTCTCGTCGCCCTGGGTTTTCTATCAGTTGTGGATGTTTGTCGCCGCAGGACTTTATCCGCACGAAAAACGGTACGTACACCTGGCAGCACCTTTTTCAGCGATGTTATTTATAGCAGGCTCACTTTTTTTTCTGCTTGTTGTCGCGCCTCTTAGCTTGAAATTCTTGGTCAGGTTCAATGAGAGAATGCTTGACGTAAGGTCGCAGTTTACTTTTCAGCACTACATATCCTTTGTAAGTCATCTTATGCTGGTGTTCGGCCTGGCCTTTCAAACGCCGACAGCAATTTTCTTTCTAAACAGAACCGGGTTGGTTTCGGTCCAGGCACTAAACAGGTCGAGGAAATTTGTGCTGCTGGCCATCTTTATAGTGGCTGCTATGGCCACCCCGCCTGATGTGATCTCACAAGTGACGCTGGCGATTCCGCTTTATGTTCTGTTCGAGTTAGGCATACTGCTGAGTTACTTTGCAGGACGAAAGAAAACCTCCCAGGATAACCAGGGATAAGTCTAATTGGGCACCAGACCCAAGCTTCTTGCAATCTTTGATTCGTCGGACCACTGTGTGTATAATATATGCGCAGTAAATGAGTTTCCATGTGTTTTGCATGAACTGTGGGATGTTGAACTGAACTCGGAGGGAAAATTATGAGAAATATCAACCGTAGCAGTAAAAAGACGATTTGTTGCATTTTTGGGGCTTTAGCCCGGCGCAGACGCGGGAAGGATAATTGAGTGGTACTGTCTCCAGGTTAGGGATAAAACCGGCCTGAACGCTCTCAAGACCGCTATCGAATTATATCTCGTAAAGGCCAAGGCCAGGCAACTGCCACAAAATCAATGGCGTTTTTCGCATTTTTCTTGGTGAAAGAGCGGTTAATTTAGTATAATTAGCATGAATGGAATCAAAGAATTCACTCGCAGGAGAATGTTTTTGGTTACTAATGTCTGTTGTAACAGTTGTATTCAAGGAAAAGTTCAGAGATGCAGTTAAAGAAACAGGTTCTTACCACATCATTTATTATCCTTGTCCCGATGTACATCGGGATTATTTCCGGTACAGGTCAGGCAAAGTCGCTATACGCGATCACGGACCATCATGCAAGTACGCTCAACGTGTATGAAATCCAGGGCGACCATCTGCGGTATCAGGCACATATTAATGTTACTAAATATGGCACCGATCCAGCCGGCATAGCGATAGATTCGAATCTGAAACTTCTTTTCATAACATACGAGTCGTCGGCTGTTATTGAGTGGGTGAATGCTGAGACCCTTGCTCAAGAAGGTTTTATAACAATTCCTGGGGTGAGTAACTTAGCGGGTATTGTTGTTGATGAGGCGAAGCAAAGGGTGTATGCCGTGGAACGAGACAGCAATAGACTTTATATTTGCGCTTGGGATGGGAATAAGGAAAAGCTGGTGCTGATGAATCCTCCATATGTTACACTTACGGATTTAGGCGGTCATGGTGTCTGGGGATTAGCACTGGATGAGACTACGGGTCGATTATATGTCGGCAATAATACAACTATGGTGCATTTCTACGACACTAATAATTGGGTTCATCTCGGAATGCGTGATGTGGGACTGCCTATGGCAGATGTGGCGGTGGACCCGAATAATGGGCAGCACAATGCCTATCTTTATATCGGTGCGTTGTATAGACGTGCTGGTCAGGGACATTTTTTCCTGGTAAAACATGATCTTGAGGACTTCTATGAAGAAACATCCAACATCACGAGCGAAATCGGGACAGTACCAATTGGCTTAGCTGTTGATCCTGATAGTGGCCTGCTTTATACAACAACATCCGATCGCCAAGTACGGGTGTATAATTGCTCTGAATTGCCATTTATCCTAACTTACTCAGTAGATACACCAGGAGGTTCAGGGGGTGCTGGGATTTGTGTGCCAACAAAGGATGTATCGTACAAGTGGCCTCTTGCTCTTCACATAACTGATAATACAGCGGATAATGATTGCATCTCTATGGATGGTCAACTGACGTATACTATCAACTATGGCAATACAATTACTAAGCCCAGCGACCCAAACTATGTTGGGATTGTCAATGATGTTGTAATTATTGACTATCTGCCGCCTGGAGTAGACTTCGATTCGGCTTCAGATAATGGAGTTTATGATGCTAATCTACATACTGTTACGTGGGATATAGGTATATTGTCACCCGGAAATACAGATTACGTTAATGTAACAGTCAATGTGAATGAAAATGCTGAGCAAGGCGGTACAATTATTAATTATTGCGCAATAAAAGGCGAGTCAATCCGCAACACTGCCACAGAGCTTACTGCATTATGCCACTGGAGCAGTTGGAATCCTAATCCGCCTAATGGAGCAACAGGTGTAAAGTCCGCCGAAGGTGGGCCTACTCTTTGCTGGTCACCTGGAGATAAAGCTGTTCAGCATGATGTGTTCCTCGGCACTAATGAGGCTGCTGTAGTTAATGCCCATGCTGCGACTGTTGGCATATACCGGGGCCGACAATTTGCTACTATCTATAATCCAGGAGAGTTAGAGTGGGGCCAGACTTATTACTGGCGGATCGATGAAGTTTATAATCTCGATCCTCATAGCCCGTGGAAAGGCAATATCTGGAGCTTTACGACAGCTGATTATATAACTGTGGATGACTTTGAGGACTACGACGACTATACCAATAGGATATTTGAGACGTGGATAGATGGATTTGGCTATACTGACCCACCACCCGGTCATCATGGTAATAGTACCGGCTCCACTATTGGCTATGTCGATCCGCCTTTTACTGAACAGACCATTGTTCACAGTGGACAACAGTCGATGCCATTTGGTTACAACAATGTTACTTGGCCTTTCTATTCGATGGCCGAACGGACATGGGTCGTCCCGCAGGATTGGACCAGAAATGGTGTTAAAGTGTTGACACTATGGTTCAGAGGCTTGCCAAAATCTGTTTGTAGTTTCAGCTTAGATGAAAAAATAGATATCTACACCATGACTGCTGGTGGCATGGGTATTGGTGGTGAGTCTGACCAGTTTCATTATGCTTATAAGCGGCTGTCAGGCGTCGGCGCTATTGTGGTGAAGGTAATTAGCGTTAGTAACACACACGACTGGGCCAAAGCTGGTGTGATGATTCGTGATACACTGGATCCGGACTCAGCCTTTTCTGCGGTGTACATCACACCTGATAATGGATGTATATTCCAGGCGAGGTTTGCTAAAGGCGCTGACAGCAACGCTGATATGGTTACAGATGAGCAGGAGTCTATCAAAGCGCCATATTGGGTAAAATTAGAGCGAAGGGTTGGTAATTCGTTTATGGCCTACTACTCGAAGAACCCTGCTACTGATCCTTGGCACCCAATGGGGTCAAATACACAGATTATTGCTATGTCGCCTGATGTCTATATAGGCTTGGCATTAACCAGCCATAACACAAAGCAAGCTTGTGTGGCTCAATTCGCTGATGTCGCTACTACTGGCACGGTTAGTGGGCATTGGAAGTCCCAAGATATTGGTATAGTTAGCAACTCTGTCGAAAGATTATATGTGGCTATTGAAGATTCTGCTGCCAAGTTTCTTGAAGTGAACAACACAGACCCCAATGCGACGGTATTAGACATGTGGCAGGAATGGAATATTGACTTGAAAGAGTTTAGTAATGCTGGCGTTAATTTATCGAGTGTCAAGAAAATGTATATTGGCGTCGGCGATAAGAACAGTACAACGCCTGGCGGTGAGGGTATGTTGTATTTTGATGATTTCAGGCTGTATCGGCCGAGATGTCTACCTTCGATTTTGAAACCAGATAATGATTTGAGTGGCAACTGTGTGGTTGATTTTGCAGACTTTGCGATAATGTCACGTCAGTGGCTCAATATCGGCACCGACCTTATGGCTGACTTGGATAAAGATAGCGATGTCGATTTGAATGACTGTGCTGCTTTGGCCGATACATGGCTCGATGAACTACTGTGGCCGCCCCGCACCAATTGAACCTAAGGAAATAGGGTGGGCTTTAGCCCACCTTCTTTATCTGTCGTAGTTCAGGTCGCCACCTCTGATGCGTTGTAGCTGCTCGAATCGCTTGGGACTTTTAAACTCAGGCACTTGGGCAAGAGTCTTCTCATAGATACTCTTGAGACGTTTGACAATATCAGGATACTGTTTACTGACATCGTGCTGCTCAGCAGGATCGGCTTGGAGGTCAAACAGCATTATTTCCTTTGGGCCATCACCACCAATTACGCCTGGATAGTCGCTGGGGCGAGCCTGCTCATACGGAGCAATAATAGTGACTCCATCAGGCCCCCGTGGGTCCACCCAGTCTTGGCTACGTTTTGACACACCACCTGGTGAGTGAACGTGCAGTTTCCATTTGTCGCTACGAACGGTCATCAAGTTTGTACCCTGCATAGAAAATATTGCTTCGTGAGGACTTTTAGCATTGGCAGAAGTCAACAACGGCCAGATGTTTTTACCATCTATAATACGGTCTTTGGGTATATCAAGGTCCGCCGATTTGAGGATAGTGGGGAAAACATCGATCGTTCCAGCCAGCGAGTTGTTAACCAGACCAGCAGGTATCTTTTCTGGCCAACGGGCTATCAAGGGTACGCGCAGACCACCTTCCCATGTTTTACTTTTCATACCGCGAAGGCCGCCGGTACTGCCACCATACGATGGACCATTGTCTGATGTAAACAGCACCAAGGTGTTGCTATCAAGCCCAAGCTGCTTAAGTTTCTCAAGGATTTGGCCAACCGACCAATCTAATTCACGGATGACGTCTGCATAAAGGTCATCGGGTGTCTCCGGCGTGTAGAAATCCTCGGAGGCAGCCAGTGGTTTGTGCGGCATCGCATGTGCCAGGTATAAAAAGAATTGCCGATTACAATTGAAGTTGCGCTCGATGAAATCAATCGCTCGCTGCGTGTAGCGTCTGGTCAGTGTTGTCTGAATGACAGGATACTCAACCACTTCTTCATTTTCGACAAGTTGCACCGGACGCATGTCGTTTGAGTAAAGGATGCCATAGTACTCATCGAAGCCTTGTCGGCGGGGCAGATATTGAAAGGTATGGCCTAAGTGCCACTTGCCGATACAGATGCTGGCATAGCCTGCCTCCTTGAGCGCCTCGGCAATAGTAATCTCCGAGTCGCGCAGGCCAACATCATTAATGCCGGAATCAGGAGCGGGATTAAACACAACACCGTTCCTGAAGGGATACCGACCAGTCAGAATTGTTGCTCGTGACGGAGCGCAGTAGGGCGTGGGCACATAGAAGCTGGTCAGCTTGGCGCCTTCGGCAGCCATGCGGTCGAGATTCGGCGTCTCGATGGGCGAATCTTTCAGACCAAAACCGGAGATATCTCCGTAACCCAAATCGTCAGCGAAAATGAGGATAAAGTTCGGCTTCTTATCTACACCACACTGCCCCGGAGAATTGTGCAGCGTCATAGCTACAATACTTCCTCCCATAAATCTCAGAAAATCACGACGGTTTAATGTTTTATTCATGCCTTACCTGCTCTTTCTACTTCATAAATTTTCGTAAAGATAATTGAGCTCACGCTTGCTAACCAAGCTGTCTAAATTATGCTGTTGAGTCTCTTTTTAGTTAGAATATCAAATCTGTCACACAAATACATCTATTTTACCAGTTTTTTTTAGCTTATTTTTTTAGACACTGATAAACACAGATGAACACGGATTAAAAGAATAAAAGATGAAAAATCTTTGTGAATCCTGTCTGAAAAGAGCTTTTGAAATTTATACTCGTCTGGGCGACTCGTCTTGGCGAAGCGCAAAGCCGGAGCCAGAAGGCCAAGCCGTAGCCAGGGAAGGATTTGGGGATGGTTACACCGCTTTTGGAGCTTTGCCATCCCCAAGCTGCGCCCATTCGACTTCGCTCAGGGCAGGCTTTGAGGCTGCACCCAGGATTGAACCATGCCAATATTAGGGATGGCAAAAACTTGTTTGTGCTGCACCTTCCTGTTTTTCTTGTTTTGTAAAGCGTAATTTCGTCAATAGGACGGCTAATGGCCAACGGGGATAGATTCTAAATATCGGCTTGAGTATAGCAATTAATGCCCGATAAGGCAAGATTTCTAAGCTAACTTTTGAATATTGGCCTTTTCAATACTGAAAATGCTGGAATAGTATGGAATGATATGATAATTTACTTGAAAATAAAATCACTTTATGGTATCATAATAAAAAGAATATGGAGGCAGGAGATAACAGACCAAGGAAGTTGGCAACGGGGTGGGCAACTATGCCCTTTTGATTTTCATCGCCATCTCCGGAGTTGTTGAATGGTGCAAACTTATAAAAAAATGTTCATACTGGGGCTAATGGTTTGCTTGGTAGTACTATTAGCAGGTACGCTTGCCAAAGCAGAAGCTCTATTGATTGATAAAGCGCTTCAGCCACGAGCGCTAAATCATGCTGGGATTTATACCTTGAGGCAGATAGAACCTGAACTAACAGGCACTGGTGTCAAATTCGCTATCATCTGCCGAAGCATTAATTATGCCGACGGTGAACCACAAAATGATTACCGACCTAACATTGAGCATAACTGCTTTAGGGCTGAGCAATTCAGTTTCCACGATCAGGGAAACCTGGTGCCGGGTATTTCACCGCATTCGACAGCCATTTGCTCCATACTATTTGGCGAGGACTCCAATGCGTTTAATCCAGACCTTTGGCAGTTCTATTATCAAGGTGTAGCACCACAGGCCAATGCTGATGTCTATGAATTTTGGCATTTCTTAATCAATAATGTATTCAGCCATAATCCGCCCGATGCGGATATTGTAGTGGCTGACTTCGGTTGGCAATTTGAAGATTGGTGGACCAGGGGCATTGAGTCATTAGCCGAGCATTCCGGCCTGATTGTCGTAGCGGGTATAGGCAACGGCTCCAATGCTTCTGATCCGCCTTTATATCCCGGTGCAGCGGCAAACGTCATTGGCGTAGGTGTAGTCGATTCGGTACACACCGAAGATATTGTCACTGACTTGGCACATTTTTCTCTGGTTTATCCGGAGCATTCGAGTGTCGGCCCTACTTCTGATAGGCGTTGTAAGCCTGATATTGTTGCTCCCGGCTATTGTTTGGCCGCCAATGCAAGTGAACCTAACGGCTATGAGCCAACCGGTAACTGCTCGAGCTTCTCAACTCCGGTAGCTGCAGGAGCCGTTGGTCTGTTGGTTCAGAAAGCCAGGCAGGAGCCGGGATTGAGCTTGGCTATATCTGCCAAAGGTGGCAATTGCCTAATGAAAGCTATTTTGATGAATTCTGCAACGAAGCTGCCATACTGGCACAAAGGTCAGCTTAAAGATGACGACGACCACACAGTCCCGCTCGACTGGCTTCAAGGTGCGGGCATGTTAAATGCGGTGAGTGCCTACAGGCAACTAATTGCTGGCCGAGGCAAACCTGGTGACGTCCCTATAACAGGCTGGGACTTAAACAGGTTGGATAAAAGAGAAACCTTAGCAAATCTTGACTGTCGTCAGACAAGTGTTTATGAAATCACCATCACCGAACCAACAGACAAAATTATCGCCGCCACGGTTGTTTGGAACAGACATTACAAGAATATTTATCCTTTCGAGCCGATGCCGGAGGAAGATGCCAACCTTCGGCTCGAACTATGGGCTGTCGACTTAGCTAATTCCAGCAATGATTATCTGCTCGATTATAGTGATAGCAGCGTAGACAATGTTGAGCATATTTACTGCCGGACAGATGCCAGGTACACCAATTATGAAATTGTTGTTTCATTTAGCAATATGGGTGACCAATCACAAACGGTTTCAAAGCAACGTTATGGCTTAGCATGGAACGTTAGTGAGAGCCACGACAGCGATAGTATCTTTTGGCATGACCTTAATGCCGATGGCATTGTGAATGAATTGGATTTTACTATTCTACTGGGCAATGGAATAGCTTGCATCGAATCGCCCAAAGGTTACCTGCTCGGTGATATTAATGCCGACGGTACCATTGATGAAAACGACTTGCAAATTCTTATCGACCACAACAACCACCAGGCTGATTGGCACGTAAAACAAGCCAAATAAGGGCATGGTTTAATCCTGGGTGGCAGCCTCAAAGCCTGCCCTGAGCGAAGTCGAATGGGCGCAGCTTGGGGATGGCAAAGCTCCAAAAGCGGTGTAACCATCCCCAAATCCTTCCCTGGCTACGGCTTGGCCTTCTGGCTCCGGCTTTGCGCTTCGCCAAGACGAGTCGCCGAGACGAGCGGATATGAGGCTGCCACACACTATGGAGCCACAAATCAATGTTACCCAGAATCTATACTTTTTGAACCATGCCAAAATAAGTCTGAAAAGCCTGCGTCTAATACAAATCCTGACAAATAGTCACTCTGTAGAAAAGACCATAAGTCATTTCGACCGAAGAGCCAGAATCCCGTGTAAACCTGTCCTGAGCAAGGTCGAAGGAACGTAGGGCTAAATATTTAGCCTGCGGTTTTATGGCTCGACTGAGCTCGCCGAAGTCCGCAGGTTTTGGCTGAAAAAATAAAATCTTCTTTTATTTCTGTATTATTTCTGGTAAAAGGGTACATCATGGTAATTGGTTAAGTGGTAACTGGTTAAATAAATTCAAAAATCAAAGTGTAAAGTGTAAAATTAAGGAAGTCATTCAGCACTTAATTTTTTTTAAGTGCTGAATTCCACAATTTTGATTTTTTATTTTTAATTTTTGATTTTTTCGTATTATCAATTACCAGTTATAAAATTTAGCTATGTTTATAAAATGGTTAATGAGCTTCTTATAAAAAACGGGCGGGTAATAGACCCTGCAAACGGTATCGACAAGAAATGCGAAGTACTTATCGTTGATGACAAGATCGCAGAGGTTGGTGAGACAACTCAAAACTCAAAACTCAAAACTCAAAATTACTCTAAGGTTATCGACGCCACGGACAAAATAGTAGCGCCGGGCTTGATTGATATCCACGTTCATTTCCGTGAGCCGGGCGACGAAGAGGAAGAAACGATAGCCAGCGGCTCAGCAGCAGCGGTAGCAGGGGGCTTTACTTCGGTGGTTTGTATGCCGAATACTAATCCTACTGTCGAAAATGAAACCGATGTTGAGTACATCCATCGAAAAGCAAGGCTGGCAAGGAAGACCCACGTCTATGTGATGGGCGCTATCACAAAACAACGAGAGGGTGTCGAGCTGGCGGAGATGGGGCTGATGGCTGAGGCTGGGGCGGTCGGTTTTACTGATGACGGCAATGGCGTTCAGGACCCATCGGTTATGCTGCGGGCCTTAAAATATGCCGCCATGTTTGGTAGGGTTGTCGCGCAGCACTGTCAGGATGATGGTTTTTCCGGCAATGGTGTGATGAGCTCAGGTTACTATTCCACTATATTAGGGCTGCCGGGGATAGACCCGCTGGCTGAAGAGGCAATGCTGTGGAGGGACATTCAATTTGTTAAGAAGATGCCGCCAGGACGAGTTCGATATCACGCTCAGCATATCTCCACAGCAGGGTCGGTTGAGCTTATAAGGGCTGCAAAAAAACATTCTGTGCCGATTACTTGTGAAGTAACGCCGCATCATTTGCTTTTGACCGAGGAAAGTTGTGCCGAGTATGACACCAATTATAAGGTCAATCCGCCTTTGCGAGGAGCTAAAGATGTCGAAGCTCTAAAGGATGCGATTTCCGAAGGGCTGATTGATGCGCTGGTAAGTGATCATGCTCCTCATCTTCAAAGTGAAAAGGAGCTGGAGTTTTTAGCTGCTCCATTTGGCATAGCTTCTCTGGAATGTTCCCTGTCACTTTTCATAAAAGCGCTTATTGAGCCGGGTATTCTTGGCTGGCCCGATTTGATTAGCTTGATGGCGGAAAAACCAGCTAAGATAATCGGCGTTGACAAGGGCACGCTTAGCAAGGGCAAGCAAGCTGATGTTACTATTATTGATCCCGATGCCGAGTATGAAATTGACGTAAATACATTTCGCTCTAAAAGTAGAAACTGTCCATACCAAGGCTGGAATGTAAAAGGCAAGGTTGAAAAAACAATTGTCGGCGGCGAAATAAGATTCTCTGCAGGATCAGAAGATTGATGTGCTCATAAAGGTTAGCGGAACAACAGAAAGAGGAGCAAAAATTAAACGTGCGTTTACTCAAAATAACGTTAGGTTGCTAAAATGTGGTGGACATCCTATAATTTCACCGGAGGTACAGTAAAATGAAATTTAGAGTTATTTTGGAACCAAGTGAAGAAGGTGGATATACTGTTATTGTTCCCTCCCTTCCGGGTTGCGTGAGCGAGGGGAACACTCGCGAAGAAGCTTTAAAAAATATTCGTGAAGCAATTGAACTCTACTTAGAACCTGTAGAAGACGATCTCAGCTTTTCACCGGATTC
>CAYNKI010000033.1:0-20849 GCA_964397675.1 uncultured Pirellulales bacterium
CCAATTTCAAACAGGGTGCCTATGCTACTCTGCGTAGTACCTACAAAAAATCGATGTTCTTTAAGCTTAATCTGGTAGAATGGACACTTGGTCAAATTAGAAAATTCGAAATCCGAAGCACGAAATACGAAACAAATACAAATGACCAAAATACAAAATTCGAAACGAATTGAATAATGTTTTGAACGTTTGGTATTTGAATTTCGAATTTGTTTCGAGTTTCGGATTTCTATATTCGAATTTATTTGCTTTTTGAACTATGCGAAAGATAAAAAACCAAAACTTGGCTCAATTGTTGATGCAGCTTCGATTTACGCCCGTAAAGAAACGACGAAGAGAACTTGACGCTGCCGAAAAACTCTTTGCGATTATCAAGCCGAATAAACAATATCCATTCGATTTCGTGCATTTTAAGATTACAGGTTTTCACTCCAAAAGTACAAGCGAGCAACAGCTAATAAAAGGCGACCAGCTTTTAGAAGACCTTCAGATTTTTATCTCCAAGCTAAGCGGCAAACTGGCTCTACCCGTCACCGAGCAAAAAGAGAAAGTTTATACCATCGAAGGGCTTGCAGAAACCTTCGACGTTTCAACAAAAACTATCTATCGCTGGCGCAAACAAGGCCTAATCGGTCGAAAATATATCTTCGATGACGGCCAAAGACGGTTCGGCTTTCTGCAAACAACAGTAGATAAATTTGTTAAGAAAAATCCCGACCTTATTGCCAAAGCAAAAACATTTAGTCGGCTAACAAGAAAACAAAAACAACAAATTATAAAACAGGCTCGTATGCTCGCAGACAAGACTACACTATCCCACTACCAGATTATAAACAAAATAGCGGTTAAAATTGGCAAGGTACACGAGACCGTCAGATACACTCTACTGGAGTACGAGAAATCCTATCCTAATAAACCTATTTTTGACAACCGGTCTGGCGCGCTCAATCCGGCGCAGGCAGTAGAGCTATATAAACTATATAAACAAGGCGTACGTCCAGCTGAATTGATGAAACGCTTTAATCGCAATAGAAGCTCTATATATCGAATTGTAAATCAACAAAGAGCAAAAGTGCTCCTGGCTAAAAAAATTGAATTTATCGCCAGCGATGAATTTCTCCAAGAGGGGGCCGTAGAGAAAATCCTTGCACCCCAGTTCATTGTTAATAGTTCATTGTTCATCGATGAACAACGAACTACGAACTACGAACTGCTTGGTGAGCATCTTCTACCGGAGTACTTGCAGACATTGAAGGATACGACCGTGCTCAATAGAGAGCGTGAGCTGGACCTTTTTCGCAGATACAACTACTTAAAATTCCTGGCTTGTAAAACCCGAGCAGATATAAACCTTTCTCATGTCTCGGGCGCTCGGCTAAAAAAGATAGAAAATTATTTAGCTGAAGCCGAAGCCATTAAAAAAATAATAGTAGAGGCAAATCTAAGACTTGTGGTCAGCATTGCCGGCAAACATACCACCAGCGGGACAAGCTTTCTGGAGCTGGTAAGCAAGGGTAATTTCGCATTGATTAAGGCAGTAGAAGAATTCGATTACACTAAGGGTTTTCGATTCGGCAAGCGTGCGTCACTTAATATTGCCAAAGAGTATGCGAAGGTCTCTGGTAAGGATACGGAGCTGAGCAGAAAAAGAGCAGCGTCGCTGGCAGATGTCCAGCGGGACCTGGAAACTGCAACCGCCGATATTGGGGCCATCGAACGCGCACGAAAAAGTTTGACGCAGGTAATAAAGAACGAGCTGAACGAGCGCGAGCAGTATGTAATTTTAAATCATTTCGGTCTAATCGGCTCGCCGGTAAAAAAGAAGACCAAGACCTTAAAGCAAATTGGCGAAGACCTGGACCTGACCAAGGAAAGAGCTCGTCAAATCGA
Organism: uncultured Pirellulales bacterium; assembly: GCA_964397675.1. Lineage (GTDB taxonomy): Bacteria > Planctomycetota > Phycisphaerae > Sedimentisphaerales > Anaerobacaceae > CAYNKI01. The sequence goes on from CAYNKI010000033.1 coordinate 1,891, forward strand.
ACTAATTGCCCTGCAAAAACTAAGACAGTCCCTCAGTAGCGAAGAATTTGAACTGCTAACCGGCTAAATCTTCTCAATCGCTTTGAGAGCTGCTTAGCAGATATGGTACATTTTGCGATGAGTTGTGCTTGATAATGGTAGGTTTTTGCTTTGGGACGCAGAGATCGGCTGTAATTAAGTGTGGTGTCCCCGGAATTTCCGGAACTTAGGCCCTGCAACCGATTTCAATGTCTTCAAGCATAATGCACAAAGAAAGGGGTAGTCATGAAACTCTCACGTCGATCCTTCCTGGCGTCGGCAGCAGCGTCTGCACTGTTTATCATTCTTTCGTTCCTGTTTGCGGCAACAGCCGACGCACGCGATGCGGATCAGTACCCGAACATCGTTGTCGTCCTCTCCGACGACCTTGGCTATGGCAGTGTCAACAGCTACGGTGCCAGCAAGAACAACATCCGCACACCGAACATCGACCGTCTGGCCAGAGAAGGGCAGCGTTTCACCGATGCCAGCACGCCGTCGTCGGTCTGCACACCGACGCGTTATGGACTGTTAACGGGCCGCTACTGCTGGCGCACTTCGCTGCGGCACGGAGTGCTCGGTACAAAGTCACCTCTGCTCATCGAAACCACCCGGCCAACGATCGCTTCGCTGCTCAAATCGGTTGGGTATCGGACGGCGGCGATCGGAAAATGGCACCTCGGCTACGGGACCAGCCAGACCGATTACACGAAGCCGCTCAATCCGGGCCCGCTGGATATCGGCTTCGACTACCACTTCGGCGTGCCGCAGAATCACGGGGACGCCACCGGCATTTACGTGCGGAATCGCAAGACAGTCGGCCTACGTTCCAACCACGTCGAGCCATCCGGCAAGACCCCCTATGGCCGCCAGTTCTACGGGTTTGACGCGCCGCACAGGGTGGACGAAAACGTCATGGACGAACTGACGACCGACGCTGTGGAGTGGCTGGACAAGCAGAACGCCGAGACACCCTTCTTCCTTTACTTCGCTCCGGTGGCCATCCATTTCCCGTATACTCCTTCGGACAAAACGAAGGGCGCAAGCGGCGCCGGGATTTACGGTGACTGGATTCACGAGCTGGATCTGTCGGTGGGGCGCATCACCGACACGCTGGACAGGCTCGGTTTCGCCGACGATACATTGCTGATCTTTTGCAGCGACAACGGTGGCGTTCTCCTGACCGAGGGCGACCGTCCGGAAGCAGAAGCCTACCGGGCAGGTTTGCGCGTAAATGGGGAGTGGCGCGGCCGCAAGCACAGCATCTACGAGGGCGGTTTCCGTGTGCCGTTTATGGTTCGCTGGCCGGGAAGAGTCCCGGCAGGCACCGTTAGCGATGAAACCATCAATCTCGTGGACATGTTCGCCACAGTCGCGGCGGTGGTTGGCGAATCGCTCCCGTCGGCCAAAGAAGCGGCCGAGGACAGTTTCAATGTCTTACCTGCTTTCCTGGGCCGATCCTCGCCGGGTCCGCTCCGCCCATCCATGATCGTCCACAGCGTGGACGGCAACTTCGCTATCCGCGAGGGTCCCTGGAAGTACGTCGAAGGGAAAGCGAGCCCCACGGTGAAGCGGGTGTCCCGGCCGGACGAACTCGGCGCTCAACTCTACAATATTCGGGACGACCCGGCCGAGCACGAGAACCTAATCGGAGCTCGTCCGGAAATTGTGGAGCGTCTGGCTGATCTGTTGGCGACGCATCGAGACAAGGGATATTCACGATGAAGAAGGTCCAAATTACACCCTGGCCGTTGCAGGAAAGCAGATTTAAAAGGGGCGTATTAAGCTAAAAGAAACCACCTATTAACCGTAAGAGCGGATTTTTCAGGAAACCGAACCCAATTTATGTCCTGGGCCGACCGTGTATAACCGCTTTTTCGACTCTGTGTTGGTATGTGAAGAAACAATTTTGCCTACGAATATTATATGGTCGCCGGCTACCATTTGCGACTCCAGCTCGCACTCAAAATTGGCAACAGCATCGCTAAGAATAACAGAGTCAATTTCCTTTGCCGGTTCTGTCCCGCATTCGAACTCGGCAAATTTATCAATGTCCCGGCCGGACTTTGAGCCGAAAAAAAGTGCCGCGTCAGCCATCTCTGAGGATGGAAAGGCAATAGTAAAGCACTGCGAGTGTGTGAGGGCTTCAATCGAATAGTGCGTCTTTGCTACTGCGATGGCCATCATGGGAGGCTCGCCTGAGACAATCATTGTCCAGCCTAATGTAACGGGATTGGCTTTGCCGTTCCTGTCTTTGGCGATGGCTATCACTACTTGTTCAGGATACTTGGTTTTGATAGCTTCTTGATATTTATCTTGTTTTTGCATTGCTCTTCTCCATAAATGCTTTTATATTACCGCTGACACCATCACCAAAATTATATGTTAGGAATTAAATCTGACAAGGACAAATAAATGGAAACAATAGGCTTTATCGGTAGCGGCAATATGGCTGAGGCCCTGATAAAGGGCATCATAACTGCAGACCTTTACAAATCTGAAAATATCCTTGTGAGCGATATTCGGCAGGAAAGACTTGATTTCCTGGCCAAAGAATACCGCGTGCAACCTGTGGAAGAAAACGCAAGTTTGGCTCAAAAGGTTAGTATTCTTGTATTAAGTGTCAAGCCTCAAAATATGGCTGAGGCCTTAGCAAGTATTAAGGATGCTATCAGACAAGAAACACTTGTCATATCCATCGCGGCAGGTATAAGAACTGCTAAAATTGCTGCGGCATTAGGTGATATAGCGATAGTGCGTGTTATGCCTAATACGCCGGCTTTGATTGGCGAGGGGGCCAGCGCATTGTTCGCTAATGATAAAGCCAAGCCGATCTTGGAAAAGGCAAAATCGATCTTCTCAGCGGTCGGCAAAGCGGTGGTTGTTGATGATGAAGGTTTGATCGATGCCGTGACAGCGCTAAGTGGCAGCGGTCCTGCGTACTATTTTCTTTTGATGGAGGAGATGATAAAAGCAGCCTGCCAGCTCGGCCTTCCCGAAGATGTAGCAAAAGACCTGGTTCTGCAGACCGCAAAAGGAGCCGGCCTGCTTGCTGTTGAAGCTGACAAAAATGGTGAGAATCCCGCTGAGCTTCGCAAGAAGGTCACCTCGCCTGGCGGAACGACCGAAGCAGCTCTCAAAGTTTTCGCAGAAGGCAAATTCGGGCCATTGATAACAGCCGCCATCAAAAAAGCGCACGATAGAAGTCAGCAGCTCTCAAAGTAACGAAGCCTTTGCTTAGAGTTTCTACTATTTCAGGCATTTATTCGATGATAATGGCCTCGACGGGGCATTCGTCGGCAGCCTGCCGAACGGCATCCTCGTGTTCTGAAGGTACCTCATCAACCTTAACCTGGGCCACATCATCGCCCATTTCAAAGACTTCCGGACAGGTATCGCAACAAAGCCCACAAGCTGTGCAAGTATCCTCAATTTTCACTGTCATAATAAATCCCCTTTAATTGACCTTTGATTACTAAAGCTGCTGATTATTGTACTGCAATATTCGATAGTCAAGAGAAAATGTTCACGTTTTACTAAATTTGAGGGCAAATTTTTTGGCTGACGACCTAAAATTGACAATTGAAAAATCTTTTAGTGGAAATTGTGTCGCGTTTTGCTATATTGGAGCGCAACAAATAATCAATAGTAAATAGTCAATATGCAAATATATACAGTTTTAGCCAGAAAATACCGGTCGCAGACGTTCGATGAGGTCATCGGCCAAGACCCAATTGCAAAGACGCTCAAAAATGCCATAAAGACCGGAAGGGTCGCACACGCTTATCTATTTGCCGGCACCCGTGGCATCGGAAAAACCACAATGGCACGAGTGCTGGCAAAATCACTCAACTGCCTTTCGGTCGACGCTCCAACTACCGAGCCATGCTGCAAATGTGATAGTTGCGTTTCGATAAATATCGGCGAAGATATCGACGTGATCGAGATCGACGGTGCGAGCAATCGTGGGATCGACGAGGTTCGACAATTACGAGAAAATGCGATCTATCGGCCAGCCCGCGGTAGATTCAAAATCTATATTATCGATGAAGTCCACATGCTGACCGTGCCGGCTTTTAATGCTCTGCTCAAAACTTTGGAAGAGCCGCCGGACCATGTAAAGTTCATCTTTGCTACCACCGAGCCGAACAAGGTCATCCCGACAATCCAGTCCAGATGCCAGAGATTTGATTTCAGCAATATAAGTCCTAAGCTTATCGTTGAGCAGCTCAAATCCATACTCAAGCAGGAAGAAATAAAGTATGATGAAGATTTAATTTTGCCGCTGGCAAAGATGGCAAACGGCTCAATGAGAGACGGCTTGAGCCTACTGGATAGGTTAATAAGCACCGGCGCAGAACCTTTAACCTGCGAACTGCTTGAGGAATTCCTTGGTCAGCCTAACAGCGAGAAAATCTATAATCTTATTGGCCAAATCGGCGATAGCAATGCAGCCGAAACACTTGCCGCAACGCAGGAGCTAATCGACACAGGTCTAAGCGAGGTCCAGATCGCTGATTCGCTTATCGATTATATGCGTGACATATTGGTGGTAAAATCCACAGGAGCAGAAAGCGACCTTCTGATCTTGACAGCCGAGCAGAAAAAACGCACTATCGAGTTAGCGGAAAAATTTGATGCTTCTGCTCTTATTTATAACATAACCACACTGGAGAAGCTGCGCTGGGCCCTTAAGAACAGCGATACGCCTCGTGCACTTTTGGAAGCAACACTGCTGCGATTTGCCCTAAGCGAGCATTTCATGAACGTTGACGAGCTTATGTCGCAATTGCACGCTGGCTCAAGCACCTCCATAAAAAAAAACAAAACAATAGAAAAAGCAAAGCCTAAGGCGCCAGAAAGCACGTTTATCCCCAGCCCCGTTAGAGATTTTCCAATGGAAACAGCCAATACAGTGCAAAAAGAAAAAATTTCTAATGGCGCAAGCGATAAGCAGCGACAGCGACAGACTGAGCCCGCTGTCGGGCAGAAGAAAATAAACAGTCAAAGGAAAAACGAGATAATTAGCGACCCTGCGGTTAAAAAGGTTCTCATAGGCTTGGACGCAACAATAACCGGCATCGAAGAAGACCAATAGAAGAATTGATTATTTCGGATTGAACCATCCCCAATCCGCCTACGACGGATTGAGGTTGCCACCCGGTCACTCGGTCATAATATGCAATGGGTGGCAGCCTCAAGCGCAGCTTGGGGATGGCCGAGATATGTATCATGCTAAGAGGCAAAATTTATACAAAACGTTGTCGTCGTTACAATGTCGCAGGAAATGCACATGAATTGACTTTTAGCTGCTATCATAATAAACCTTTCCTTTCAGCAGAGAGAATCTGTCAATATCTGGTTGATTCCATCATTTCCAGCCGAGAAAAACATCAATTTGACTTGTGGGCTTATGTTTTTATGCCGAACCACGTGCATCTATTGATATGTCCAAGAGGGGAACGATATTCAATTTCCGATATTTTACTTTCAATCAAGCAACCGGTATCACGCAAGGCAGTGAATTATCTGAAGCACAACAACCCTGATGGCCTGAAATATCTGGCTACATCTCAGATACATAGACCTTATCGTTTCTGGCAGAAAGGCGGTGGGTATGATCGTAACATAACAAAGATTAAAACCATTATTGATTTGGTACACTACATTCACAATAATCCGGTAAGGAAGGGGTTGGTTGAGAGCGCAGATCAATGGTATTATTCCAGTGTTGCTGATTGGCAAAATATTAGGCAGGGCCCGATACCGATAGATTTTGGCAGCTTTCCAATAGCTTGAGAAATCCAATAAACTTGTCAGATAAAGGGTGGCAGCCCCAAGCACAGCTTGGGGATGGTTGAAATATAGATAAAAACCATCCCCAAAAGCCTTCGGCTTTGAGGCTGCCACCCATGTAAGATCTTTTTAATAGTTAATAGATGACCACCTATAAAGTCAAAATTAAAGAACGTTATATAGAAGAGTTGAAATCAAGTAAGGATCTTATTCTTGCTATTCAATTATCAAGAATAGTTAATTCACTAAGGTCAAATTTTAGATCGTACATCAACGTATCAAATAAGGATGACTTGCTAGATTTAAAAGACAGAATGGACCTATTACTTATCCATGGAGCTATGCTTTATGAAGCTATTCATGAGTTCTCAAGTATAAGTAAACGCTTGTCAAAATTAGATTTCTGGAAAAAGAATACAGAGCAAATAAAGAGGTTGCAGAGGGAAAATAACGATAAGGATAGCTTTACTAACATTGTGTTAAAATCTATAAGAAATAAAATATTCTTTCATTTTGACAGAGAGGTTGTTATCGAGTCTTTACGCAACTTCAATTTGCATGATGAACCTGTTTTTATCCTTGGTAAGTCAATCTTGCGTAAGGATATGCGATACTCATTAGCTGATGATTTAGTGTTGACCTATCTAGTAAACTTGTACCCTAAATTCAATGATATGTACCAAAGATATGAAGAAACTCGTAAAAAAATTGTTGAATTGTCAGATACAACTTGCAGTGTCTTCGACAGTATTATTGGAGAACTCTTAAAAGATAAATTGGATTCCATCAAGGAGGATTAAATTTAATGAATGGCAGCAACAAGCCAGCCCTGAGCAAAGTCGAAGGGCACAGCTTGGGGATGGCTGGGCTATAGAGTGGGAAAAACCATCGCCAAGTCCTTCGTCCTTGACGCTGCCACCCAATTACAGAAATATCGGTTGGTAGCAGTCTCAAGCAATGGTTGTGGATGGCCTAATGTTAAGGAGTGAAGTAACAAATTATGAGCAGCGTTTACACTGAAACTTTAAATAGGCTTATTGAAGAATTTGGTAAGCTGCCGGGAGTTGGGCCTAAGACGGCGGAACGGCTGGCTTTCTATATACTAAAAACTCAGCCAACTGAAGCTATAGCACTTGCAAATGCCATAAAAGACGTCAAAACCAAGATTAAACGCTGCGAGATTTGTTACAATTATTCGGAGAAGCAGATTTGTGAAATCTGCTCGGATGCAAAACGGGATAAAGAGATAATCTGTATTGTCGAGCAGCCGAAAGATGTCATAGCACTGGAAAAAACCGGGGCCTGCAAGTGGGTCTATCACGTCCTCGGCGGGCACATCGCACCGCTGGAAAACATTGAGCCGGACGATTTGACTATCGACAAGCTCGTTGAGAGGATTAAAAGCGGCGGTGTAAAAGAAGTTATAATGGCTACAAATCCAAATATGGCCGGCGACGGTACCGCACTTTACATTAGTTCGCTGATCAAATCCACCGGCGTAAAAATCACCCGCTTAGCAAGAGGACTACCCACAGGCAGCACTATCGAATACGCAAGCGGTAAAATGCTTACAGATGCGATAATCGGCAGACAAGAATTAGATTAAAGTTTCTAAAGCGGAATGTAAGTATTGACGAAGTCTTTCAGCACTTTTATGATATAGTAAAGCCAACGAAGAAAGAGAGTAATAAAGTAGAAATTAAAATACGCAATACGATATACACAATACGCGATACGAGTAAGTACTTTTATGAAGCTGGAGATGACAGGACAAATGCGGATGGAGCAGCGAATGAAGCTCGCTCCGCACATGATTCAATCGATGGAGATACTTCAGCTTCCAATCCTTGCCCTTCAGGAAAGAATAGAACAGGAGCTTAATAACAATCCCGTTCTGGAAATGGTCGAGCCCTCAAATCCCGAAGAGGCTGAGCCTGCCCAAGAAGAAAAAGAAGAAGAAGAAGATATAAGCGAAAAGGATTTGGTTGTTGAAGCAGACAACAACAAGGTCGAAGACTTCGAACGCCTTGAAAGTCTCGAGGACAATTTCAGAGAACATATCGAGCAGGCTGGGCCCTTCCGGCCGAGCAGACAAACTGATGAGCGAGACAGGAAGCTTGAAGCCATAAAAAATACAGAAGCTCCCTCACAGTCGCTCCATGAACATTTAGCTGAACAGTGGCGATTGGTCGAAGCCGAAGAATCTGTAACAAAAGCCGGCGGTATGATTATAGATTACATCGACGATAGGGGGTATCTCACCGTAAGATTGGAGCAATTACACAACAAAGACAGAAACGATTTCACCCTCGATGATTTAAAGCAAGCCCTGGAGCTTGTGCAAAGATTGGAGCCTGCTGGTGTCGGTGCACGTGACTTGAAAGAATGCCTGCTTATCCAAATAGCCCAAAGTAGCGAAGACATGAGCTTTGAATTCCGGCTGGTATCAGAACATATGGATGAACTGCTGGAAAATCGTTTACCCGATATTGCCAAGAAGATGAATTGTAGCATCGACAGGATCAATCAGGCTATCAAGCGTATGAGTAAGCTGGATACCTCGCCAGGACTGCAGGTCGGCCGAGACCAAAATCATCCTATTACTCCCGACGTAATAGTGGAATCTCTAAATAATTCGAGCAACTATTCTATACGATTAGCTGATTTCAATCTGCCCGGCTTAAGATTGGATAGCTACTACACAAGGATGGCAAGAGACAACATGGTTAGTGAAAAAACACGAAAGTTTTTGCAGAACAATATCCGTTCAGCTCAATGGATTATAGATGCAATAGAGCAGCGAAAAAGCACATTATTGAAAGTCGCCAAATCTGTAGTGAAATACCAGAAAGACTTTTTCGAAAAGGGTCCGCTACATCTCCGGCCGCTGCCGATGGCAAAAGTTGCAAAAGATGTTGGCGTACATCTGGCTACTGTTTCGCGAGCGGTTGCAGGCAAATATATGCAGTGTCCCTGGGGAGTATTGCCGCTGCGAAAATTCTTTAGCGGCGGTATGCAAGACGATAACGGCGAAGCCCATAGCTGGGAAGCGATAAGAGTTAAACTGCAGCAAATTATCGATGCCGAGGATAAAACCAAGCCGTTAAGTGACGACCAGATACGCAAGAAATTAGCCCAGGCCGGCATTAAAAATCTTGCCCGTCGCACAGTAGCCAAATACCGCAAAATTCTAAACATCCCCACCGCAAGGTTCAGAAAAAAATACTGATTTAACCATCATACTCCCAAATTTTTAGTTCCAGAGGAAAATATCATGACTTTTCTTGAACAATAAGTTAATATGTGAGTATATAATCATATAGTTATTTAATAGAGGAAAGTGTAATGATAAGTAACAAAAAGCACTATCTGTATGAAAAGCAGGCGGAGATCGCAAAGGCGATAGCTCATCCTTTGCGGATTGCGATTGTTGATTTTCTAAAAAGTGGTGAACAATGCGTTTGCGATATTGCGGAGCACGTCCGCTCGGAAAGGTCGAATGTCTCACGGCATCTTTCCGTAATGGTTAACGCTGGCGTGTTGGAGTATCGCAAAGAGGGGCTCAAGGTAATTTATAAGCTTAAGACACCCTGCATCCTCGAATTCTTTTCATGTGTAACACGTGTTTTAAAACAGCAGGCTAAAGAGAGTGAAAAACTGTTAAAAGTTATTTAGAGGGCGTGTTCGATTCTGGGGGGCTATCGATCACGCTTTTGTTTTACAATATTATGTGAATAAATGGTCACATAGGCACAGAGTTATGAAAGGGATATATGAAACGAGAGTTGAAGGTTCTTGCTGCACTGGTTGGAATCTTTCTTATAGCTTATTTTTTGCCGCTAAGTAATCCTAAGGTTCAGGAAGGTATCCAGGAGGCGTTTAGACTTCTGCAGTGGTATGCGCGCAATCATACTTTGGCTTGCGTGGTGCCGGCGTTATTCATTGCAGGAGCCATTATCACTTTTTTATCCCAAAGCTCGGTAATGCGTTACCTGGGACCAACCGCTAATCCGATTTTGGCCTACGCTGTGGCGTCGGTATCGGGCTGTGTTTTGGCTGTTTGTTCGTGCAGTGTGCTGCCGATGTTCGCAGGTATCTATCGGCTTGGTGCTGGCCTGGGGCCGGCATCGGCCTTTTTGTATTCCGGACCTGCCATAAACATTCTTGCTATTTTCTTAAGCGCTCGCGTTTTGGGCTTCTCCATTGGGGCAGGAAGATTCATCGGAGCGGTGACCTTCGCGGTGATTATCGGACTGATTATGGCGGCGGTCTTCCGTAAAGGCGAACATGCAAAGGCACAGGCTGCCCTTCAAATGCCTGAGACGGAAAAACCTCGTCGTCACATCGCTAAAACAGCAGTTTTTCTGGCCTGTATGATCCTGTTTCTGGTGTTCAGCGACTGGTTTAATCCCGGCAATGTCATTGTGAAGACAAATGACGGCCGAGAGTTCGAGGCCTTGGTCATTCATGAGACGAAGGATATGGTACGATTCCAGCTCGAAGAAGACCTTGGCTCAGCCAGACCTGGTGACAAAATAATCCTGCCTAAAACAGAGATCGTTGAAATGCAAGAGCAGCGCACATGGGTAATAACCATCCATCATATTCGTTGGTACTTAGCCGGCTTATGCGGATTAGCGGTACTGATTATGGCCTGGCGATGGTTCCAGCCGGGCGAAATTCGCGAATGGATGCAGAACACCTGGCAGTTCACTAAGCTACTTGTGCCGCTGCTTTATGGCGGCGTATTCGTAGTAGGTTTTGTGAGTGTTCTGCTGACAGAAAAACAGGTGGCACGGTGGGTGGGTGACAACAGCTTATGGGCAAATCTCGTAGCCAGCGTTGTCGGTACCTTTTGGTATTTTGCAACGTTGACCGAAATTCCTATTACACAGGCTTTGATGAAGTTAGGAATGCACAAAGGGCCGGTCTTGGCACTTCTTTTAGCGGGACCAGCGTTGTCACTGCCCAATATGCTGGTGATACGCTCGGTGATAGGAATGAAGAAAACGGTTGTGTTCGTCCTGCTTGTAATCGCGATGGCGACAATATCGGGCACAATATTTGGAGCACTTTTCTAAAAGAGAATAGAAAATGAAAAAATTGCAGGTTCTTGGAGTTGGATGTCCTAAGTGTAAGAAACTGGCTGAAAACGCCGAGATAGCAGCTAAAGACTTAGGTCTCGAATACTCGCTGGAAAAAGTGACCAAGATAAACAAAATTATGAAGTTCGGCGTAATGGTGACGCCAGCGCTGGTGATAGACGGCCAGGTCAAGAGTGTCGGCAAAGTTGCTTCGCCGGATGAAATCAAGAAAATGCTGATGTAAGGAAAATACTATGTGTGGACAGAGTAATTGTTGCATTGCCGGGCCGACGTTGATTTTCGCATGTTCCGGCGCAGCCAATGTGGGCGGAATCGCCGACCGTGCGGCGAGAAAATTGACCAAAGAGAGCATAGGCAAAATGTTTTGCCTGGCAGGTGTAGGTGGCAGAATTGAGCCAATTATCCAAGCAACGCAAAAAGCATCGAAAATCCTCGCCATCGACGGTTGCGAGCTGGACTGCGTTAAGAACTGTCTGCAACAAGCAGGGTTTGCCGAGTTTGAGCACTTCCGCGTCACTGACCTACATATGGAAAAAGGAAAAACACCTATCACAGATGAAAACATCGCCAAGGTAGTGGAAAAAAGCTCAGCTCTATTGACCTAATTGGTAACCGAATGTGAAAGAGGTGAACTAATTATGAATAAATTAACCAATATTTTAATAGTAGTTATTTTGGTAGCTGCTGTCTGTGGAGTAATTATCTACAAGCACAACAAAAAAGCTGATTCTGTGTCGTCTGAAGCCAACAGTGTAGCAAACAATGCCCCGCAGCCAATAAACATAACCAATCAGGAAAGTTCAAAAGCTCTGCCACATCTTGTAGACCTTGGAGCCGGTACATGTATTCCCTGCAAACTGATGGCGCCTATCCTCGAAGAATTAAAAAAAGAATATGCAGGAACCTTACAGGTGGATTTTTATGATGTCCATAAGGACCCTGCTATCGCTGAAAAGTACAATGTTATGATTATTCCCACACAGATATTTTTCGATGCTTCTGGCAAAGAGCTGTTCCGCCACAAAGGATTCTTCTCCAAAGAAGATATTCTCTCAAAGTGGAAAGAATTGAGCGTGGACCTCTCAGAGCCAATGAGCAGCTTGCCGGCTTTCGAAAGACTTGCGCCCGCGCAGGTCGACAACAGGCCCAAAGACAAAATCTGCTATATGTGTGATGGTGACGTCGATGCGAAAACGCTGGTGACGATTCAAACAGACAAAGGGCTGGTACGCCTGTGCGGTCCGCATTGTTATTTCATAATGTATTCGTGCCTGACCGAAGATAAAACCTATTTTGAGAAAAAAGTTACGGTTACAGACCGGACCACAGGCGAACCAATTCCCGCCACTAAAGCTGTGTACCTGTATGGTCTGGATAGCCAAACCGGCAGACCGACAATCAGAGCATTTACAAACAAAGGAACGGCTGAAGCCGAGCGGGTAGCCTCAGGCGGCAGCATTATCCGTTGGCAAATCTTGCAGAACAAAGAATTGGCAACAAGGTGCGGCTTCTGCGACCGGGTGGTTTATCCCGAAGATGCAGCTTTAGTCAAGGCCGACGGACTATATACATGGGGCTGTTGTTCTCACTGTGCGATGGGGGTGGCTGCCAGAACTGGTAAGGACGTAGAAGTGCACGAAAAAGACCGCCTTACAGGCGAAATGATTATTGTCAAAACGTTTGAGGGGAGAGTAGCCTCGCTGGAGCCGGCAACTTCGGTTGCCTGGTTCGGCCAGCGCAATAAACCAGACGGCACATGGGCTTCTACCAGTTGCTTCCACCAGGGCTTCTTTATGAATGCAGATAATCTCAAGAAGTGGGTCGAGCAGAATCCTTATGAAACAGGCAGGCTAATTCCCATCAGCCAGGCTCTCGCAGACAAGATGAAGCTCTCGCCCCAGCAGATTCAAAAGGCCTGCAAGATCGGCGAATGTGTACCAAAGTAGCCTATTAAGGTGAATGTATTTAAGCAAAAAATATTAATGAAGGATAAAAAATGAACATACCCAAAAAAGTCACCTTGATTTGTACGCTTATTCTTCTACTTTTCAAGTTAGGGATGGCCGCTGACAAAACAGCTTCAGAATCCAAGAAAGTAGCTGAAATGTATCCCAACTTAGTTTCTGGTGTTTTGACCTTTGCCCGACTTACAGAGTTGCCGAGCGGCCTGCTTCTTCGCTCAGATGGCCTTGAAATCAGCGCTTCAGATATCGATGCAATCATCAATAGACAGCCGATATACCTTCAACAGCAATTGCAGAAAAACGCGTTTTTTATTCTTGAGCAGGAAGCAACTGGGAAAATCCTTTTCCGCTTGGCAAAGAAATCTCTGCAACAATCGGAGAAGAAAATCGATATTGAGAATGAACGTCAGGCCATCCAGTTTTATATTGAAAATTTGGCTGAAAAAGTAGTGGTGACAGATGATGAGGCAAAACAATTTTACCAGGACAACAAGGATATGTTTGGCGGATCGGCATTCGAACAGGTCAAAGAGCCTTTGAAACAATATCTTCTCCAGCAGAAACAGCAAGAGGTTATCGACAAGCATATCCGTACACTCGGCAAGAGGATTAATATTGAGGTCTCCGCTTCATGGGTTAAGAAATATGCAGCACTGGCAAAAGATAATCCCGTCGACCAGGCGCTCTATAGCGGAAAACCATCTCTTGTTGATTTTGGCTCCGTGGGCTGTGTCCCTTGTGACATGATGGCCCCAATACTTGATACACTCAAAGAAAAATACGAGGGAAAACTCAATGTTCTCTTTATTCATGTAAGAGAAGAGCCGATTCTTGCATCACGTTACGGGGTGCAAACTATTCCGGTTCAGATATTTTTCGATAGAACCGGTAAAGAGGTCTTCCGCCACACCGGTTTTTTCCCACAGGAACAGATCGAAAGCAAACTGTCACAAATGGGTGTCAAATAACGGATGGAAAAACTTTTTACCACACTGACACATGCTGTCGAGGGGGCGCCCGCCATAGCTTTGGTTGCTGCATTTGTCTGGGGCATACTAAGCATTTTGCTTAGTCCGTGTCATCTGGCCAGCATCCCATTGATTGTTGGTTTTATCGACCAGCAGGGACGTATGTCGACCAAACGTGCCTTCTTCATCTCCGCCATGTTCGCGGTGGGCATCCTGATAACCATTGCTGGCATCGGTTGTATAACTGCTGCAGCCGGTCGTATGATGGGCGACGTGGGTAGGTTCGGAAACTATTTTGTTGCGCTGATCTTCTTTGTTGTCGGCTTGCACCTTTTGGACGTTATTCCGATGCCGTTCTCCGGTCCGAGCCAGGTGGGAATGAAACGAAAAGGTGCGCTGGCAGCTTTTATCCTCGGGCTGGTGTTCGGAATTGCACTGGGCCCATGCACATTTGCCTATATGGCTCCCATGCTGGGCGTGACATTCAAAGTCGCTTCAAAGAGCTTGGCCTACGGCATCATTTTGCTTCTTGCTTATGGTGTGGGACATTGCTCTGTGATTGTCTTTGCCGGGACGTGTACCGAACTTGTTCAACATTACATGAATTGGAACGAAAAATCCAAAGCTACCATAATAATCAAAGGGATATGTGGGGTGGCCATAATCCTTTGCGGCTTATACTTGATTTTCATTGCCAAATAGGACTGTCTTTGATGTCTAAGCATTCGTTATTGACATTCCATGCGGAGGCAGTGTATAGTACAAGATAGTGTATATGAAACTTGAAATGCGAAGCTATGCAAAACACGAAGCATGGAGTCTATAAGATGGATGCTACGATTTTCAAGGCCTACGATATAAGAGGCATTTATCCTAACCAAATCAACGAGGAAGATGCGTGGAAGATCGGCTGTGCTACAGCACGATTTTTGCCGTCTCTGCTTCATGGCTATGAACGTGGGCAGGCTCACAGTCAGACTCTATGCGTCGGCCGTGACATGAGAACTCACAGCGAAGTGCTTGCACAGGCCCTTATGGAAGGAATCCGTGCCATGGCAATAAACGTTGTTGATATAGGAATGATAGATACGCCGCAGATGTACTTCGCAATTAATCATCTGAATACCTGTGGTGGTGTGCAAGTTACTGCTTCGCATAATCCAGCTAAATACAATGGCTTCAAAATATCCGGCTTGGGAGCTAAGCCCATTGGTGTTGATACGGGATTGAAAGACATAGAGCATATCGCAACTGCTCTGGTTCATACCAAAGGCAAGGCCACTGGCTCAGTTGAGAAGTTGGATTTGACAGATGGATACAAAAATCATGTGCTAAAATTCTTAAATCCTAAGATAAAAGGCTTGAAAATCGCCGTCGATGCTTCAAACGGCATGGCTGGAAAGATGGTGCCAGCAATCTTTGGCGACCTTCCAATAAAAATAACTGATCTTAACTTCGAACATAAGGGAAAATTTAAACATCCGCCAGATCCTCTCGTTGAAAAAAATCTTGCTCAGGTCAAAGCTGCAGTAAAGAAAAACAAGTGTGACTTTGGCATTTGCTTCGATGGCGACGCCGACAGGTTAATGATGGTCGATGAGAAGGGTACCAACATCAGTTGTGATTTGATAACGGCTTTACTCGCGCCGTTTTTTCTGAAGAAACAACCCAACTCTACGATTGTTTATGATTTGCGTAGCAGCAGAGCTGTGGTCGAAGAAATTATTAAAAATGGTGGGACACCGCGAAGAGAACGGGTGGGCCACGCTTTTATGAAAAAGGCTATGCGTGATTCGCACGCCATATTCGGCGGGGAGCTATCGGGGCATTTTTACTATCGCGACAACTACTGCACCGACTCGGCCTTAATTACCTTGGTGCACGTCTTGAACATTGTTAGTAAGGCCAGTGTACCGATAAGTCAGCTTATCAAGCCGTTACGGCGATACCACGCCAGCGGCGAGATAAACTTCAAAGTAGAGGACAAGCAGGCAAAAATGGTTGAGCTTACCAAACGATACAGCGACGGCCAAATCGATCGCCTGGATGGGGTGACTGTCGGATATAAAAACTGGTGGTTTAATTGCCGACCGAGCAATACCGAGCCGCTTCTGCGGTTAAATGTCGAAGCCAAGACCAAAAAGCTGCTTGAAGAGAAATTGGCCGAAGTCGAAAAATCGCTTGGTAAGCCCGTTTAATAAGTTACTCAAACTGACCAATACGATAGCAGAAATAATCATAAGTCCTTTATTTGCAAAAACATATAACAGTTTGTCATTCTGAGCGTAACGAAGTGAAGCGAAGAATCTGGCCCACGATGAAATGTGAT
The DNA here is from genome assembly GCA_964397675.1 of uncultured Pirellulales bacterium. Lineage (GTDB taxonomy): Bacteria > Planctomycetota > Phycisphaerae > Sedimentisphaerales > Anaerobacaceae > CAYNKI01. The sequence continues at coordinate 18,071 of CAYNKI010000033.1, forward strand.
TTCCTATTGCTAAGGCCAGATGCTTCGCCTTTCGGCTCAGCATGACAATGAAATCGGTCAGTTTGAGTAAGTTATTTAGCTCCCCGATTTATCGGGGGGTAGTTTAACTGCAATAAAGTTCCATCAACACCAGGAGATAATCATGACGAGGAACACTCTGTCTCGACGACAATTGCTCACTCGCACCAGTTCTACCGTTGGCGCTGCTGTAACGGCCAGCATAACTACCACCGCTGAGAGCGCTAGCAAAGCTGCATCAAAACAAACAATTCCGTTTAGCTTTTGCTTAAATACCAGTACCATCCGAGGTCAGAAGCTAAGTTTTGACCAGGAGATCGAAATCACTGCTAAGGCTGGTTATGATGCGATTGAGCCATGGATCCGCAACATCAATAATTATGTCACGAGCGGCGGTAGTCTAAAAGATGTACGCAAGCGCATCATGGATCTGGGACTGACGGTGGAAAGTGCCATCGCTTTTTCTCGCTGGATTGTTGATGATGATGCCGAGCGTGCCAAAGGCATCGAACAAGCCAAGTATGACATGGATGTGTTGGCCCAGATCGGCGGCAAGCGTATTGCAGCCCCTCCAGCAGGCGCAACTAAAAAGGCAGAGCTTGACCTTTTCAAAGCAGCCGAGCGGTATCGAGCACTATTAGAATTGGGTGATGAAATGGGTGTGGTGCCACAGGTCGAGTTATGGGGGTTTTCAAAGAATCTGCATCGATTGGGCCAGGCGATGTTCGTAGTAATCGAAAGCGGCCACCCGAAGGCTTGCCTTTTGCCCGACGTCTATCATATCTATAAAGGCGGGTCCGATTTCAGCGGCCTGAGATTACTCAGTGCTCAGTCCATTCAGGTTTTTCATCTTAACGACTACCCATCTGAGCCGCCGCGAGAGACGATAACAGACCGAGACCGTGTTTATCCCGGTGATGGCATCGCACCGCTGACGCAAATCCTGCGTGACCTGCACGCCAATGGCAGCCGAGCGGTTTTGTCTCTGGAATTATTTAATCCGACCTACTGGAAGCAAGACCCGCTGACGGTAGCGAAGACCGGCCTGGGCAAAATGAAGGCCGAGGTAAACAAAGCATTGCTTGAGTAGTTTAGACCCCAAGGCCTGCCCTGAGCGAAGTCGAAGGGTTTACACTGGGGCTCATTAGCCATTACCAGCATGGCACCGGCATATAATAAAAAGGAAAAAACTATGAAAACCGAAAAATATCATTTGGCTTTGGCGATTGTTGTCAGCATTTTATCTATTCCTTGCCTGGGTGAAGTGGAGTTGCCCTTACCGGAGCAAAAACCTTTACTGATTAGTCATCCTCACCCAACTTTAACTGGTTTAGATCAATTGTATGTTCAAGTTATCAAAGCTGATATGGTTCCAAGCACAGTCAGCTTAAAGCGGGAAGAACTTAATTTGAAAATTCAACAAAAACTCAAAGAAGGTGGTATCAAGTATGTTCAAACTAAGTTATCAACTATGCCGCGACTTACAGTTAATATTAGTCTTCTTAAGATTCCTGATTCACAAAAAGGTGTTTTCCGTGTTCAAACATCGTTAACTCGAATGGTAATATTGAAAAACCAACAAGAGTTGAATGTATTAGTTGATGTGTGGAAAGTGAATCCTTTAATGCAAATAGCACCCATCGAAAGTATACACGCTAAAGTAACCGAGGCGGCGTTAGAACAAGCAGAAGCATTTATTCATGCTTACAAGGCAGCTAATCCAAAGTCAGAGCAGTTGGGTGATGTTAATGACATCATTACTATTCCAGTAACAGCGTCCAGGCCTTTTGGTAAGCAGGTGACGCCCGAATATAAATACGTGGCCTCAAAGAACAGCAAGGTGTTCCACAAGCCCGAATGTAGCTGGGCAAAGAAAATCTCGCCGAAAAATCTTGTTAGCTATAAAGGAAGAGAAGAAGCAATAGAGGACGGCAAAAAACCTTGCAGGTGGTGCAAGCCGTAGAGGTTCTGTGCTCCTTCAAGTCGTTCCGAAGTAATTATGGGTTTAATTACAATCATAGTTATAGCTGTCGGGCTGGCGATGGATGCCTTTGCAGTCTCAATCGTCAGTGGGTCTGCGTATAAGCAGCTAAAAATAAAACACGCTCTAAGAATAGCTATTTTTTTCGGCGGCTTTCAGGCAATTATGCCGTTGATAGGCTCTCTGGCAGGGCTGAGTATAAAAACATACGTAGTGCATTATGACCACTGGGTGGTTTTTGGCCTTCTAAGTGCCGTTGGAGGCAAAATGATTTACGAATCGTTCAAGATAAGGTCAACTAAAAAAATTTTTGACACTTCGAATATTTCTATCCTGCTGGTTTTGTCCGTCGCTACAAGCATCGATGCTCTGGCCATTGGGATAACGCTTTCATTTTTGAGAGTTTCACTCGCAAAGGTTGTGATCATCATCGGCCTGGTGACTTTTGTCCTTTCGTATCTTGGCGTATTCATCGGTAAAAAATTCGGGCACTTTTTCGAAAACAAAATCGAAGCTATCGGAGGGCTGATTCTCATCGGTCTTGGCACAAAAATACTATTTGAGCATCTGCTTTTTTAGGCATGGTTCAAACAGCACAGATTCTGGGTAACATTGATTTGTGGCTCTATAGTGTGTGGCAGCCTCAAATCCGCTCGTCTCGGCGAAGGCCAAGCCGTAGCCAGGGCAGGCTTTGAGGCTGCCACCCAGGATTGAACCATGCCCTCTTTTAAGCAAACCTTGCAGTGTGGTAGAAAAACGATATAATAGACACACTCAGGT
>CAYNKI010000034.1:0-20335 GCA_964397675.1 uncultured Pirellulales bacterium
AACAAAGCCAATTTACAAAGAGAGCAAATGAGCACAAGTCTATATGAGCAAAAGGTTTATGAAAACAAATCCAATTGGACACTTGGTGAAAACAAAGCCAAACAAAGCCAATTTACATTTTACCGCAGAGAACGCTGGGTACGCAGAGAAGAAGGATATTTGTGTAAGTGATTGTTCAATAAAGAAATACGCTCTCTGCCCTATTTCTCCGCGTTCTTTGCGAACTCGGCGGTTAATGAAAAACAAAGCCAATCTCAAAACAGGAGACAGAAGCTTATCCGCCATCAGTGTGGCGGGACTAAATCTGTTATTTTTATTCTTCCACCCTTACCAGAGAATGAATCGGAACCAGCATGTTATAGAGAAGTATTGCATCGCCATTGTGCAAGCGGATGCATCCCTGCGAGTCAGCCTTGCCGATTTGTTCAGGGTCTTTTGTGCCGTGGATCGCAAAGCCATCTCTGCCTTTGGCATCGCCCTCAAGTCCATCCAGCGCTATCCACCTTGAGCCTAAAGGATAGTCTGGTTCCTCAGGGCGATGCGTTCTGTGGGTAAGTGGATTTGTCCAGACCGGCTTTACGAGCTTTCCGCCAGATTCGACCCGCCATAGCCCTGTGGGTGTCTCCATGCCGGGCTTGCCCAGGCCGACGGAGAAACTGCGAACAAAAGTATTTTGCAGATACAAATCCATCGTGAAAGTCGACCGATATACCTTCACGTTGAATGGGCCATTGATGACTTTTATTGTTTGTCCCGCCTTGAGCGCTTGTGGACGACGGATATTGTTAATTTGCATTAGAATCTCGTACGGCACTTTATATCGCTGGCCGATTGTTAGAAGCTGGTCGCCTGGCTTGACTTTGTAACTATCACAAAGCTTATCATCCGGAAAAAGACTTTTGCTAAAAAGCCATTGTTCTGCAAGCTTAGAAAGCTGGTGCTTAACGAAGGCCTGCTGTCGTCGGTCCTTGCACATTAGTAAAGCATCATTTAGCCTTTCGCGGGCTTGTATAACCTTGCTGGGCTTTGCGTTGACAAGCTCCATAGCTTCAGCAATAACCACAGCGACTTTCAGATCGGCGTCGGTTGTCGGCTTCGGCGGGACACTTATCAAATCAAACTGTGGTTTTGTCTTCGCTGCCAGAGTCTGCACAGGCTGGACATCTACCGGCTCTTCAGTTGTGACCTTTTCTGGTTCAGGCAAGGTCTCAACAACAGGGGCTTTTGACTCTTCACTCGCATAAGTTGTGACAGCCTCTGGCTCCGGCGAGGTCTCAACATGTTGCTCTTCATTTTTGCCGGAGGGACGAGGGCCATAAATAAGAACAACCACTAAAGCAATAACAAGCAAAGCTGAAATAATAATATATATTTGGTTTCTGTTCCGAATTCTCAGCCTACCGAACCATGGAAAGGAATATCGAGCCATCCTATTCTCCTTTCTTGCTGTTAAAGTAAATTATTTCTTTGTCAGTTACTAAAAGTTCTACCGGCTGGTCACTATCCATAACCGGGATCGAATCAAGCACTTGCTCTGCAAAAGCAAAGCCGCACCGGGTAGCTCTAAGTTCCTTATTAGCGAAAAATCTGTCGTAATAAGAACCGCCTCGACCAAGACGATTGCCATTCCTGTCGAATCCCAAAGCCGGCGCAACTACCAAATCGATCTCTTCAAATGGCATCGGCACTCCTGTCGCTGGATTTCGCAGGCCGGAAACATTGGTTGAAAAACCAGTTTCCAGCGAGTTTATTTGCACCGGTATCATGTGCCTCTGCTGCCAGGAAATCTTAGGTACCACAACTATTTTGTCAAGCTGCCAGGCGTGAAGAATAGCTTCGGAAGTATCTACCTCGTGCGGAAGAGACAAATACATCATAACCGTTGACGCACTTTGAAATTTTGGCGTCAAAATTAAATTCTGGCAAGCTTTGCGACTTTTCTCGGCTCGCTCCTTCTCGCTCAGCTCAAGCAGGCAATTCTGTAGCTTGCGGCGCAACTGGCTCTTATTCATTTAGCTATCCTTTTGTCCGGCACTATCTTTGATAGTTTTGCTATGTTCTATCAAGACTTGCAGCTTTTGTAAATAACGCTTAATGTTTTTTTCGCAGCCGATTTCTTTAGGTTCATAATATTTTTTCTTCATCGCTGCCGGGAAATACTCCTGCGGCACGAAACCATCCTTAAACTTATGCGGGTACTTATAGTCCACCCCGAAGCCGGCCTTTTTTGCAGCTTGATAATGGCTATCCTTCAGATGTTTTGGCACCGGCTTGATCGGCTCGGTCTGCACATCGGCCACTGCTTTGCCTATTGCCGATGCTGCGGCGTTTGATTTCGGTGCACAAGCCACGTACAATGCCGCTTGTGCCAGCGATAGCTGGGCTTCTGGTAAGCCCACAAACTCGGATATCTGAACAGCCGCAGCAGCCAAAACCGTCGCCATAGGCTCAGCGTTTCCGACATCTTCGGCGGCGCAAACTGCAATCCGACGAGCAATGAAACGTATATCCTCGCCGCCAGCTATCATCCTTGCAAGCCAATAAACCGTGGCGTCAGGGTCACTGCCCCGCATACTCTTCTGCAGCGCACTGGCTAAATCGTAGTGCGTATCGCCCGTACGGTCATAAACAATAGCTTTCTGTTGTATCGACTCTTTCGCAACTTCCAGATTAAATTTTATTTTCCCCTGCAGCTTTCGAGCAGCCTGCGATAACACTCCCACTTCCAGGGCTGTTAGGGCCCTTCGGGCATCGCCATCACACATCACCGCCAAATATTTTAGTGATTTTGCGTCCGTTTGGATGTCAAATTTTCCCAGCCCACGTTCGGCATCGTCAATTGCTCTTTGTAGCAACTGCAAAATGTCTTCCTGATTAAGCGGCTCAAAATGAAATACGGTGCTTCTGGAAATCAACGGCGAATTGACTGCAAAATACGGATTTTCTGTAGTAGCACCTATGAGAATCAAAATCCCAGCTTCGACATCATCCAGCAATACATCCTGCTGAGCACGGTTGAAACGGTGGATGTCATCGATAAAAAGCACGGTCCTTGCGCCGGAGGCTGCGAGCCTGTCGCGGGCGCGCCCAATTATTACGCGGATATCCTTTACGCTGGCCGACGGTGCATTGAGATAATAAAATCTGGCTTTAGTATAATTAGCAATGATCGTTGCCAATGAGGTTTTTCCTACTCCCGGCGGGCCATAAAAAATTAAGCTACTAAGCTTGTCAGCCTCGAGCATCCTGGTCAGAAGTTTATTCTGCCCAATGAAATGTCTTTGTCCGATAAACTCATCAAGTTTTTTAGGCCTCATCCGAACCGCCAAGGGCGCCACTGAGTCTATGTTGTCTTTTTCAGACCTGCTAAATAATTTTTTATCGGTCTCATCTTCGCGCATCAGGCATATTATATGCAAGATGAACAAAACTGTCGAAAATTATTTTGACCACGGCTAAAAATGCGTTTTTGACCCTTTTTCCCCCACACAGCCTTTGCAAAAAAAAAATCAAAAAAACTCTTTTTTATTTGATTTGTTCCTAATATGATGTTATATTTCGTCCCTGAAAAAGCGTTAAATGGGGTTTATATATACGTCAAGAAAATGGCCAAATATGATTGGCAGGATTTAAAGTGTGTTTAGAATTTGTCCGGTTGGGATAAATTAAAGGAACGTTGTACTTTTTTAAAGGAGACAAAAATGAACAAGAAAATTATGTTGTTGGGATTGCTCGTTGCAATCATGAGTGTCAGTGCTTTGGGGGCCGGTTTTATGGGTACCCCAACGGCGGAGTTGAAAAAGGGCCAATGGAACGCTGGGTACAACTACATGTATTCAGACATGGATTTAGAAAAAACAAAAATGACCTATACGGAGAATGAGTACGACGCAGGGGGAGATCTAGTGGATACTGAAACAGGTATCTGGCATATGAAAATCAAAGACTTCAAGACCCAGAGGCACTATGCGACTATTGGTTACGGTGTGGAAGACTGGTGGGAAGTGTATTTACAACTGGGCATTGCAGATGTTAAAGCTAAGGTGAGAGATGCTGATGAACCTGAAGATGATTGGGAAGGTTTAAACTTTGACAACAATTTTGCCTGGGGATGGGGAACAAGGCTTACATTCTATGAACAAGAAAACATCCGCTGGGGTACTTCGATTCAGATGAACTGGCTGGATACAAGCTGGGATACGAAAGGAATAGAAGAAGAAGAGGAGACTGTTACCTATAAAAACCAAATTGACATCGATACCTACGATATTCTGATCGCCTTGGGACCTACGGCTGATATGGGCGGCTGGAAACTTTACGGCGGACCGTTTTTTTACTATCTCTCAGGAGATATTGACATCAAAGGGACGGCGACTTGGGCGACTGGGTCGGAAACCTGGAAAGAAAGTGGTGATCTTAAAGCAGACAGCAACTTCGGCGGCTTTGTCGGCGCACAGTTTGCCTTGTTGCAAAATACCGATCTGACCACCGAGTTTTCTTTCACAGGCGATAGCTGGGCGTTTGGTACGGGCATTGCTTGTAGATTTTAGCCATAAGCAGGACTTTAGTCGTTTGTTGTTTGTTTGACATAACTACGCTAAATAAACAGAAAGGGCTGCGAGTTTTCAGCTTGCAGCCCTTTCCTTTGAATATAGGAACATTTGAGGATTGTCTTCACTATACAATTTTCACTGTCATGCTAAATCGCCCTGCTGGCCACAAATTTCGCTGTTTCAATTAAAGCTTCTTTAGCCTCGCTTTGTTCCAAATTAGCCAGCGCTTGCAACGACTTGTCGACGAATTCTTGCGCACGACGATGTGCATATTCAAAACTGCTGTAGGACTTTAACATCTTTAACAAGGCATTCTTGCTTTTACCCATGCTACGATTTAACTTACTATAAATCTTATTTTTTTCTTTCTGCTCTACCACTCTTAGTAAATGTATTATCGCTAAAGTCAGCTTATCCTTCTCGACATCACTACCGACAGTTTTGCCTGTTTTGCTTTCATCTCCAATCAGATCAAGCATGTCATCTTTAATTTGAAATGCGATGCCGGCGTTCAAACCGAAACGAGCAAGCGACTCAATTTCGGTTTCGTTTGCCTTTGCTAAAATGGCACCCAGACGACAACAGCTACTAAAAAAAGCGGCACTTTTCTCGGTGATTATGTCGATATATTCAGCCTCGCTCAATTGCCAATTCTGTCTTTCTATTACCTGTCTTAATTCACCCTCACACGTTCGAGCAGCGGTAGTAGCAATGATATTAGTGATTTCCGGTCCTAAATCGGTGCACATTTTTAAAACCTGGCTCAATAAAAAATCGCCCAGCAGCACTGCGGATTCGTTACCCCAAAGATTATTTATCGTAGGCAGACCCCGGCGTTTTTGCCCTTCATCTATAACATCGTCGTGCAACAGTGAGGCATTGTGAATCATCTCAACAATCGCTGCAACACGGATAGCTTCGTATTGCGTATTGCGTATTGCGTCTTGCGTTTTTTTTTCGCCCGACGCATCACGCACGGCGCGATACGACAATAAAACCAGTCCGGGTCGAATCATCTTGCCACCATGGTTTTTCAGATGTTCAAGCAAGCGGTTAATATCTGCTGATTTAGCAGGTGTGGTTAGTTGTTGATTGATTAGCTGCCTTACCTGGTTTAGCTGGTCCTGGATAAGTATAAAAGAAGAAATCCGGCTCTGGGGGACACTGTTGGTTCTGTGGGTGTGCGTGCTCATAATTTTGAGTTTTTAAGTCTTGAGTTTTGAGTTATAACTAAAAACCAAAAACTCAACACTCACAACTTTTTTCCGTGGGCATATTTGAAGAACTTCTTTCTTAGCAGTTTCGTAATAGGCCCTGGTTTGCCGTCATCGACAACTCTGCCGTCAATCTCAACAATACCGATGACCTCTGCAGCGGTGCCGGTGAGGAAAAATTCGTCACAAATATATAAATCCACTTTTGTCAGATTCTTTTCAACTACCTTCAGATTTTCTTCCTTTGCTAATTTGATAACGACAGCTCGTGTTATCCCTTCCAGCGCACCCGCTTCAACCGGCGGCGTATAAATTATGCCTTCTTTCACAATAAATACATTGTCTGCCGTCGCTTCGGCAACATACCCTTCGTGGTTATATATAATTGCTTCGGGCACGTCGCTGTCCAATGCTTCAATCTTAGCCAGGATGCTATTGAGATAGTTCAAACTCTTGACCTGAGGCGAAATTGCCAGCGGATGATTGCGAACTGTGGTGGCACTTACAACCTTCATTCCTTTTTCGTAAAGCTCCTCAGGATAAAGCTGAATATTATCGGCAATGATGAATAATTTGCCGTTCTTGCAGATAAAAGGATTCAGTCCCAAAGTCCCAATTCCGCGAGTAATGACCAAGCGAATATAGCCGTCAATAACATCGTTGGCCTCAACCGTTTTTTCAATGGCACTAATGAGCTCGCTGCGGCTAATTGGCACCTCAAGGCGAATTGCTTTGGCCGATTCATAAAACCGTTTTACGTGGGCCTCTATTTCAAATATCCTGCTGTTGTAAATACGAATGCCTTCAAAAACCCCATCCCCGTAGAGTAAACCATGGTCAAAAACAGATATTTTAGCATCTGTTTCGTCAACGAGCTTATCGTCAAGCCATATTTTCAGTGCCATAAAATTTCCCTGGAAGCGAAAAACTCAAAACTGAAAGTGTAAAACCACAACATAAAATTCAAAAGTTTTAAGTTTTCAACTATGGTTTTTAGTTTTTCATTTTTGGTTTTACGCTATTTTTCCATCGACCAATTTTATTATCCGTCCAGCCCTTTGTGCAATGGTCTCATCGTGTGTCACCATTACAATCGTCTGGCCTGCTTTATTCAAGTTCTCAAAAGTATCAAGAATACCATATCCTGTAGCCGAGTCAAGATTTCCTGTTGGCTCATCAGCCAAGAGCATTCTCGGCTCATTCATCAAGGCCCTTCCGATCGCCACCCTTTGCCTTTCACCGCCGGAGAGCTGATACGGCTTATGGTTGGCTCTTTCGGATAAACCAAGCTGGCGGAGTAACTCTCTGGCGCGGTTTTTGGCCCATCTGCGACAGGCCAGCCAGCCGACCACGCTTTTGGAGGCCATTGTCGGCAGAAAAACATTCTCCAATACACTTAATTCGTCCAATAAATGATAAAACTGAAAAACAAATCCCACCATTTTGTTGCGAAATCTGTTCAATTCGGTGCTGCTGAACTGGTTCAAGTCCCGCCCTTCAAACCGTACCACACCTTTATCAGGTTTATCCAACGCACCTAATATATGCAATAGCGTGCTTTTGCCGCTTCCCGAAGCACCGACTACCGCCACAAATTCGCCTTTCTTTATAGCCAAATTGATGCCTTTTAGAACCTTAACGTCTGTCACGCCCATCCGATAAGATTTGTAAATTTCTTCGGTTATTAACATCAAATTGCTCCATTCACAATTGACTGACCTGCAAGGTCTCTATTGGTTTTAACTTTGCTGCCTGCCAGCTTGGCAGAAGCGCACCAGTCAAGCAGGCTACAATCGCTGAAATGATAATTATAGCTAAGACGTTGAATTCTACCTGATTCGGGATATCACCTATAGCGTAAATTGTCCTATCCCAGAGCTGAAACTCAAAATGCTCATATAGCCAACTTTCTATTTGATTGACTTTGCGCAAAAATAGGAAGCCTGTAAATGTACCCATGCCGGAGCCTAAAATGCCCACCAACAAAGCAAACCCCATAAACAACTGCATAATATCTGCGTTCGAACTACCTATGCTTTTCAAAATGCCTATGTCTTTGCTCTTGTGACTAATTATCATGTAAAAAACGACAAATATAATAAAAACAGTCGTAATACCCACGAGTATAAACATAGCAGTCATCATGGTTTCTTCTTTTTCCATAGCTGCGATGGTTGCACGTCTGTAATCTTTCCAGCTTTGCACAGTCACCGTCTCCAACAAGTATGCCTGTTCTTCGCCGGCTTTTTCTTGCTTAAAGTCACGCCAGAGCGCGGCAACTTTTTCATATCCATCTTGAGTTTTAACTTTTGGCTTGAACTTTATATAAATCGCGTTGGCTCGTTTGAGTGGCGCATCCATCCCGCAAAGCCATTGGCCCTGCTTAAAAGGCAGGTAAATTAAGGAACTATCCACCCGGGCTAAACCGCTGTGTGAATAGTCACTACAGTAGAATTTTTGTGCGTTAATCAGCCCCAAGCCGGCTTTAGCAGGTGCACCTTTCGCAGTCAAAGGAACACAACTTACAGAAACGGCCGTTTTGTCAAGACGATCACTATAATAATACCCTCCCCTTGAACTGCGTTGCGGTGCCAAGGATTTGCTTAACCTATAACCAACGTCGACTCCCAATATACATCCCAACAGGTTCGGATCAAAGACAGGAACAAATGCTTTCGACACATCGTTTTTATGGTAATGCAGCGCCTCACTAAAAGCTGTTGTCCTACTATGGCTAACCGGATCGATACACAGAATTTCCAGGCCGATACCATCCTCTGTCCAATCGGGACTTACCAGGGCGTAGCTTTTTATCACAGGCGATGTAGCTTCAATAAAATCAGTCTCTTTTAGAATCTTGATAAAATCTTCGTAGTAAACAAAACCCACCAACGAATCGGTGCCGACAATACAGTCTCCTACAAAATTGTGATTTTTCTGTTTGAAATCGTTCACCAGTCCCGTCAGCACAGTCATCACGACAACAACAATAAAAACGCAAAGCGTAACTGCGAGTATCGCAAAATACGTTATGTGGCGTTTTATCAAATACCTAATTGCAAGAATAATCTTATACATATTTTAGTTTTGAGTTTTTAGTGATGAGTTTTGAGTTAACTAAAAACTGAAACTTCAAAACTCAAAACTGTTTATTGTTATTCATAACGCAAGATTTCAACCGGTCGTGTTTTTGCCGCGACAATCGCAGGTATGAATGCCCCAATGGCTGCTGCTACAATTGCCAAGAATATAATAAGCATAGCCGAGGCCCAATCAATCTCATTAGGTATCTTGTTAAATACATAGACGCTGCTTTTCCACAGCTTCAGACCAAATATTATCCTTATCCATTCCTCAATTGTATTTATATTTTTTGTAACTATGTATCCCAAAACAGCTCCCAAACCCGAGCCGACTATTCCAACACAAGCACCAAATCCGAGAAAAATAAAGACCACTGAGCCACTGGCCATACCGCAGCTTTTTATTATGGCGACGTCCCGCTGTTTGAACCTGGCAATCATGTAGAATATACAAAATATCAGTACCACAACACTGAAACTTACAACACCAAATATCAATAATAAAACTCCCATTTGCTTTCGCAGTTCAGTGACATACTTTCTTTGCATCTGTATAGCTGTTTCGATAGCCGTATATCTTATAACATCCGAGGGCCAACCAAGCTGCTCAGCAGCAAAACTCTTCCATGCGCCCCGAATTTCCGCCAATGCCTGCTCAACTTGGACATCATCTCTTAGTTTAATTTGAATTTGGTTGGCAAGCTGGCCTTCTTCATTTATATATAAAATTTTCTGTAATTCTTCTATAGGCAAGTACACAAATGCCTTATCAAGCTCATAAGCTCCTGTCTCAACAATATCTGCAATGGTAAACTTTATGGTCTTTCTCTTAAACCTGTCCTGAGCGGAGTCGAAGCGCGGTGTGTCACTACTGACTGCACCATTTGCAGATGGACTCTTCGCTTCTATTATCGTGCCTGTAGTAATAACAACCTTTTTGCCAAGCATCTGGTCAATTGAGTCGTAATCATATTCATCCGTCTTTTCGTTAGGCTCCGCTATCACAGCGATACCGACAAACCCGCCAACAGCCTGTGGTGAGTCAGGAGCTTCAAAAGACGGCTGTTTATCAGATTGTCCCTGTTTGCGCAAAAATTGCTTAAATCCTGTTACCTTTGCTCGTCGAGCAGGCTCAATCCCCCAGATGTGCACTGCACGTACATTTCCTTTGTCTAAATGTAGAAGCCCTTCAGCCGATAACGTTGCTGTGGCCGCTTGAACTGCAGGTATTTGCTCCAGCTGTTCAATAAACTGTGGATATTTTGCAAATTGAATCGGTGCCGATAGAACAACATCGCCTATAGTCCGAACTGCTATTTGTTCAAACGCATCGATAAAGCCGGTGAACAGACTGGCAACAGCTATCAATAACGCGGTAGATAATGCGACTGCGGCAATGCTCAAGAATACGATCTTTCTCTTGCGTAGGTATCGCAGCCACAAAAATAATTTCAACATCTCAAGTCCAACCAACTTTTTAACGCTGAGACCGCAGAGCACGCAGAGTTTTTTAATAGTATCATTTCTGCGTAAACAGGAATCTAATTCCCTTCGCTTTTATTATGTCTTTCCTCTGCGGCCTCGGCGTTCTCTGCGGTTAATCTTTTTACCGGTTTTAGAAGTGGAAACAGAACGACGTCACGAATACTTAAAGCACCGGTCAAAAGCATTACCAGTCTGTCAATTCCAATACCCAATCCACCAGCGGGCGGCATACCATATTTCAATGCTGTTATATAATCTCGGTCCATTTTGGTTAGCGAATCTTCCTGACCGCGAAGCTGTATAAGAAAGTTCTCATATTGCTCTGCAGGATCATTAAGCTCGGTATATGCATTAGCTAATTCCATCCGCGCGACAAGCAATTCAAAACGCTCAGCGAGTTCACCATTGCTTTTTTTGCGCCTGGCTAAGGGACACAGTGCCGCTGGGTAGTCAATTACGAAGGTCGGATTTATAAGATGTTCCTCAACCGTAGCCTCAAACACCTCGTTGATAACTACCGCATCATCCATATCCGCTTCATTTATGTCAAGCTCTTTTGCCTTTGCTCTTATAGTTTTGATATCATCAATATCGCAGCCACTGTATTGTTTTAACAACTCTGCATATTTGGCCCTTCGCCAAGGCCTGCTGAAATCTAACATCAAATCGCCGAACTGAACTTGTTTGCCTGCACAATGTTTTTCTACGCAGGCAGAGACAGCCTCCTCGGTTAAATCCATCATCACATTGTAATCAGCATAGGCTTGGTACACTTCGAGCATTGTAAATTCTGGGTTGTGCTGCCTGCTTAGCCCTTCATTGCGGAAGTTGCGGTTTATCTCGAAGACCTTTTCCATTCCGCCAACTAATAGTCTTTTTAGAAATAGCTCCGGCGAAATCCGCAAGAACAAATCCAAATCCAAACTGTTATGATGCGTCACAAAAGGTCTCGCCGCAGCTCCACCGGCTATAGTCTGCATCATCGGTGTCTCGACTTCCAAGAAGCCTCTTGAGGTAAGATATTGGCGAATCGTAGCTACGATGTCACTTCGCTTCTTAAACCGCTCCATCACTTCAGGATTGGCCCACAAGTCCACATACCTCTGTCGGTAGCGCAGGTCGATGTCAGCCAGGCCGTGAAACTTCTCCGGTGGTGGACAGAGACATTTGCTCAGAAGCGAAAGACCGTTTTTGACGACCCATATAGTGATTTCACCGGTCTTGGTTTTACCTAATTGACCTTCGGCACCGATTATGTCACCCAGCTCCAGCAGTTTAGCAAGTGGCCATCCTGTCGCATCGGTGCCCAGCAGACTTTTGCTCAATCCTACTTGGATGGTCCCGCTGGTGTCCCGCAGAGTAATAAAAATTAGCTTCCCAATGTCCCTTAGCAGCACAATCCTACCCGCACACTTGGCCCGCTGCGTAGTATCGCTATCCTTCGCAGTTATCCCTCGCTCACGCTCTGGCCTCTGTTTTTCGTCCTCTGTGAATCTGCGCTTGATGTCCTCTGCCGGCTCTGTGCCCTCATATCTGCCGCCGTAAGGATCAATACCTAACTGCTTAATGTGGGAGAGCTTCTCCTGTCTTTGCCGTTCAAATCTGCCTGCCCCGTTAGAAATCTTTTCTTCTTTTACCATATTTTCATACGGTCCTTTATACACTCCATTATAGAATTTCTAACGTGGCTTATATCTTCTGCATTCGTCAAAAGCACAGACCTCTAAAGCCGAAAGTCAGTTTATACTTGAAACAAGAGCCGGAGATTCAGCTTGAATCAATTTAGTCTTAATAACCAAAACAGCAACTGCTAACTGTGGGTCGGCAGCCAGGGTTTCTTCGATGGTGTACTTTTTCGGCGACTCCCTATCCTCGTCGCGGTCAACCTGGACAAGCACGTCATTATCCCTTTGAACACTTAGCATTTTTCTAAGCTCGTCGCTCATCATCAAACTGTCACTGCCTATTTTGACTTTTATATCCGGCCCCACACCCCAATCTTTCCTGCCTTGTTTCTCCATTGCGTCTTGGCTTTTAACCCTTTGGCCTGATGGTAAATGATAATATGCCATTGTGTATTTTAGCTGTGCACCCCCACGGGGATATTGTGTTATTCCTTGCACACTGCCTTTACCATGAGTCCTTTCGCCTATCAAAACGGCGCGTTCGTACATTTCATCTGCCAATGCACCAGCTACTATCTCAGATGCACTGGCTGAGCTGGAATTTATCAGTATGACCATCGCGTAATCAGGATGCGTTCCCTTCTTTTTTGCCATCTTAAAAATTGGTGTCCTGCCAAACCCAGGTTGCGTTCTCACTATCAATCCATCTTCGAGGAATTCGTCGGCTACACCAACAGCACTTTCTAATAGCCCGCCGGTATTGAATCGCAGGTCCAGAATCAGCCCCTTCATTCCTTCCTGCTCCAGTTGATTCAACACTTCTTCAAGGGCTGAAGGCGTTTCTTCAGAAAAACTGGTAAGGCGAACATAACCGATTTTGTTCTGCTGGTCAATCATATATAGCCATTTACCGGTCTCGGTTCTTTGCCAGCCTCGAATCGTTGGGACCTTTATTTTAGCTCTGGTTATAGTAACATCCCTGGTATTTTCCTCATCTGGCTGCTTTATCGTCAAGGTTACCTTGGTGCCTTTAGGGCCTGTTATCTTATGAACCGCGCAGATAAGAGACATATCCTTCGTTTCCACACCGTCCACCGCCACTATCACCTCTCCTGCGTCAAGACCGGATCTATATGCCGGCGTATCGGGTAATAAGCTTGACACCGTTAATAGCCCTGTCGGCTTGGAAATCTCTATCCCGATGCCGGTAAACTCGTTGGTCATCATTTTTTCAAAATCCTGTGCTTGCCTGGGCCAGACCATGACCGTATAGGGGTCAAGTGCGCCCATCGCTGCCTCTGAAAACTGCGCAATCAATACTTCGCGAGGCAGTTGTATCGTTGCCGTGTTCAGTGCCAGGATTCTCTCAAAAACTTCAATGAAATCATTTTTACTAAATTCTAATAGTTCTCTTGAGGGGGATTCGACTTCAGACAATACACCTGCCAGAGCCACTGACCAAGCGGCAAGCTCATTAGCATCCGGCGGCGAAAAATAATTTTCGTCGCCTTCAACCAGTAAGTTTTGTAAGAAGGGTGTCTCCAGCACTTCCGCCAACAATTCGCAACGCCTGATAGCTTCGCTAACCATTTGTCTGTAATCGATATCGTTAACATATTGCACATCCAGTGCATCAATTGCCCGAATAAACATTTCTTTTTTGATCCCTTGGAAACGTTCCTGACTGGTCTCACAAGGGCTGTCTTGAAAAGAGACGACAATGCCAGCCTTGTCCAAAAGCTCATCGGCGTAATCTGAATACGCTTTATTATTTGGATCAATCGCTTGTAACCAAGCATAGCAAGTTGAATATGCCTCAAGCCATTTGCCTTGCGACTCGAACTCAGCAGCCTTATCAATCACATTCTGAAAAACCTGCTTTACAAATGGCTTAGAAAGAAGCTCTGTTCTTTGTGCTTCGTTGGCAATCTCACTGGCCTTGGCAATAACTGAAAGAGTATTAGTGATATCATTTGCATCATTCGCGTCGCTTATAGCGGCTAAATCATTTACGTCACGTGTATCAGTTGCGGCTTGAAGTTTCTCCAGCTCAGCCAACTGCTTTTGGTATGCATCTTGTCGAGCTGATTGACGATGTTGACTTAAATCCTCATATTCATCAATAATCTCCAACAACTGACGAAGATTTTCACTAAGTTCGGATGGTGAGTCGTTATGAGCTTGTCTTATCATCTTGTTGGCAGCGTCGAATTCGCCTTCGTAAATTAACTGGCAAGCTGATTCAAATATGTTAGACGGCGATTCTGAGACTTCGGTAATATTTAGCTCGGCTGGTTCGGAACCCTGCGTAAAACGCAGGGCTAAATATTTAGCCTGCGGTTTTACCGCAGGTCCATCAGCAACATGGGTTTCCACGGAGACCGGAAGAGTTGATAAGCTATGACCCGCAGACCAACATAGGAGAACAAGAACACAAGAGAATAACAACGCCAGGAGTAAAGTGACTCTTACACTCGAGACTTCCCCGATGTACTTCGGGGTGCGGAATTTATTTTTAACCCTAAAGAACGATAATGTTTTTTTTGATTTTAGTGACAACAACGCACCACTCCTTATACACTACTTGAAAATCAAAAATTAAAATGCAAAAATAAAAATTGTGAAATCGCCGCTTTGCGGCGATGACTTCCTTAATTTTACATTTTGATATTTGATATCTAATTTTATTTTTACATACACTCGGCTGCTTTGCCGGCACATCCAAGGACGTGCAATTTATGTCTGACCATCTCTTTGATAGCTTCTCTTCCAGGACCAAGGTACTTACGCGGGTCGAATTCGCCCGGCTTTTCCGCAAAGACCTGTCTGATTTTAGCCGTCAGTGCCAGCCGCAAGTCCGTATCGATGTTGACCTTGCATATTGCCATCTTTGCTGCTTTGCTGACCGAGGCCTCCGGAACACCCATCGCATTAGGCATATCGCCGCCGTACTTGTTAATAAGGTCGACGAACTCCCTCAACACACTGCTTGAGCCGTGCATCACCAGAGGAAAGCCCGGCAGCTTATCTGATATCTTTTGTATCACATCGAAAGCCAGCTTTGGTTCCTTCTTAAATTTGTAGGCGCCATGGCTGGTACCTATAGCAACCGCTAAAGAATCAACACCGCTTTTGTCGACAAACTCCTGAACCTGGTTCGGATCCGCCAGGTGTTTGCTGATATCATCATCTTCTACACCAACAACATCTTCTTCGATACCACCCAACTGCCCTAATTCAGCCTCGACTACTACATTTCTGGCATGTGCGTATTCAACAACCTGCTTGGTCACAGAGATGTTTTCCTCGAACGGCTTCTGTGAGGCATCTATCATTACCGAAGTAAAACCATCGTCAACAAATTGCTTGCAGGTCTCAAAGTTATCGCCATGGTCCAGGTTTATCGCAATAGGAATATCAGGATTTTCCTCAACGACCACATTGATAATCGCCTTGAGATAACTGTTTTTTGCATATTTTCGCGCACCTCTCGACACCTGCAGGATAAGGGGGGCTTTTTCTTCAGCTACAGCAGCTATAATGCCCTGCGTGATTTCCATGTTGTTTACATTGAATGCACCAATTGCGTAGCCATTCTTGTAAGCCATCTCGAACATCTTTTTAGTATTGACCAACGGCATAACAGTCTCCTTAAAATATTTTATAAACAAAGTTTTCTGCAAAATTGAAGTTAGACATATATTATTTAAGAAAATCCGTTTTGTGATTTTCTTAAATAATCACCTAAGCATTTGTCAAACAGTAAGTTACTGTTTGCAAAGAAAAAATCAAAAAACTATTTTTTCTTTCCAAAGTATGCCTAACTTCAATTTTGCACAATTCATTATTATAAACAATCTATCATGAATTGTTAATATCCTTCTGAACCGGCCGTTTGCATATACCTTCTTGGCCCAATTGCTATTTCCGGCACGCCCTGCGGCCATAGACTAAATACTACCGCATGTTGGTCCAGCGACTCATCCGCACTGTACGTAACAGCAAAATATAGCCGGTGATACCGCCTTATGAGCGTTATATCACTGCGTACATTTGCGCCATAGTCAAAATCAAATTGTTGCGAAAAAACCATACTATATCGCGGGTCAAGCTCGTAAGTAGCTGCAAATGTGAACGCATTCGAGCCTTCCTCGCCTAAGCCATTATTGACCCGCCTTAAATATCGGCTGCCTATATAATAACTTAAGTTGGGCCAACGTAAATGAGAAAAACCGATATTAAATTGCTGTGCCACCCCGCTTTGCATATCAAAATTCATATCGCTTAGTAATGCTGTAGTATCGGTCAAACGCCAGATGTAATCTGTGGAGAAATAATTGCGTCTGGGCCCGAATATATCACTGCTGCGTCGGTCCTGCGGAGGCAGCACCACCTGGCCAAGCCTCCTGCTGAATCTATTGGCCAGCGGGATAAACGGCTTGTTCCAGATGAATCGGTCCGGCCCCGCTGACGTATCGCCCGAATCATTCACCCACGTAACATCCATATCCAGCCGCATCCAGTCAACGGTCCTCTGTTTATCATCAGGGCCTCGCTTGGTCTGTAATCGCTGGGAAACACCTACGTTCAATGTGTCACGCTGCTCAATGACCGAGTCATCTTGAGCATAAGCAATAGCAGCTAATCGCGGCTGTATGGTGTGTCGCAGCTGGTTTAAATCCCAGAGACGCGACTTAACGTTGGGATAAACATTCCAATATGGTAGCGTTGATGCACGCACACCTGCTTCGCCGAACCAAATCCCATCCTCTCTGGTTGTCGTCGAGCCATCCTGTTGAAGGCGGGTACGAAAGCCGCTGCCATCTTCATATCCTAATGTCCCTGCCACAAAAGGTACTACCTTTGACTTACCAAGTGTTATCGGCAAATCGAGCTCGTTCCTCGTGGAAGCAAACGTGAAAGACCTCTGCAACACCGTCGACGTACTATCCGAACCTAACCGCTGACGGAATCGGCTAATCTGACTATCGCTATAAAACGTAAATCTGTCATTAAAAAGCGATTGGCCTGTCCAATGGAACTCGGCGCTGGGTAACTCCTCTACTTTATTGCTAAAATCGTTTAGCCGAGCCTTTCCCAAAAAAGCCAGTCCCCAGTTATCCTGGATACGCTTCAAATGAACGATTGTCTCTTGTTCCTTATCGGTATTAAATTCGTTGCGATAAAACTGTTCGATAAAATTCTTATCAGAAGCATAGCTTATCTCGGTAGCGAGCTGCCAATTATAAGGCAAAAAATGTTTGTGCTGCCAGTGGAGCCGACCACGAAGATCGCGTGGTGGCTCAAGGTCTCTTCGAGTGCTGGTTCTTCCAAGCCTATCTTTGCCGGAATCATCAATTAAGTAACCTGAAACCTTGCCGAAATAGTTCTGTTTTAAGTAATCAATCTCCAATCCGCTACCCAGGCCGCGTTTGCTATAATAATCCAATGTAATAGTGCTATCTGTTCCCTCCGGCTCCTGCAATCCCAACAGCCGAGCCAAGTACCATCGCGTCTCAATCGACGTGCCCCAGGTCCTGTCATTACCGACACTTGCACTTTTGAGCGGGACATCTGGCCTTTGTAGATTGCTACGCAAAAAAGGCCAACAAAAAATCGTTTTATCATATATGTCGAAGCGGACATCCCGCATTTGTGCATCGTAACTCCTGTCAGAGAGTCTGTCATCCCGCTCATCGATAGGGGTTGTATCGGTGATAATTACTTCCGAAGCATTGAGTGATATCTGAGGCAGATAGAATTCGCTTGTTGTCAATGTGATATTCTCAGCGGCAAATTTACTTTCTGCCAACTGCCTCAATTTCGCTGCTCTAACGTAAATAGGAATCCCTCGTGAAACATCGAAGTTTCTCATTACAGCGTTTATCGCAAGTGCCTTTTTTCTCTGGAAATCGTAATATATCTCGTCAGCTCGAATGGTGCGCTGGCCTTCCGTCATCACTACATCACCAGAAAGATAAATCGCCTGTATAGCTCCCCCGGCAAAAATATCGTCAAATCTCTCAGCTCCGCCGGCTTCTTCTTGAGCCTTCTCGGAATAGAATAGGACTGCATTGCCAGCTTGTAATTCCAGTAAACCACCTTTTTCATCCTGCTTTTGCCACACATAGAGCCTACCGATCACTGTCGTAATGTATGTCCCGTCCGGCTGCTTGGTTCGCTCTACCTTCGGTACAACTTCACCTGCAGGCGCCCAATTGACCGTATACTTAAATAGGGGTATCTTCTCTTCCGGTTTCGTAGGAACCACCTCTTTGGCTGGCTTTTCTGGCTTTATCTTCTCTGCCGGCGGTTCGGGCTCCAGTAACTCTGGCTTCAACTGCAATTCTGCTTCTTCAGGCCGAACTGCAGCCAAAGCTTCTGTATAAAGCTCCAATCCACGAGGGTCAGCAACTTGTCTTTTTTCCGCCGTTGCAAAAACTTCTCCACTAAAGCTGAACTGCACCACCATTGCTTGACCTTTGCTTAGTATTTTTTGGCTTAAATCGGCAGTTTCGACACCTTCAGCTTTTTTGACCGATACATTACCCCGTAAATATACCTGGACTTTATAATCAATATGAACACCACTGGCCCCGATGTTCTTCGGGGTTTCGCTCTCCAGCCATATTACTGCGCTGTCGCTGGAGAATCGATTAGCGGCGAACGACCCCGCTTCGCGGGAAACCAACGACATAGAAAATCCGTCTGGGAAAACCAGAATGTGCTCTGGCCCTCTTTCAGTACTTGACTGATAGCTTATCAGCTCTCTTCCTGCCAGGCGTAAATACTGACCAGCGAAAGCCGATATCTCTTGATTATTGCCAGCCAACAACCGCACCGCAGGCAGCAAGACCGTAATCAAACAAATAGCCGAAAATGATTGTTTTTTCTTCATAGCAGCTCTAATAACCCATCAAGATTACACCTGGCCGATTCATGTGCCACGAATTATAGCTGCTTGTCTGGCTAAAGCCAGCAAAAATCGCTCATGCAATAATGATAATTTAATTTGTCCATAACCCCGATGTTCTTCGGGGAGGAAGTATTAGCTAAAAACCTCAAGGACTGGCTTGCCGTTCCGGCGACGGCTAAACATGAACATTTCTTATCATCGTTAGCAAATATAAATTTGGTTTTTGCTTCGGGATAATTGTACCGATATACTAATAACACGAATGCTTCTTCCCCGATGTTCTTCGGGATAAGGGAGCGGCAAGTACCTAATTTCAGTGAGGCAAACATGGCTAAAGGATACCCTGAAACCGCAAAAGTCTATCCGACCGAAAAACTGGGCCAATTCAGCATTCTTGACATGCTGACTTACTTTGAGCAGCACGGCGCAATGCGAGTTTCAGACCTGCATATCAAGGTCGGTGCACCACCTACCTATCGCATCGACGGCAACCTGGTAAAACTTAAAGGGCCAACTGTAACGCCAGATGTGGCAAAGCAGCTTATTTACCCGCTTCTAAGTGACGAAAATCTTCGCAAGCTCCAAGGCCAGTACAGCGTCGACTGCTCCTACCGATTACGCTCACTTCAGTTTCGTATAAACATCTTCAAGGAAAACGACGGCATAGCTGTAGCGATCCGAGCACTGTCACTTGACGTTCCAAAAGTCGAAGAGATTGGCTTTGCAAATAACGTGTGGGAAGATATTATCAACCGCAAGCATGGCTTAGTTCTTTTGACCGGCATTACAGGGGCAGGAAAATCTACAACCATTGCCTCACTAATCGGTCGAGTCAGCGAAAAACATGCCTGCCGAATTATAACTGTCGAAGACCCAATAGAATATATATTTCAGCAAAAATACTCGATTGTCTCGCAACGCGAGGTCGGAAGGGACGTCATGTCATTCCACGAAGGCTTGAAAGAAATGATGCGTGAGGACCCTGATGTAATATTTGTTGGTGAAATGCGCGACCCTGAAACAATTGCTATGACACTTATGGCTGCCGAGACCGGCCATTTGGTCTTCTCCACGCTGCATACCAGAGATGCGACCGGTACGGTGACACGAATCCTGGACTATTTCCCAGCAGGCAGACAGCAGGAAGTGCGAAATCAGCTCTCACTTGGAATGGCTTATATCATCTGCCAAAAACTTGTGCCCAAGAAAGATAAAACAGGCAGAATTGTCGCAATGGAAATACTTAACAACAACTACGCCTGTGCCAACTTGATTCGCACCGGCAAGGTCGAGCAAATATACTCGCAACTACAAACAAAAACTCGGAATAAAACCGATGAAAAAATGATAACCATGGAAAAGCATCTGGCCATGCTGGTAAAACAGGACAAGGTTGATCTGCTGGAAGCTAAAAAATGGGCTAATAACATTAAAACCTTCATTGACTGTATGCAACGGG
>CAYNKI010000035.1:0-20238 GCA_964397675.1 uncultured Pirellulales bacterium
TGTTATACCAGAACAGGGAGCTTTTTTCAATGGGGTTGTGAGAAATGCGGGCTAACTGTAGGACATATGCACCCAGGGCGGACAGGGTAATCGTCGCATCCTCGACACTCGCATCGGCAAACGCCGCGTCCGGACTGTTGGGATCGTTGGGTTCACTGATCACGGTCCACTGCACGGTATAGGGTTGGGTTAAACCATCGTCAATAACCGTCGCATCCAGCGTACCGGTGCGCACACCGTCAACCAGCCAGGTGACCACATCCCTGCCGGCATTAACTTCAGGATGTGTATGATCTGCGCTAAAGGTAAAAATGGGTCCCCAAATCGGATCATTCGGGTCGCCGATATAGGTATCCACAGCCCAGAAGTACTGAGTCTTGGGCTGGGTCTGCACAACCACGGAACTTATGACCTGCTGATTAACCAACTGGATGGCTGCCGGATCCGTAAACCATTGCAGCAACTGCAGGTTATCGGTGAAATAGACGTCGACCAGAACCGGCTGACCAGGCACACAGGGATCCGACAGGGTCCAACTCAACTCCACATCGCCTGGCAATAAAACACTGCCAGGGGCTGGACTAGGATTGAGCTTATGGATAGCCCGCAATGTAGTAGTACCGTCATTGGGATCATATTCCAATTCAAAGGTGCCGTTGGCATCATAAGCGGTGATCCAGCCGCTGTCGATATAACCCTGCAACAGGGCCGTCTGATCCACAGCAAGACTGTTGGCGTCAATGGTTCTCAATTCCAGGATTCCCCCGGCGACATCCATGGTGCCGATTCCCTGAAAATCGCCCTTGATGGCCCTCATGTTGAGGTTTGCGCAGCTAAGCGTCCCACCATCGAGTTGGACATGGCCGCTTGCCAGATTCGATTTGGCGTTGGTGATGGGAATATTGAGGGCGCCGGTGATTGTTACATTGCCGCTGTTGAGGGTCATGTGGAGTTTACCGTCAGAGGCATCCTTATTACCGCCGACGTTCATACTGGTTCCCGAGATACTGCCGCCCTCGCTGAGAGTGACGGTCCCGGGTTGTGTCAGGGCAATGACCCATCCAGTACTGACAGAGATACTGCCGCCCATGATATTCAGATCCGAGTGACCGCCGTCCTGTCCTGGGCCCTTGATTTTTACAATATTCACGTCTGTGGTCACGTTACACACCGCGCCTGGTATGGCAAATTTGGCCTGATCCTCGGCCGTTGGAACCACATCACCGACCCAGTTTTCCGGCGTGGTCCAGTCGTTATCAGCACCCTCGCCATCCCAGTCAATCAGCGCCGCAGAAACACTGCTGGAAAACCCTAATAACACCAACAAAAGAGACAATAATACTTTCCTACAAATGGTTAGCTCCTTTCAAAATTTACATGATACGTTCTCTGTTATTATAAAAAATCGGTCTTTAGCTTCTTGAGTTTTTGTAACCGTTCACGCTGTTAAAATGGCGTTTTTTAATCATTACAGCCGATTTTGGCTGCAAAGCAAGAAATTTTGTAAGTTTTTTGACGAAATAGTCAATCAAATCGCCCATAACGGCTCAAAATCGGCGTATTTTCCCCGTGAACGGTTACAAAAATCTTAAAAGAAATGCTTTGCGTGCTCGGTGTTCTCGGTGGTTATAAAATCAGTGTAAATCTGTGTTCATCTGTGTCTAAGAAAATATTTCTTGCCTTTATGTCTTAGTGGCAAAAAAGCGATTTTATGCCGTTTTTGATTGACTTATGTTTGAAAATGTGTTAAAATACGCTCATGTTTGCCAGCAGGCAAACGACAAGACGCCCGTAGGGACTGGATATAGCGGAGAACCGAACGTTTTCGTCCCGCACCAAATAGGCTGCTGCCGTAATTTGGTGCTGGACACGCCCATAAACCATTATTTGGCAAGCAAGGCAAAGTTTTGAATTTGGATAATTTAGATTTGTTTATGATTTAGGGTTTCGGCGGCTGAACAGAGCCGCCGCTCTACAATTGTCGAGAATTCTCTACAAATCAGCCCTGTTTTATGTAAAACAAAGCCAATTTGCCAAAGGGTAAAATTGATGCAAAGTGTGTATTTACAAAGGATTATGAAGAAAAATGCGGATAATGGATATGAAAAAACAAAGCCAAAACAAAGCCAAGGTTGAAAAAACAATCAAGTCGGCCTTTTTGAAGTTTGAAGGCCTTCTCTATGAAACCGGTCTTTCACCTCACAGATCTGAAACTATCTCAATTAAGGTGGAAATTGACACCTATCCGCCATCCGGTGCCGGATTCGAGACCAGTGTCGTACGCAGGCATTGTTTGTTGAACTTGCAGCATTACGACAAAAGTTCTTTGCTCGCGAGCAAGCTTCAGCGAAACAAGAAAGCCTTGCAAGTTCTTATCTTGCAAGGCTTTACTTATTTGGGCGATAGAGGACTCGAACCTCTGACCTCACGGGTGTGATCCGTGCGCTCTAACCAACTGAGCTAATCGCCCATAACCAGTATTAATTAAAACCACTTAGCCCTATGCCTGTCAAGCTTCATCCCGATTGGATCGGGATTCTAATTCTGTTGTAATAATATTGACCTTTCCGAGTTTGACGCCCTTTAGACTCAATATCTTTTCTCCCATCTTATTGATTTCGCCTACTTGTCCTTTAAGCACGATTACTTCCATGCAATCGTGAACGTCCAGATGAACGTGCATAGAACAGATAGTCTGCAGCAGATGCGAATGTTGTATCTCGACCAGCTCTTGCATTAGCTTTGTGCAATGGTGGTCGTACATTATAAATACCGCGGCAACTGCTTTGGCTTTTGGATTTCTCATCCGCTCACTACTTAGATGCTGCCGCAAGAGATCACGTAAAGCTTCTGACCGGCTTGGATAACCTTTTTTGGCAATGAGTTTATCAAAATTAGAAAGTAGTTTCTTGTCCAGCGACACCCCTATACGCTCAACTTGCTCCATCTCTATACTTCCTTAAAACAAAGACATAATAGATAAACTACAGAATTACTGACTTCTTTTTCGATTTGGACACCAGACCGACACCCCCGATTTAGCGGGGCCGGCTAAACAAATATTATATTCTGTCTTCTGTCATCTGCTTGCTGGTTACGTAGATTACCTGCTCAGCAAACAGATTGGGCACAAATCTTACTATGCTAAGATATTTCTTAACCAATGGTATCTTTTTTTCCACCTTAACGCCGAGCTTTTTGCAAAACCGGTCGAAATCTTTTAGCGACAGAAAATGTGTATTCGGCGAGTCGTGCCACTCGAAAGGCAGTTGCTTTGTTACCGGGGCTTTGCCTTGGAAAAATAGTTGTGCTCTGCTTCTGAAGTAAGCAAAGTTGGGAAAACTCACTATAACTTTCTTACCTGCCCGCAGCAGCTCCTTAAAAACCTTTTCGGGATTTTTTATTGTCTGAACTGTTTGTGACAGGATCACATAATCGAAGCTCTTGTCACCGTAATATCCCAGCCCTTGCTCAATATCCTGCTGGGTAATCGGTAGCCGCCGGCAGACACAATCAAGCACAAGCTCCTGGTCAAGTTCAATACCCTTGCCTTTTATGTTCTTGTCGCGCACAAGATTGGCCAGTAATTCCCCGTCACCGCAGCCGACGTCAAGCACCGTGCTGTTCGACTCAATTAGAGATTCTATCAGCTCGTAATCCACACGCGCTCTGTGCGCATGCTCAAACTTGCTGAGCTGGCGCATACTCAGTGCGTAACGCGAGCATGGCTGTCCTCCCTCCGGACTATAGGTAGCCTGCAAAAAGCAGCAAATGAACCTGCCTAACACTTCCGGCTCTAATAAAAACGCATCGTGGCCGTATGGCGACTCAATGTCACAATAACTTACGTCCTTCCTGCTCGCGGCAAGAGCTTCGACCATTGCTTTGGATTGCGCAGGCGTAAAAAGCCAGTCACTGCTGAAGCTGATTACGAAGAATCTCGATTTGACATTAGCAAAGGCCTTGGTCAATGAACCATAGTCTTTTTGCAGGTCAAAGTAGTCTGCTGCCTTGGTTATATAAAGGTAACTATTGGCGTCGAATCTTCCCACGAAGCTTTGTCCCTGGTGGTCCAGGTATGTCTCAACGGCAAACTCAGAATTAAAATCATACCTGTATTGGTCGGCACTTCGTAGTTTCCGCCCAAATTTCTCACGCATACCTTGTTCAGACAAATACGTTATGTGCCCAATCATGCGTGCAATTGCCAACCCTGTATCTGGGCCTTGTTCATCCTGGTATTGGCCATCAGAAAAATTAGAGTCAGCCAATATCGCATTTCGTCCTACCGCATCGAACGCAATCGACTGTGCCCCAAGATGGCCAGAAGTAGCAATTGCTATCGCAGACTTGACAAAATCAGGATATGAAATTGCCCACTGCAGGACCTGCATCCCGCCGATGGACCCACCAATTACCGCCAGAAGTTTTTTTATCCCTAACTTATCCAGCAACAGTTTTTGGACCTTAACCATATCGTCGATAGTTATGATTGGAAAGTCCAAGCCGTAGGGCTTACCTGTTGCCGGATTTATTGACGGTGGCCCCGTAGTCCCACTGCAGCCGCCGAGAAAATTGGAGCAAATCACAAAATACTTGTTTGTATCTATTCCTTTACCAGGTCCGACCATATTGTCCCACCAGCCTGGCTTGCGGTCATCAGGATTGTTGTAACCGGCGACATGAGCATTGCCGCTAAGAGCATGGCAAATCAAAACTGCATTGTCCCCAGTCTCGTTAAGCTGTCCATAGGTTTCATAAGCCACATCTATAGGCCCCAAGCTCTTACCACATTCTAACTGCAAAGGTTCTTCCAGCTCCACGAGCCTTATAGTCTTAGTTTGCACGATACCAACCCCATTAGAAATCTTGGCTTTTTTGCCAGCCCCGTTAGAAGCATTGCTTCTAACGGGGCCAACCCAATTTTTCTCAATCTCTGCCATAATAACGAATTATACCCGAAAATTTCCCCATGTAAAGCACAACAGTAACCTGACGCTTTTCAATTAACTGCAATTCCATAGCTGCAAGACCAAGGCATCTGTAGTATAATATCGCTATGTTATTCTGAATTTCTCATACAACTTTATAAATCAGGATATAACTTTTTAAAAGAGGTGGCTTATGAATAAGTTTTCAAAACAAGTGTGCATTGTGATTTTGGTTTGTCTGCTGGTAACCGGCATTTTGTACGCAAAGTCTTCAGTTGATTCTACGGGATCTGAGCAAAAGGTGCTTATCGAGGCAATGATAGTACAAATCAGCAGTGAGACCATAGACAAATTTCAAATTGGTAGGAATATAGAACCATCATCTAAAGTGACGGTACCATTGGCAACACTGTTATATGTTTTTGCTGATCCAAATGCTGTAAATGTGATAGCTAAATCCAAATTACGAGTTTGTGCCGGCCAAATGGGCAAGGTCACTGCTGGACAGAAGCTCAAATATCTCGTCAAAAGAGACGATGGTTCCTTCGAGCAAAAGACTACAGAAAAAGTAATCGGAACAACATTTGAAGCTACGCCAGTTATTGATAAGAATGGGGACATTTTAGCTGGGTTTAAATTCGAGCGGATTACGGCAGCTCCCCAATGGCAGATCGATCCAAAAACATCTTTACCAATAGGTGAACCAGTACTCGGCTCGATGGGGGTAGACAATGAGCTGACGAAACTGAAATCTGGCGAACCTATGATTGTCGGTGGCTCGACGGCACCAAATAGGCAAGTATTTTTCCTCATCCGTGCGGAAATTCTGCAATAAAAGGCTAAAAGTCAATGAGCAGATGAAAAATAGCAAATATTATTTTCTGCCCAATTGTCGGATGACATCAACTAAGGCCTGTGTTCCATCCCGGCCTCTACCTTGAGCCTGAAGAACAGTCAACAATTGTTTAGCCAAAGCCACGCCAGGCATTGGCTGCTTTAGCTGCTCAGCGTACTCCAGAACCAGCCGTAAATCTTTCTGCTGCAGATCGACCATGAAAGCAGGTTTATAATCACCGGCAATTACCTTTGGCCCGAGAGCCCTTAGTGAGTGACTTGAGGCAGCGCCGGCGGAAGTTACTTCCAAAGTCGTCTGTAAATCCAGACCTGCTTTCTCTGCAAAAGCAAAGCCTTCTGCTAAGCTCATTATGGTGTGAATGACCATAACCTGGTTGGCCAACTTGGTCATCTGACCCGAGCCGAGTGGGCCACAATAGGTAACTGTCCTACCCATTGTCTGCATAATTGGACGTACCCTCTTTACCGCTTCTTTAGGTCCACCCATCATTATCGAGAGTTTGGCCTCTATTGCCCCTATTTCGCCGCCGCTAACAGGCGCATCGATTAATGTTACGCCTTTACTTTGAAGAATCTGACCCATTTCCTTTGTTGCTGTCGGTGAAATAGTGCTCATATCGATGCATGTAAGGCCCGGCCTTGCCGCTTTAATTACGCCCTTTTCGCCCAGCAGGATCTGTCTGACGTCGGGTGTGTCGGGGACACAGGTTATGACAATCTCACTGTTTCGAGCGAGATCAGCGGTAGTTGTAGCCCAGCTTGCACCGGCGGTAAGTAGCGATTCGGTTTTGGCTTTTGTGCGGTTGTGAACGGTTAAAGGATATCCTGCCCTTAGCAGATTATGGGCCATCGGTAAACCCATAATTCCAGTACCGATAAAACCGATTCTACCCTTGGTCATCTTTTATATTACTTCCAGCCGACGAAGGATAGCCTTTGTCCAGCGGCTACTTCGTAGCATCGATAAGATAAGCAATAGTACAACCAACGCCCAAAGGCCGGTAAACCGCAAATAGTAAAAGATGTTACCAAATATGCCGCTTGTCTCAACAGCACACCACCTCACCAGCTCGTCAGGCGTATATATCGCTCCCACAACAATATCGCGGAAGAAATTCTGCCAGGGCAGCATCAGAACAAGCATAACCAGCGAGAGGAAAAACGCTCGGCAGATATGGTTTATGCCACCGAGCCTGCCAATCAGCGAAATCTTTATGCTAAACAGAATCGTTAGGCAATAGAGTGTAGCCGCTAAGATAAGTACAAAATTACAGAACCGGATGACCCAGTCTACATGTTTTATTTTTATGCCAAAGAATGATTCTGCTGGCTGTGGTGGTGGGGCTTTTTCTGTGCCTTCGCTTGGTTCCGTAGCAGTGGCTTTTTGAGCAGCTTCTTCAATTATATCTGGTTCTGTGATTACCGGCCCGCCTTCGGCGGATACAGTTGCCTCAAGTGCATTTCCCGCTGTTTCGATCTCGTTTTTGGCTTTAACACAACCAGTATTTACAAGCCAAAAAGATATTTGCAGCAATAGCAGGCAAATTGCTACTATTACAAACAGAAAATTTTTCCATCCCCTGAGCACACCAACAGCTTCGAGGCAATCGGTAGTATCAACCAAATTGCCCTGTTTATCCTGGTTTCCATTCATTTTGGTTCTCCCAATTATAGGTCTTAAACTCCCTTACACTTAATCCTTAATTCTAAGCTATATGCTCTATTTACGACATTACGAACAAAAACGTATTGTCCTAAAAATCGGTGGTTATTATGCTTTATCATTCCAACAAGTGCAAGGAATTTATTTGTAGGAAAATTTAGAACTAAGTGTTTTTCCAATCATGGCAAAAAAAGAGTTGAACTCAGGGCGGTTTTTTGATATTGTAATATTATATCAGGAGCCTGCTCGTCTGGGCGAAGTCCGTCGTAGCCCGGTAATGATGAGCATTGAGGAGACCATCCAAGCAAAAAAGTTTTTGTTGAAACCTTATCAGAATGCTTTTGTATTCTTTTTATGAGAGATACAGTTGTTTTTAATCTTGTTATCCTACTCGTTTTAGTAGCTTCAGCACCGGGAACAACCCAGTTGGCCTCAGACGGCTACGCTCCAAATGAGATAATCATAAAATTACGTGACACAGCTACTGATACTGTTGAGGAACCAGCTACAGGCCGAGGTTTGCAAGCATTGGCCAGTAATTTAATCCTGCCGCAAGGCTTAGATGAGCTAAATGAAAGATATGGAGTCAGGGAGGTTAAACCACTTTTAAAAAAGTTTCGACAAAAACAACAAAGGACAACATCGCTTCATACAGCAGGCGTAACGTCTCTTACACAAAAGGAGAAACACATTCTTAGAAGACTCAAGCGGGCTCCAAAAGATATTACGGTTCCTGATCTTAGTAGGATATACAGAATTAAACTTGATTGTGAACCTCAATCCGCCCCAGGCGGCCTTCAAGAAGTTATTGAGGCATATCAAAATAATCCTTATATCGAATATGCAGAGTTGAATCAAATTGTTTCCATAGATTTAGCAGCCGATGATGATTTTTATCGTACTCAATGGTCTTTGCAAACAATAAATGCTGAAGATGCGTGGGATATTAGCACCGGGAGTTCGGACGTAATAGTCGCGATGATAGATACAGGAGTAGATTATAGCCACAGAGACTTACAATCAAATATGTGGGTCAATGAAGCAGAATTGAACGGGATTAACGGTCAGGATGACGACAAAAATGACTATATTGACGATATATACGGCTATAATTTCATTTATAACAACAGTGATCCTGCCGACGACCATGGTCACGGCACCCATTGTGCAGGCATAGTCGCAGCTCGCGGCAATAATAATCTTGATATTGCAGGGATTTGCTGGAGCACCAAGATAATGGCTCTGAAGTTCTTGGGCTCGAGTGGAGAAGGAACCACAGCCGACGTAGTGCTTGCCTTGTATTACGCAGTGGAAAATGGAGCTGATATTATTTCTAATAGCTGGGGCAGTAATAGTGAGTCGAACGCGCTAAAAGATGCGATCGATTACGCTCAGAGTCAGGGTGTTATATTAGTAGCTGCAGCAGGCAATAATAATTCTAACTCACCTCATTATCCCGGTGGCTATGAAAACGTGCTCTCGGTAACAGCAACCGACGCAGACGACAATAAATGGTCTCTCTCCAATTATGGCGACTGGGTCGATATAGCAGCACCTGGAGTAGATATTTTATCGTTAAAGGCGGATGGTACTTCTCAAGGCGTGTCTTATAATCCCTCCACGGCTATCTTGTCAGGAACATCTATGGCTGCCCCACATATTGCCGGTGCTTGTGCACTTTTACTATCAACTAATCCGATTCTGTCACATAATCAACTGTATGAGACCCTTACCCAAACAGTCGATCCAATTTCACCGGGGATTTGCCTTTCAAATGGACGGCTTAATCTCTCTAAAGCAATACATGCTGTCATTCCTACACGGGGATATATAAGTTTGGACCGTGATTATTACACTTTCGACAGCACCATCGGTATCTTTCTGGCAGACTGGGACCTAAGGAGCAAAGGCAGCCAAGACGCGATCTTTGTGGCAGATAATGGCGATTCGGAAACGGTTATTCTTACTGAAAAAAGTTCTACACTTGGTGTTTTTACTGGAACAATTTCGGTTGACCTATCCGAACCTAACATAGAAGATGGCATAATCCAGGTTTCGGCGTCCAAAGATATCGTCGTAATGTATTTTGATGCCAACGACGGCAGCGGCAATCCAGCGATAGCAATGGATAGCGCGGTTACGGATTATGAGCCGCCAGAGCTTTTGCAAGTCCAGGTTCAAACACGGGGACCTACAGCAGGGATAGAGCTCGTGACCAACGAGCCTGCCAGTGCCAAGGTTCACTGGGGTTTGACGTGTACCAGGCCGTTTACTTCTGTGAAAAAAGATGTAGTAATGAGCACATCTCATACCATCAACCTGCAAGGCCTTTTTCTTAAAACTGATTACTATTTTTGTATAGAACTTCTCGATGCTGCAGGCAACAAGATTACGGAAGACAATGATGGTCTCTGCTACTCTTTCACGACTCCGGAGAAATTCCTCGGCTTTTATGTGCCCAGCTTGTATCCCACCATTCAGGCAGCTATAAACGATGCCTCAGATGGTGATACAGTCTGGATTACAGATGGCAGATATACTGGAGAAGGAAACTATGACATCGATTTTCAAGGTAAGGCTATCACTGTAAAAAGCGAAAATGGCCCTGAAAACTGCATTGTAGATTGCCAACGTTATGGCCGGGGCTTCCATTTCCATAGCAGCGAAGATGCAAACTCCGTTCTGGATGGCTTCACTATTACCAATGGCACTGCCGAAAGATTTGGCGGCGGAATCAGATGCACAGCAAGCAGTCCAATGATTATCAATTGCATCATCACCGGTAACTCAGCCTCAGATTACGGCGGTGGAATGTACAATTGTTACAACAGCAACCCAACAATTATCAACTGCACATTCAGTGAGAATAAATCTGAGTCTCTTTGTATCCTTGGAAATGGCGGCGGCATGTGCAATAGCTCTAACAGCAACCCAACCGTTACTAACTGTAAATTTGTCAACAACTCTGTTAGCTACAGCGGCGGCGGAATGTACAATCACAAAAACAGCAATCCGATAATCACAAGCTGTATCTTTCGTAGTAATTCCACAGGGCGGTCCGGTGGTGGAATGATCAACTGGCACAGCAGCAGTCCGATCTTGACTAACTGCAAGTTCAGCTCGAATCATTCAGAAGACGGTGGAGGTGGGATGTGTAACTATTACGATAGCAATCCAACAATTAAGAATACCATCTTTAACAACAATTCAGCAGAAAAATTCGGAGGCGGGATGAAAAACTACGAGAGTAGTCCAATGTTGAACAACTGCACCGTGAGCGGATGCCAGGCAGAGTCCACTGGCGGGATTTGGAATGGGCCCAGCAGCAGTACAACACTAACTAACTGCATTCTCTGGGGCAACAGTGATAACGACGGCATGGATGAATCTGCGCAGATTAGCCCCGATGTACATCAGGGTAATGAAACCTCGGTTATCAACTATTGCTGCATTCAAAACTTGACAGGCATGCTCGGAGGTATTGGCAATATAGTTGCCAATCCGCACTTTGTGGATGCTGAAAATGAAGATTATCACTTAAAAAGTGAAGCCTGGAGATGGGATAAAATACGTCAACGTTGGGATTATGACGATGTGACCAGCCCCTGTATTGATGCAGGTAATCCAGGTTCGCTACTGGAGAACGAACTATTAACTGTGCCGGATGACCCAAATAATAACTGGGGAGTAAATTTACGTATTAATATGGGAGCTTATGGCGGCACAATCGAAGCAAGTATGCCTACACATGGAGCGAGCCTGCTGGCGGATATGACTAATGACGGCCTTGTTACTCTGGAAGATTTTGCGGCTCAGGCTCTATACTGGTCCCCAAAGGATTGGTTAAATGGTAACTTGTTGAATCCCGATGTACATCGGGACCAATTACCAATCACTAATTCGATGCCGGGTGACCTAAATCGAGATGGACTCGTAAATGCAGCGGACCTTGTCCTATTGGCTGAAGATTGGCTCAAGCACAAGTCCGATGCATCACTTGTAGTCAATAATACGAACTAACAGGATGGGGCTATACTCGAAAGAGTTGAGTAATTGCTCTCAACTGTAATTTCTTTTAGTTCTTCGAATTCATCCAGATAGACCTCAGTATTTACAACTACTTGAAGCCAATTGCCCATTGGAAGGCCTCATATTAGTATAAAAAAATGTGTTTTCGCTGTCTTTAATGTTTCTTGCCGAATGCTCGATGAGCATCGAGAATGATTAAGGAAAATCTTAGCCTTAAGCCGATATAAGGTATTGATTGGGGATAAGCTATGGAAGAAAGGATTCCTTGTCCTATTGGATTAGGATTGTATATTTTTGCTATACTTACCTATGGATTTCCGGTGCCGTCAGTATCTGGATTTAAGCGGCGACCGATAAAGAAATGTTATTTTTTAAACAAGCAATCTTGGCCAAATCACATTCGGCCGCCGCCTCTGTTCTTTCATCGTTTCAAAAATCTATTGTGCTGAAATATATTTTAGTCACAAACTAACAGGCCATCCCAAAGGGACGGCCTTTTTTGCTTTATACGTTCATGCACGTCTGATTTTGTCGACGGCAGAAATTGTATCATGAAAAAAAGTTGGTTACTTTAAGGTGAGTTTGCCGGCTAAGACCATGAATAAAACGGATTTATCGCATTGTGGGCAACAGCATATATATGTTATAAGTGGGCGGCACAACAAAGGATACCGCCCACATGCTGTTGCCTTAAAGCGTTAAATCTATGTGGCTTACATCAAAATGACCCTTAATATTCACCAAGTTTTTTGCAGTTGAACCATTGTTTTTAACTTTTTTCTACACTTGGCCGTTTAACAACTCTGTTATGATAGATGCTGCCTGAGGTTTGGATTGGGCCTTTTTCAATTGCCTTAGTAATTTTTCCTGTCGGGTAGTGAAACAAATAGCTGTCTTCAAATCGAAGTCGGCGACGCCGTATATTTGTCTGATTTTTTCGGTTAAATCCTCAATTCCAGTGCCTGCTTTAGCACTTATTTGTACTATCTTATTTAGATTTTTGGGCAGCTTAGCGGCATCAAGCGCGGTAGGCAAATCGGATTTGTTCAAGACCGTCAGAACATTCCTTTTAGTTATTTTTTCAAGCAGGCTTTCGTCAAGCTGGTCTGCAGGTTGGCTGTTATCCAAAACCAGCAAGACCAAATCCGCCTGTTCTAAAATCTCAACACTTTTTTGCTGAGCTGCCTTTTCGATACTATCTTTGCGGACTGGGGGTTTTTCATCCAGTCCTGCGGTGTCAATTAACTCCACAGAGAGAGGCTCGATTCGGCACGTGGCCGAGACCCAATCACGGGTTGTGCCTTTAATATCGGTGACTATTGCTTTTTGTCGGCCGGCTAAGCAGTTTAATAATGTGCTTTTACCGGTGTTCGGCGGGCCGATTATTGCTGATTTGCAGCCAAATATAATTAGTTTTGCTATTTGGCTGTCTTTAAGTATCTGGTCGATCTCAGCGGCGATTTGGTCAAGAGATATGGCGTTTATATTCTTTAGCCATTCTTCTGCTTTTTTGCTTAGGCCGGCATCAATTTGATTTGCGATTATCTTTGTGCCCTGAATTGTTTTGGCCTCTAATTGGGCCAGCTTAGCCTCGAGCGCGATTTTACTGATGTTTTTTTGTGTAGCGAGTGTTTTAGCGATAAGCTCTTCTGCGGTTACGAGCTTGGCACCGTAGTGTTGCAGCAGTTGCATTATCATCTCAACGATGAGCGGATTGCCGTGACAGTGTATGGCAAAGCTGTTAGTAGCTTCGCAGCCAATTGTAACCTGATCGATAGTTTCTCCTTCCTTGTTGATTGTGCCGAGCAGGATTTTTCCGTGTTTGAAGTTGGCGGGTTTCGCACCTATCGGCGTGAATATTTTCTTAATCGTAGTTTCGGCTAAGTCGCCGAAGACCTGGATGGTGGATATTGCCCCGGTGCCTTTGCCAGTCATTACTGCAGCGAAAACAGCCATAAGTCAGATGAGCTTCCCTTTTTCTTCGATATATTTTTTATAAGCCAAAACTATACCTTTTACGACCAGGTTGGGTACATAGGAGTCTATGAACTGGCAATCGTCTTTTATAACCTTAGCAGCAGCGCCTGTAATAACTGTTTGAGGCCATCTGCCAATTTTCTCTGCGTAGCGCCTGATCACTTCTTCCAGTGCTCCGATGATGGAATAATACAGGCCGCAATTTATGGCCTCAGCCGTATTTTTGCCGTAAGGTTCTTTAGGCCTGGTGACCTTAACCTTTGGTAGTTGGGCCGTGTTTTTCTCTAAAGCCTGTGCACTGATTTCGAAACCGGGACATATAACACCACCTCGGAAAACGCCGTTTTGATCGACCAGATCAATGGTGACAGCAGTGCCAAAATCTGCAACAACTACGGCATCTTCAACAACGGCATACGCTGCCACGGCTGAAACTATTCTGTCAGTGCCGACTTCGTTAGGTTTGTCCACCAATAAGGGCATCGGCAGGGGTATGTCTTTACCTATGATGTGTATTTTTTCGCCGAGGTTATCCTTGACTATTTCTTGGATGAGTTTCGTCCAGGCAGGTTTTACGCTGCTAACGATGATGACGCCATCGCGTTTTTTTTCTTTTGAGCTTTCGGCTACAGGGACTTTCTCCCAGACGGATTTAAGACAATCTGTTAATTTTACTCGGGATCGGCCTGAGATGGATTTGATAAATTGCTCCTTGTCATCGAGAAAAAACCCGATTGCGATATTTGTGTTACCGATATCTATTGCGATTATGTTCATAGTTCGCTGCTCGTATTTCGTCATTCGTATATCGTATTGCGTAGTGCGTATCCCGTGAAACGTATCTCATAAAGGCATCAATGCCTTTCAGGTTTTGTCTTTTGCTTACACTTATGCACTTTTGCTAAACAACCTACATTATTCACCGTCAATTGTCAATTTTTGCTTCTAAGCAAGGTTAATTTGACAAATACATGGGAAAAAGATATTATAAATCTCGGAAGACTAAAGAACTGATTATGTGTGGGTTAAGGGTGTTACGCGGGATGAATTAAGGCAAAAGATAATAAAGGGGTAAAATCATGCGGATTCAACTTACTGCGGTGTTTGTGCCAGTTCAGGATAAAGGGCTTCCATACCGATAGCTTCCGAGCGGCGTCTTTGAGTATTCTGATCCCGCTGGAGGAGGCTTCTTGAATCCAGGCGTCTTGTGCAAAAAAACAATTTCTTGTATTGCACCCCAGGCACTCCAAACGTATGATAGAGAACACTTGTAGACATGCCCCCTTTAATCCCTCTGTTGCTTTCTTTTCTTAAGGCCCAATTTGTCTATTCTCCGTCTTGTCGCCTGTACAGGCCTTCCAATTTGGTCGGCTATTTGCTGTGCCGTTCTGTTCGGATATAATCTCTTCACCAGATTCAGCTCTCTCTTCGACCAGACACGGCGTTTTTTGCTAAGTCCCAATTTGTGTAGTTTGGTTCTCACTGACGAGACATTCCGTCCAAGTTGGTTCGCAATATACTGTAGGTTATTATCTGGGTATAGTTTCTTAAGCAGTGTTATCTCTTGGCTTGACCAAGGGGGATACTTTCTCACTTTTCTGAGGCCGATCTTACTTACTTTGTTACTCACCGACTCCAAAGACCGCCCAAGTCTATCGGCTATGCTTTGTGTAGTCTCATTTGGGTAAAGTTTCTTGAGCAGTTCGACTTCATGGTCTGACCAGGGATGGTGTCCCTCTGTTTTAATACCCAGACTGTATGCTTTCTGTCTCACTGCTGTAAGAGGCCGTCCGGTTCGCTCAGCGATTTCCCTTGCTCTGCCATGCGGAAAAAGTCTCTTGAGCAGCTTAACTTTATCTTGCGACCATGAAACCCGACCGTTTTTCATACTAACAATTATCCGCAAAACGGATTGAGTGTGCAAACGAAAAGTCCACATTATGTACATTTTTTTCCTTGCGCAGATTAACTTTTACCTTCAAACTTATCATGGTTTCTGGGTATTTTCTCGATTCTGAGCTTTTTCCCCTTGTTCAATGGAATATTAAGGGTGTTAACTACTCCATTCTCATCGCTCAGACACCAGTTTCTCAGCCTTTATTAAAGGACACAAGGCTAATTTCGCAAAATGATAAAACTTGAGAATTTTTCTTGAAATAAAAGTGCCATTTTGGTATAAACAAAGTTGCTAAAGACTACGGAGAACGGATTGAGCCTTGAAGAGAGGTGGAGTCAAGTTGTGATTTACTATTGTCTATTTACTATTTTTAACCTTTTTTAAAGGAGCATTATCATGTGTAGAAAATCGAAGTTCCGCTGCGGTGGATTAATTTATATGGTTTCTGTTGTTCTGGTGCTCAACCTGGTTCAAATCAGCGTAGGCCAAGATGTCGATCCTAATCTTGCCGGCTGGTGGAAGTTTGATGGTGATGCTCTTGATTTCTCCGGTAACGGCCGTGATGGCACGCTCCACGGCAATCCGCAGTTTGTGCCGGGGATTAACGAGCAAGCCTTGGAATTTCACGGCGATCCTGATTACGTGAGCATAGATGGCTACAAGGGCGTTCTTGGCCCGCACGCCTTCAGCATCACTGCGTGGATTAAGACCAATGATGACGAGGGTGAGATTGTGGGCTGGGGCAGAATCGGCCCTGGTAATAAAATGGAATTTCGGATAAACAACAACAGATTACGCCTTGAAGCCGGTCGTGGTAATGTCCAAGGTGACACGGATGTGAACGACAATGAATGGCACCACGTGGCGGCGACAGTAAAAGAGGACGCCACGCTCTCAAGTGGAGATATCACACTCTATCTGGATGGCCAAGATGACACACAGACCAAGTCAGCCTCGGCTACTATCCATCCGGCCTCCGAATTTGATGTCAAATTCGGTTGTCAATACAATAACGGAGGCAGATGGTACGAGGGGCTGATTGATGATGTCCGCATCTACGACCGGGTGCTGCAACCGGCGGAGATGGGGGAGTTCGCCGCTTCTCCAAAGGCCGGTCAGCCGAGCCCAGCTAATGGCGCCATACATGAGGACACAAATGTGATGATTAGCTGGTCACCGGGAATGTATGCTGCTTTGCACGACGTGTACTTCGGCACCGATTCAAGTAACTTACCTCTCATGAGTAAAAACCAGCCTCTTGATTCTGATAGCTATGGTCCTGTAGCTGTTGAATTAGGCCAGACCTACTACTGGCGGATCGATGAGGTCAATGATGCCCACACGGACAGTCCATGGGAAGGCACGGTCTGGAGCTTTGAGGTAAAAGACTATATTCTCGTGGACAATTTTGAGTCGTATGCGGACAGTAATGAGTTGCAGCTTACATGGGCTGATGGGACGAGCAACAGCACTGGTTCGGTCATTTCACTTGAGCCGGTGTTCGATGGTAACTCGATAAAGTGTATATATGACAATAGCACGTCGCCGTTCTGTTCTGAAGCTGACCTGACGTATGATACCGCCCAGGATTGGAATAGAGGTGGTGTTAAGGCATTGGAGCTATGGTTCCATGGCGATGCTAATAATGTTGCTGAGCAGATG
This sequence comes from uncultured Pirellulales bacterium, assembly GCA_964397675.1. GTDB lineage: Bacteria > Planctomycetota > Phycisphaerae > Sedimentisphaerales > Anaerobacaceae > CAYNKI01. Next base: position 17,015 of record CAYNKI010000035.1, read on the forward strand.
TATGTGATTCTGGAAGATGCAAGCGGCAAAAGTGCACCAATAGCACACGGTGACCCGAACGCCCTGATACAACAGGAGTGGGAAAGCTGGCAGGTTTGGAATATTGCCCTGCAGGATTTCTATGATAATGGCGTGGATTTGACAAAGGTCAAGAAGCTCGTCATTGGCTTCTCTGGCGGTGGTTCGGGTATTGCATACATTGATGATATCCGGCTTTATCCGCCCAGATGTCTGCCTGAGTATATTATAACTGATTTCACTGGTGATTGTATCACCGACTATGAAGAGCTCGATGTGATTGTGCGTAATTGGCTGGTTAGCGATTACAACATTGTGTCAGAAGGACCTGACAACAATCGCCTGCAGGCCTACTATAGATTTGATGAGACTTCCGACACTACTGTCTATGATTCTTCCGGCAAGGACTATCATGCAACGGCGGACCCAAATGGGGCGAACGCTTGGGATACTGATGGCTATGATGGCGGTTGCCTTGACTTTGATGGTACCTTTAGCGTTACAGTTCCGAAAGACGTGTTCAGCAATATTTACGGTGATCAAACTATTTCGGTTTGGATAAATGTTGATGTGAACGTGAATCCGAACACTATCGGTCGTGTGGAACACGGAGCAGGTCCGGCAGACCCGAACGCGGGGTGGGATCGATTGACCTGGATACAGGATGAGCCACAGGTTCACGTAGGACGGTGGAGTCACTATGCCTTTGTCAAGGACTCTACTGTTGGTATGATGAGGATTTATCACGATGGTCTGCTGGTGGCTCAGAATACCGATGCCTTTTTGGCGATGAGCGGTGCGGCAACAGCTCCGTCGAAGATTGGCGCAGGTTTAGATGGGACCAGCAGTTACTACAAAGGCAGGCTGGATGACTTGCGAATCTATGACTATGCTCTGTCACATGCTGAGGTGCTGTATTTAGCTAAGGGCAGCGGCAGCAAGTTATACCAGCCATTGCAGCCGGTCCTATCGTCTGTCGATCCGTTTGCGGATGGTAAAATCAGCTTTAGAGACTTTGCTGTCCTGGCGGATGTCTGGCTTGAGTATCAAAAATGGCCGTAATCGACATTAATATAGGCTCAAGTATTGGGTTAGCGGACAAGTTTGCCCAATTCGAGCTTTATACTGACTGACTATTGGCAATTTGAATTTTAGGTTTACGAGGAGAATAAAAATGAATCGACGTGATTTTTTGAAGAATTGTGCACGTATGGCGGGAGGATTTGCACTGGCGAATTGTGGTATTGCAGCAGGGGGAACTGTGTTATCGAATCCCGCTTCAGAAATCCGTATCGGCGCCAAGCATCCGAATGTTCTTTTTATTTCTATTGATGATTTGAATGATTGGATTGGCTGTATGGGTGGGCATCCCGATGCAAAGACGCCTAACCTTGATAAGCTTGCGCAAAGAGCAGTGCTGTTTACGAACGCCCACTGCACAGCCGCGGTATGCAACCCCTCCCGCGCCAGTCTAATGACAGGCATTCTACCCTCAACCTCGGGCGTTTACTCAAATCAGCAGCGCTGGAGAGAGCATCTTCCTGATGCGGTAACACTACCGCAGTACTTTATGGCTCATGGTTATCTCGCAGTCGGCCGTGGTAAGATATATCACCATGTCCAGCCCGACACACATCCGCTGGCCTGGCATGAATATATTGAGAAGGGTCCGGACTTGGAGCCGCAGAGAGACCACCCGCGTTTTATGGAGGACGTCGGCGGCATGGAGTGGGGACCGGCAGTTGGCACGGAGCAGGATATGGACGACTACAAGATCGCTACCTGGGCGATAGAGAAGCTACAGCAGAAGCACGACCGGCCGTTCTTCCTGGCCTGTGGTTTCTGGAAACCGCATCTGCCATGGCATCTGCCCGAGAAGTATTTCGATATGTTTCCTCCTGAGACGGTCACACTTCCGACTATCAACGAAAACGACCTTGACGATGTACCGCCCCTCGGCGTTCAGATCGCCAACCCTGAGGTTCGCCATAAGGCGGTTATGGAAGCAAACGCCCAGTCAGATGCGGTCGCAGCGTACCTGGCCGCTACCAGTTTTGCAGATGCCCAGCTCGGGCGGATAATTGATGCGCTGGACAAAAGTCCCTATGCGGATAACACTGTGATCATACTCTGGGGCGACCACGGCTGGCACCTTGGTGAGAAATTGCACTGGCACAAGTACACAAATTGGGAAGAGGCAACGCAGGCCCCACTTATGATAGTCGCACCGGGAATAACCAGGCCAGGCCAAAGATGTCACCGGCCGGTGAGCTTTATCAACATCTATCCGACGCTTTTAGATATCTGCGCTCTGCCTGCGAAAAAAGGACTCGAAGGCGTAAGTCTGGTGCCGCTTCTGAAGAACCCTAACGCAAGCTGGCAGCGCCCGGCATTAACGAGCCGCGGCAGCAATAATCACTCACTGCGTTCCGAGCGCTGGCGATATATCCGTTATAGAGATGGGACTGAAGAGCTCTACGACCATGACAATGACGAGCTGGAGTGGAACAATCTGCTCTGGCCAGCGAAGCCAGATCCCGAGCATCGCAGGGTCGCGGACGAGCTTGCAAAATGGCTGCCGAAGTTTAATTATTGAGGACCATTTTTTTTGAATATTGAAGGCAAAAAGCTGTTGACATCAGATGCAGTAGCCTGTATCATAGGTAGTGAAGTTGCAGGAGCACCATTTATGAAGTCAAACAGAAAATCTCAGTTGTTTTTACAAAGGAAGCAAACATGACTCAATCCATCAAAAAATCCAACGTCAACCGTCGACAGTTTCTGAAACAGAGCGGTTCGCTCGCCGCCGGTGCGGCCGCGCTCGGGAGTCTCTCGTCCGCTGTCTTCGCCGGCGAAGACAACACGATCCGCCTGGCGCTGCTTGGCTGCGGTGGCCGCGGCAGCGGCGCCGTCGGCGACGCCCTGTCTGTTCCCAACAGCGGGCCGGTCAAGCTGTACGCTATGGCTGACCTGCTGGAGAGCAAAATGGACTCGTCGCTCAAAGCGCTCCAGAAAAAATTCAAAGACAAAGTCGACGTTACCGCTGACCGCAGGTTCATCGGGTTCGATGCCTATCGCAGGGCCATCGACATCCTCAGGCCCGGCGACGTCGCCATGTGCACCACGCGAGCTTACATCCGGCCGCTGCACGTTGAGTATGCCATCCGCAAGGGCATCAACGTCTTTATGGAAAAACCCTTCGCGTC
>CAYNKI010000036.1:0-20152 GCA_964397675.1 uncultured Pirellulales bacterium
CTAATGCCCCATATCTTACCACCATAAGCGAATGGCGGCAGATCGTAAAACATTCCGTGAATGTCCATCAACAGCCGTTCCGTCTGGGCATGTCGAATCCGCATCCATTCCGTATTCCAGGCGTGGTCCCATGAGTGACTGGCCTTGGGCAGCAGATACCGAAGCCACCTGCCCTGAGCCAAGACGCGCAGCACAACGCTCGACTTTGTCCAGCCGGTAGCATAGATAGTATTACCGCCATATGAGCTGCCTGAGGCGCTGCCATGGACTTCCACGAAGGGATTTCGTTCGATAATCGTCCACTTTTTTCCGTCCCATTCGGCCAGCCGACCCGCATCCCGCTGACCAAGGAACTCCTTCTGGTCATAAGTGTTGTTAGCCACGACCACGCGACCCTGCGCAGTGTAAGCCCCTTTAAAATGTTCCTTGGCATCTTTGATTTCCAGCTCTTTGACCAAATTGAATAATAACTTTGCTTCGAGGGTATGCACGTCCACCTCCCAGAAGTGACCTTCCATACCCAGAAAATAAACCTTGTTCTTCGGAGCGGTTAGATGGCGCATAGTGGCGGTCAGTCGATAGCCCTTCAGTGCATCAATCGTCCGCACGTTTCCCTGTGCGTCGATTGCATAAGGACCAATGAAGGCCTGCTCGGACGGCCAGTGCACCATGCGATTGGCGAAAGTTCCTGTCACCGACGCTGGATGCCGGCTCATCGTCATATCATCGCTGATTTCATAAAGGCCAAGGCCCTCACCTCTAATGTGCGAAACGTACCCAATTGCCCATAGCTTGTTGGCCCAGGGAATTAGAGCACCGATACCCGCTTCGCTGTTGCTGCCCACCCCGTCAGCCATGACCGTCATCTTCGGAAACACGCCGTTCACCTGAACCGGAACCTGCTGTGTGAAAACATTTTTCGGAGATGGTATCTTCCCATCGAGTTTTTTCCCCTTTGCAGAAACACCGCTTGAAAACATAACCATAATTGCAAGCAAAGTGAACAAACACAGGTACCTTAGCTGGATTGTCCAAAGGCAAATTACTCGGTATCTTTTCGTAGAATCATGATACTTTATCATCAAATCCTTCCTATCCTCTCTCTTGTATGGACGGTTATTCTTTTGCTACTCTGGCATGGGCCAATATTCAGAAGGCGTTTGCGCTGTCTTCATATAGTTTGCAATCTTCGCAACAATTTCCGGATGTTGGTCGGCAACATTGTGCTTTTCACCGATGTCTTCCTTCAGGTTGTAAAGCTCTATCGGCCCATCCGGATTTTTCTCTACGTTCAGCCGAACACCCTTCCAGTTACCCATCCGCACAGCTTGCTTTTTGCCTTGGGCATGGAACTCCCAGTATAGAAACTCGTGCTTGTTCTGCTTTTGTTTCTGGCCCCAAAGTGTTGGTACCATCGAGATACCATCAAGGCCCTTTGGGTTTTTTATATCAGCCAGCTCGCAACAACTCGGCAGAAAATCCCAGAATGCTGATACATGATTGCTGACGGAACCTGCTCTTACCTTTCCTGGCCAGCGGGCTATCATCGGCACTCGAATGCCACCTTCGTATAAGTCACGCTTGATTCCCCGTAGTGGACCGTTGCTATCGTTGAAATCTGGATTGTTTCCACCTTCGCGGTGGGGGCCATTGTCACTTGTGAATATCACTAAGGTATCATCATCTATGCCGAGCTCCTTGAGCTTTTCAAATAGTCTGCCGATGTCACGGTCCATCCTCGTTATCATTGCTGCATGGCCCTTCTGCGGCTCAGGCCAATCCTTGTCGGCATATTGGCCAAGCGAAGGCACTTCCATACCCTTATTTCCAGCCTCGTTGTTGGCGTGCGGAATTGTAAAGGCAAGGTAAAGGAAAAAGGGCCTATCCCTGTTTTGTTCAAGGAAAACTAATGCCTCCTTGGTGCACAAATCGTGAGAATATTGCGCTCGCTCGATAGCCATGCCGGCACCATCAGGCCGAGGATTCGCAATTTTATTGCCTTTCAATGGAACTCTTTCTTCATTTCTAAAGAGGAGCTCCGGATAGTAGTTGTGAGCATGTCGCTGACACAAATAACCGTAAAAGTAGCCAAAGCCTTGTTTGTTGGGTATGCCTGTGGAGCCGGGCCCACCCAAACCCCACTTGCCGATAAGAGCCGTAGTATAGCCGGCCTTTTTCATCAGCTTAGCCACGGTGACAGTCTCTGGTGGAAGCGGCCATTGGCCCATGGGCTTGACCTCTTTATTACCACGGATGTAGCAATGACCGGTGTGCAGACCTGTCATCAGCGAACAACGTGACGGTGCACAAACCGTGCTGCCTGCATAGTGGTCGGTAAAGCGCATGCCTTCTGCTGCCATTTTATCTATGTTCGGCGTCTTGATTTTGTTCTGCCCGTAGCAGCCGAGGTCTCCATAGCCTAAATCGTCAGCCAAAATGAAAATAATGTTCGGCCTTTTTCGGGCTGCCGTTATTTGGTCTATACTCGCACAGCTCGGCAGTAACGAAGTCACTCCTGCCGAAGCCGCTGCAAAACTTGCTGTCTTAAGAAATTCTCTTCTTGTTTGCCCATCCATGTTTATTCCTTTCATTCCATTTACAAAATATGTTGGCATTGCACAACAGTTTCAAGTATTATAAAGACTCGTGATCTATAAGCTATAACCATTTATAAAGGAGTCCTTACGATGAAACGGGTTAGTATTATCTCTGTAATTGTGATGGTAGGATTTGCCGTAAGCATAAGTGGCGCAACTGCTTTACAAGCAGCCGACGATGAGTTTGCGCCTTTATTTAATGGCAAAAATCTTGAAGGCTGGGTAAACGTCAACTGCGCGCCGGAAACCTGGACGGTTCGGGATAGCATGATCATCTGCAGCGGAATTCCGACCGGCGTGCTGCGCAGCGAAAAACAATACGAAAACTACATCCTCGAATTAGAGTGGCGCCACATGAAAAAGGGCGGCAACGCCGGCTTATTCATTCATTCCGATGCATTGCCTGTCGTAGGAAAACCTTTCACACGTGCTATCGAAGTGCAGATAATGGATGGCCAAAATACTGAAAATTACACCAGCCATGGTGACGTATTTGCCATTCAAGGCGCCACCATGACAGCAGACAAGCCACATTCAAAGGGCGGAATGCGCTCTTTCCCTGCAGAGTGGCGATGCAAACCAGCCGGCCAGTGGAACCATTATCGTATCGAGTGTCGAGATGGCATGGTTACACTGGCGGTCAATGGGAAAGTTGTCACTCGTGGCTATTACTGTAATCCACGCAAAGGGTATATCTGCCTCGAATCAGAGGGCGGCGAGGCCCATTTCCGCAACATCCGTATTTGCGAGCTGCCCAGCTCCAATCCACCTGCTGATGTAGTCGCTCAAGAAAGCCGAGGCTTTCGTCCGCTATACAACGGCCTGGACCTTCGCGGCTTCAAGCAGGTCACAGGCAATAAAGGACACTGGCAGGCTAAGAATTGGATTCTGGACTATGACGGCAAGAGCGAAGCCCAGGGAGATGACAGAAACTTGTGGACCGAACAGGAATTTAGAAATTTCATTCTTATCGTGGACTGGCGCCTGCCAGCCAAACCTAAAATTGACCACGTCCCTGTGGTTCTTCCCGATGGTTCGCAGGCTACCGATTCGGACGGTAAGCCGTTGACCGTTTCTGTGCTTGATGCGGGCGATAGCGGCATTTATCTGCGCGGCACTTCCAAGAGCCAGCTCAACATCTGGAATTGGCCGGTCGGCTCAGGTGAAATCTGGGGATATCGCAAGGACAAGAATATGCCGTCGGAAGTGCGAAGGGCTGCAACGCCCATTCTGAACGCAGACAACCCGGTCGGCCAATGGAACCGCTTTGAAATTACCGCTATTGGTGACCGTGTCACTGTACTCGTCAATGGCAAAACAGTAATTCGCGATGCTCAGCTACCGGAGATACCAGAACGCGGCCCCATTGCACTACAACATCACGGCGACCCTATTCAGTTCGCTAACATTTACATTAAGGAACTCGACTGAAGCAACCTACTGCATATCCCGATGTATCTCGAAATACTTCGCCAGGACGAACTATTCAAAACGGCTTGTCAAACGGCTGAGTCCGGCCGGCAAGCCACGAAATCTCCTCTTGTGACAACACCCGCTCGTAGATGCGGACATCATCAATCTGACCCATGAAAAACCTGTCACCACTTGAGGGGCGATAACTTATAGTGACATCCCAGCCGGCGACGTATCGGAAATAATATTTAAGGTCAAAGACCGAAGGCGACCATCATCCGTTAATGCGAATTCATCACCATCGGAAATCGTGATTTCTCCGGTCCAGGATCCTCCTGTCGCAATCAGTGTTCCAGCACCTGACCTGCCCGCATTTCCTGTGAGTCGCCAGAACTTAGCATGCTCACCTTCATCTATTCCGCCAAAGTCGGCAGCCGTCATAACCAGAGACTCGCCAGGATCAAGGTTGAGCAGACTGAGGTCGAACGACCAAACAATTGCTTCGCCATCACTTACTTTTTGGGCTCCAACAGTGTCATCGATTCCAAGCCCTGTTTCGCTCCCCTTAACTGGATGCGAGGCTCCGCCTGACCAGGTATCCGAAACCCAATTAGTCGTTTCATCGCTTCTGCCGTCAAGCGTGAGAACAAAAGACCCGTCGCCAGCATCTCCAGCTCTAAATGAACCGGTCAAACCTGGAACATCTTTGGAGCGATCTGTGGTGCTTACGGTGGGAGGCGTGTTACCCAGATCAGTGATGGTTAACGGATAAGGGTTATTCTTGGGTCTGACCTTACTGTCAGGATAAAAATCGGTGAGAACACCGGCCTGTAGTGTAACCGGCGAGATTTCTGTAACCGGCGTGATTTCTGAGGCTGCGCTGGTCGATTCGAATCGACCTGTCCAATCCTCATAATTTGGATTCTCAAACCAGGCAACTTGTCGTTTGCCATTTCTGATGCCAGTGATTGCCATTTTTTTGCCTCGAGTGACTACAAATTCGAAAGGACCTGTGAATCCCTTATCAATCGGCGCTTTGTCTTTAAATTTTTGATCGTCAGCATCCCACCTTCTGGATGACCAAAGGACACTTACTGGCTCTATAAGGTTATAAGAAGCAATTGCCCCATCTTTGAACTCGCAACGCCTAGGCCCCGGATCAACCTTCGAATACGACTTGAAGACAATGACACCCAGAAATTGGTCTCTGAGTATTATCTTTCCAGAACTGTTATACAGAAATTTGGCTTCCAGTTTGTCCCATTGTATCTGGACCTCATCGTCGTCTATCTCTTCCTCGGTATCACCATGACCAGAAGTAAAGGATTTACCATCTCGTAAGATTACAGCGTAAGTCTCGAACTTCCAGTCTTCCTTGTCTCCCGAAGCATTGCCCACATTGATGTAGATCTCTTTCTCCGTGACAAAACCGATACCGTCCACGGCCACAGCCTTCAAAGAATACCAATCCTTCTGCAGATTTTTCAGAAGATCATCGGTTGAACCGTTCCAAACGTATGGGTTACCTCCTTTTGCACCATCCAAAACCAGGCCGTTGAGATAAAGTTTCACTTTATCAATGCCATTTGCAGCAGTCGCATTTACCTTAACTTCAAGGCTTTCTCCGATGTTGAATGTGTCACCATCTGCCAGATCCACAAACTCGATGACAGGAAGGGCCCCCTCGCCTTTCACCCTTTCAACCTCGTCCTCCACTTTCTTCAAAGTCTCGTACCACCTGAACCAGCCGGTCTTGGCGTGCAATGAAGTATGGTAATGGGACTCCAAGACGTCCGCATACTGTTTCCAATGGTCTCTCGAGTCCTCAATGTGCTTCACCGCCTGCTCGTGCCAGCTTTCGTCCTGCCGCCCACCTAACCGATAGACCATCAGTTTGGCTGCGCACCGCTGTTTATCGGCATAATACTGGCCAAGATAGGCCATGCTTTTTATATCCAGAAGCACTTCCTTCAACTCTACATTGCCACCAATCTGTGCCTCCAAGCTTGGAAGCGCGTCCAGCGCAGTCTGCGCATATCCATCCAGCTTATCTGCCACTTCCAGCGGTGTGAGTTTCTTACCTGGATTAGCATCTTTCCCGGCGACAATATTCTCGGCCCATTTTGTTACGGAGATACAATGTTCTTCCCCTGCAGGAGGAGGGTCACGCATTACCATTGGCTTACGATCAAAGTAGTAATTGTCCATGCTCAGGAACGAATCGCCCTGGCACATTTCTGGAGCGAAATCTCCATCTGTTGCAGCCCAGACAGACCTGTTCAACTGTGGAACAACCTCCGAAACGGTCTCCCAGGCGTTGAAAAGAAGGTCGACATTGGCGTCGTTACTTAAGCCGAACCGGTATTTCAGGACCGCTTTCCAATAGTTGTCATCGAGCTCATTGTTATAAGCCATCTCGCCGAACATTTGGAAATTGTACCAATGCTTATCGATCTCCAAGCACCCAGCCAGCTTCGGTTCCTTGGAAATAAACTCACGCCCCCAGAAATAACCGTCTGAGCCCATATAAAAGCCGCGTATATGTTCATGCGGCATATTTTTAATAAACTCGCGCGCATAATCGGGACTGCCAAAACGATGCATGAAAATATCGTCATTACGCAGGTTGAGCCAAGCCTTGTAATCGTTGAGCCAGTCTTCACCTACAATACGACGTTCCCACTCCTGGGGCCTCCGCGACGAATACATATGGGCGACTGAATACTTCGTACTGGTGTCCATTACGCCGCCCGTATAATTTTTCATGGCATCTTTAGCCCAAGAATATCCCGTGCCGTGCCTACGCCAAATAAACCGAAAGTCGCGATCCTTCCATCTGGGATCAGCCTGCGCGTCCATAATGCCTAGGCCATACGTTTTGAAGATATAGTTTTCGGTCGAGTCAGGCGTATTGTCCAATTCGCGTCTGTCATCTTCCCCAGAGGTTATGCCGATCCCTTTAATTTGAGGGTAAGTCAAGAGCGTCTCTTTCACACTCGCACGTACATAGGCAATTGTTTTGGGGTTTGTCTGATCCGGGGTGATGCCATATTTCCCCTCTGAACCATTGACATAGACGTCCCAATGGAACAGATAAATTTCAATACCGCGATCCTCAGCGTATTGGAATACCTGCTTCCAGTGCGCGATTTTCTCGTCGATAGTCATGCGTTTGACCAGCGTCATCGTACCGTCTTCGGGTGTTACTTCGTCGTCTCCGTTCGCATCCAAATCAGGTCGAATCTTGCCGTCAAATTTGGGATGAAGAAGTTTCTCTTTAACACGATAGACGTCAGGCATCGCACAATCTTCAAATCCTGGAACCTTGACTAGGTTAGGGTAAGCATGGGTGCTCCATAAGCTCAACACATTGTACCGATAACGAGCCATGTCATCGAAATAAGGCTTCCAGAAGCCTTTAAAATCCCAGACATTTATGATGTTATTCTGAGCTGCACTTCCCTTGTCGCAATACGAAGGCGTACGACAATCCCACGGGATATTCATTTTAAGCCCGCGCTTCTTCACCAGTGGCGTGCGGCTGACATTTTCAACTGGAATACCAAGCTTCAAGAATTCGGCCACTTCAATGGCTCCATACATGGTCCCATTTACATCCGTGCCAGTCACCTCTATCTGATTCGGTCCAACTGTCCGGATTTGAAACGATTCCGGCGACGCCTCATTTGACTTAACGATCAACGTAATCTGCAGCTCGTCACGCCCCGCTTCTTTTAATGCATCGTTGAGTTCCTGCGCCGCGAACACCAACTGCGGGATCTTTGCATTATATTCGACCGAAGCCGTGAGACGATTCGGCAAGAGAAGGCCCAAAACGAATAACAACCTGAGAAACGAACATGGTATCTTTTTCATTATCTTAATCCTTTCTGAGCTGATAAGTAATCCAAAGCGCATTTTTATAACTTGCACAAAAGGGATCCTGATTATTCAGGATCCATCTGCATAAAACATCACAAGTTGTTACAGGACATTCGGATCATTGGGATCACACTCGCCAAGTGAAACACACTTGAGCCAATCCGCCATGAGTAGATCCAGATCATCCTGGTCCACGTCACAGTCCTGGTCGATATCGCCCGGCAGACCAACATAATCCGGCAGTGACTGGGCCGCCAGACAGCCGTCCGCATAGACATTGATCGTCATCTGACTCGGTACGGCATCCAATTCGCCATCATTGGCGTCCAACTGCAGAACATACTCACCAAGAGCAGATAGGGTGATGGTCGTGTTCAAGACCGTGGGATCGGCGATGTCAGCCTTGGGATTGTTGGGATCATTGGGTTCGGAAATCACGGTCCAGATCGTATCCGCAGTTTCATTCACGGTTCCGGCCAGTGTGACCGTTACGCTGCCGTTTTCGAGCCAGGTCAATACATCCTCTCCTGCTGTCACCTCTGGCGGGAAATTCTCTAAAGCCAAGAAATCAAACACAGGGCCCCAATTGGGTTCGGCCGCTCCGGGAGCATAGGTATCCACCGCCCAGAAGTACCGAGTGTTCTTCTTCGCATTGATCTGAACAGAGGTAATGGCTTGCTTGGCGATCAGTAGGGCATCGGGATTGCCCGCGTAGATCTTGTCCACATCGTCGGTGAACCAAACATCCACGGCCGTACCGGCATCCACGGTCCATTCCAAGGTAATGAGGCCATAGACAACACTGGTACTGTCCGCTGGTACGGGATTAAAGGGATGCAATCCCCTGACGTGAATATAATCGTTGGCGTCGCCGGTATCCACGAGCACTGTACCCACAGCATGTCCTAGGTCGAAATCGTAATCTGCTAGATTTGCTGGGAAATCGTAGTAGGCCGTAATCGTACCATCGGCAATGTGGTCGTTGATAAACGCGAGACGTTCATCCGAGTACGCCATCGTCATCACACCCCCGGAGAAGTCCATATGGGCCTTTGCATCTTTGCCATTACGGAAGACCAACGGAAGTGCATTCACTCCATCCAGGAGATTCAAGGAACCGCCCCGCAGTTCCGCGATCCCATCACCGCCATCATCGTGGCCCACGCGAAACTCCACATCGTGGAGATTGAAAACACCGTCGTAGTCGATCACCAAAAGGGCGGCTGTGTCATCTGAGACCCTAAAATGGGAATGGCAATCAAACACCCCCCCCAGGATCTCCATTACATCACGATTGTCTGGAGTAGCACCATTTAGACTGATAACGGCCCAGTCGTTAGAAACCAAGTGCGCGCCATCCACCAACCGCAGGACATTCCCACCAGTTCTTATGTTGATGTGTTCGATAGGCGGAGCAGCATAGTCAACAACACAGGTTACACCACCTTGGATCCTAGCTGTATCATCCGGACCCGGTATACCTAGATCCCAGTTAGCGGGATTGCTCCACAGGTTGTTGACAGCCTGGGTAAAGATCTTGTTTTCAGCGGACAACGACCCCGTTAACAACAAGCTGAAAACGAGACTCAAAATAATACGTGATTTCATAATAAAACCTCCTACAAAAAGTTAATTGTTGAGTATTTTAGTGACCTGACATTCGCCACTATTTGTTTTTCTAACTAGCATCTAAGCAAGATCCCCAAAAACCGGCCGGAGCACTAAAAATGTCAGAAAACCTCCAACAAAATAGCTAATTCATACTCCTACAAGATTCTGCGGCAATTTAATACAACTTTTTAGGATTTGGCTCTACCTCCTTCCTTCCTTCAAAAACTCAATATTAGCCGTTAATTGAAACGAAAAACCTTGATTCTACAGCAGAAATCTCACCCTACGACCACGCATTTGCTTCATCAAGTATATTTATACCAAATCAGCCACTCAGACTCAAGGAAAATCCTTAAATTCTCAGGAATGGACAGAGCAGCTATTTTGCCCAATGCCGATTTGCCTATTGGAAAGATCGAATGAGGTAAGCGGGCAAAGAGATATGGTAACCTTGTGATAAAAAAAACGGCCAATAGGGATGAAATTTTCGTGACATATTGCTGAGAAACAGCTAAACTCGAACGTCGAGAATAATAGAAATCCATGATAAATCTTGTCTATGAAAGGATATGATTATGATTTTGAAACTTATCACAAAGGCGATAACTATGACCTTCCTTTTTACAATTTATGGTTGCACCAGTGGTCTTTCAGACGGACCATATCAAGCCACCGGTATTAGAATCGGCGAAGTGACAGACAATGCAGCGATCGTTTGGACCCGTCTGACACACCATCCAGAGCGTGTGGGATTAGGAGCTCCTATGCCCGAGATTCTTTATCGTGATCCTAATACCAGCGAACTAATCGAGAAACCCAAGGGAAGACCTAATCTGGCCACTGTCGTTAACTTTCCTGATGGTTCTACAATCCACACCATTGAAGGGGCTGTGCCGGGGGCATCGGGAAAAGTTAGGATTCTGTACAAGATAGAAGGAGCTTCCGATTGGCACGCCACCAAATGGGAGGCAGTCGACCCTAAGAGCGATTACACTCATCAGTTCCGATTGACCAACCTCAAAGGTAATTCCAGATATCAGGTACGTGCGGAGGCCAAAGCGTGCTTCGGATGGACGAAAGGACAAGCTGTAGCCGGCGGATTTAGAACAGCCCCATGTGCCGAGCAGCCTGAGCGGATTGTCTTCACGGTCTCAACAGGTCAAGCTTATCCCGATCAAGATGCTCCTGGTGGAGGTTTTAAGATATATCCTGCGATGCTTAAACTTGATCCGAGCTTCTTTGCCCATACCGGTGACATAATCTATTACGACAAGTTGGCCAAAACGATTGATCTGGCCCGTTGGCACTGGCAAAGAACATATAGCCTCCCCACCAACATCGAATTTCATCGCCAGGTTACCAGCTATTTCATCAAGGATGACCATGACACCTGGAGGAACGATTGCTGGCCCGGTATGGAAACGAGATTTATGGGGGATTTTACATTCGAGCAAGGCCAAGCGGTATTCCTGGAGCAAGTGCCGATGGGTGAGCGAACCTGGCGAACCTTTCGATGGGGCAAGGACCTGCAGATCTGGCTGGTCGAGGGACGTGATTTTCGCAGTCCCAATACGATGCCAGATGGCCCCGATAAAACAATCTGGGGCAAACAGCAGAAAGCATGGTTCAAGCAGACTGTCCGGCAATCAGACGCCACGTTTCGTATTTTGATTAGTCCGACACCGCTTGTGGGACCTGATCGAACGAATAAACATGACAACCACTCAAACGTAGATTTTGCACATGAAGGTAATGAGCTGAGGCAGTTTATCTCAAAACAGAAGAATATGTACGTTATCTGTGGAGACCGTCACTGGCAATACGTATCGGTGGATGCAAAAACAGGCGTGCGTGAATACTCCTGTGGGCCAGCGAGTAATGAACATTCTGGTGGCTGGAGCAATGATGAGAAATTGCCTGAGCACCGGTACTTAAACGTGATCGGTGGATTCCTCGCCGTCATAGTTGGCCGCTCAGAAGGCAAACCTACATTGGCCTTTCGACATTACGGTGTCGATGGCGATATTCTCAATGAGGACCGCTTGGAGGCCAAATAAAATAGTTGCACGCATCTGACATATCTTTTATAGCCACCAAGTCCGTTTATTTCAACGGAATGCCACGGCAACCTGTGGGGCAAAGAATTTCCTGCTCAATTTGCATTTCCAGCAATCCCCCGGCATTATCCCGACGATACGGGAAATACCACCGCTAAGCAATTGCATGCAGGAAAAATATTGAAATTTGAGGAGATATTTAGTACAATAGCAAGTGTGAAGTGTGTTGTTATTTTGACTGAGTGTACTTGTTGGAGGTGTGACATGCCAACTGCGATTCTGCATCTGATCCCCGGGGGAAGGAAACAGCCGTGAGAAGTGTTCTGTTAATGCTGGTTGTGGCAGCGACCCTTGGAAGCGCCCGTGCGGACACATACTGGACTAACGAGGCATCAACCGGTAACTGGAGTGATGCGAACAACTGGGATAACGGCCTGCCAGATGCCGGGGACAACGCCATCATAGAAAATCTGACTGCTCTTACCTGGCCGAGACTTGATGGAGGCATCGGTCAATGCAAGCAACTCCAGATTGCTTATAATCCGAATATGCTTGGTGAGCTGACGGTAACCGGCGGCGCAACACTCGATGTATATGGTGATTTGCGTATCGCTCGCAAGTCGCCGGGCGGAGAGATTGGAACGCTTTATATCAGTGACCTCGGCACATGCATCATCGGAAGAGAGGATATAGAGGTTGGACGGTATGGTGACGCCACTATTGACATAAGCGGCGGTTATTTATGCACAGCCGGCGACGGGTATCTAAATCTGGCCTACCACACAGGCAGCTTCGGAACCATATATCTGCGTGGCGGAACCGTTGAGGTAGGTACTGGCGGCCTGACTATTGGCAAAAATCAAACCGACATAGGTACCGCCCTGATAGACATATACGATGGTGTGTTGATAATAGCCGGTGATGCAGTCTCGACTATCAATGATTATGTCAGCCAGGAGCCACCGATAATTATCGGCTATGGTGGCTTAGGTACGATTTGCGCAGTTTATGATGCAGGCAAAACCATGGTAACGGCATTTGGTCCCGGCGAGAACATCCCGCCGGTGGTTGATGCCGGCGAAGATAAAACCCTTATACTGCCGGATTATGCCGTCAAACTGGACGGCACAGTTACAGACGATGGTATAGGAGACCCCAATGGATATTTAGATATAACCTGGTCGGTGCAAAGCCAACCGGATGGGTCAACGGTATATTTCGATAATAATAAAGTTGAAGATTCGATTGCGACATTCGACACGGCTGGAGATTATGTCCTGTTCCTTTATTCTACTGACGGTGAGAAAAGTTCCGGTGATGTAGTGACGGTTACGGTCTATCCTGAAGGATACGTGCCTCCGCTGTCGGTTGCTTACATTGTTACTCGGCTCAACGGCAGCCAGCCGATTATCGACCAGGATATGTTTGAAGCGGTTGGTGTCGGCGTTGAGGGCGACAATATCAACGGCCCATCGGTGATTCGCGTTCCGGACTGGATTGCGCCCGAGAACCGAACCGACCCCGATGCCGTTTACTATATGTACTTTGCCGAACACCACCACCGCGGCGGATATATCCGGATGGCTTGGGCCGAGCACCTTGAGGGTCCCTGGCAACTGTACCGGATAGGTTCGGAGGTGAACGTAGGTGAACGAGGCGTGCTTGACCTCGGTAATTCCGAGATTGACCTCGGCAACGGAATCACTATTTACAATCACATCGCCTCGCCCGACGTTTTCGCACACGACGAAAACCAGCGAATCATATTGTACTTCCATGGTCCGACCATGTACGGTGGCAGCTCTGTAGGCCAGAATAGTTTTGTTGCAACGTCGGAGTATGGCCTGGATTTCAACGGTAACATTGAGCCGGTTGTTTTAGGGGGTTCCTACTTTCGCGTGTTCAGCTACAACGACAACCTGTATGCCCTCGACAACGGTGCCGATCTGTACAGCGCGCTTGACGCGGACAATCCGTGGACGCCTCCTCGAGGCTTCGACTTTGGAGACGACCTGTGGATCAAAAGCTTCAACGACCCCTTCCAGGATGATCTCGGCGATGCCGGGTTTTCCGGAAGGATACGCCACACTGCTGTGCATTTAACTGGCGATACGCTGCAGGTTTTTTACAGCCGCATAGGCGATACGCCTGAGCGAATTCAAATGTCCACAATCGACCTGAGCGTCGGCAGCTATGATTTGTGGGACTCGACATACCCGCCGGAGGAAATCCTTGAGGCAGAACCCGGATGGGAGGGCGGCCAATTTCCTCCTGAACCCTCGAAGGGTGGCCATGCCCCGGAAAACGTCAACCAGTTGCGAGACCCTTATGTGTTCGAGGATATTGATGGTGTGCTGTACCTGTTCTATTCTGGCTGTGGCGAGGATGCGATCGGTGTTGCCCACCTCGACCCCGTAGTACCAGGTGACTTCGACTTTGACGGCTGTGTCCGGCGTGAAGATCAGTAAGTAGGAAAAAAACCATGTTCGCTATTGGCTCGGTGTATAATCTAATTTCCCCCATACTCCCTTCTGCACTCTGTGCAGGTCTGGATTGCCGGGCTGACGAGCGTCAGTGCCCGCGACCTGGTTGCCATAATCTACAGTGCGCGGGTCTTTCCACTTCCAGTATTCACTACGGCCATCCGCCAAAGAGAAGTTTGTCCCGTTGCCGTGTCGCAACGGAGGTCGGTCCCGCCAGCTCGGCTGTTTATAATAAACTGAAAAAGCGAAGTTGCTTATCCGGCCTTCGTCAACAAAAACGACTCTCTGGGCGGGTCTGCGAATCTGCATCTTGTTTTTAAGCACTGTCCCTTTCCATGACCCTCCCGGAATAGTGTTCATAGAGCTGACTATAGAGTACGTCCGCATCTCCCCGCGTATACCGGTGGGGCACTTATAAGCTTTTAAGTTACTGCAGTATTTGTACAGCATTCCCGCCTTCATAGCCTCTATCTGTTTTTCTATGCTGTCCGACACGTCCATCGCAGCAACCCAACCATAATCTGAATGACCTATGTTGGCAGCACAAATCTTGCCATCGTTATCATCGGCGTACATTATCCACGCGAGGGTTAACTGCTTGAGATTGTTAAGACAGGCTACCCGCATGCCCTGCTCTCTGGCTCTATGCAGTGCCGGCATTAATATCGCCATCAATAGTGCAATAATGGCGATTACCACCAAGAGCTCTATTAAGGTAAATCCTCTTTGTTTCTCCATGACTACATCCCAATTTCTTTACAAGCAGGACTGAAAAACAAACATACTCTTCTTGAAGCCCAAAATCAAGCAAAAACTGGGCCAATTTTTGCCTGGGTCCTGCTATCTCCTTTTCACCATAAGCCACGTCACTGATTATGGCTGCGGCCATAGCTTCTCATCGAGTCTGCCGTAGGCCGTTAAAACGGCTTAGTCAGGCCAGCAAGCCAGCCAACCTCAGCGCGCGACAGAGCATAGTCGTAGATACGGACATCGTCAATCTGACCCATGAAGAATCTGTCGTTGTTGGTAGCGCGATAGCCTATGCTGACGTCTACATTAGCGATGATATTGAACATATCCGGGTCTGTACCGGGTCTCGTGTCATCTATACCGTCAAGGTAAAGTATCACCTCCGGATACGAAATCGTGGCGTTCTCTTGAACGGTCACTGCAACATGGTGCCAGCTACCGTCGTTCACATTGGTGTCTCCCTGAATGTTGCCGCCTCCATGCTCCACGCGTAGCCTATCAGCGTTGACACGAAAGTCTACCCTTTGACCATTTGACTGTGTGCCCCAGTTTACAATTGTGCCGGTTTCAGTGCTAATCGTATTGATCCAGGCAGTCACAGTAACAGCATTCGGGCCGAGAATACCCTTGTAGCCGGTTATCTCCACATAGTCGCCGATGCCATCAAGGCTAATGGCCTGGCCAACCTTGCCCGCTACAAAATTGGGCTCACCCATTGCAGTACCGTGACGAGCATTGCCGGAGCTATCCTCGAAATTGCCTTCAAAGTTCCACTGACCTGCCAGAGCAGCGCTGTCGGGTTCAGCTGGCTCGACAAACACATAATTGACTAACACAATCTGGTCAACCAGCAGAGTCCCACTGCCGCCGGCGGCACTGGCATCACCAACACCAATCACCATTTTAGTAACGGCTGTCAGGTCCACTGATGTAATGCCGGCAAGCTTAATGGCCCACTCTTTCCAACCGTCTGTCAACACCACAGTATCCGGCAGCTCATGATAGATAACAGCAGACTGGCCGGCACTTTCCAGAACCACATACAAAGGCGCCGCAGCATTGCCGGAACTGCCGTGGACAGAAAGAACCAGGGCGTTGTAACCTCCCTGAGTCAAGTCTTGTGGGCTGGCCCAGGTCCGCTGTGTCTCCGAATACGTGGCCGTAATGGGATCGCCATGTATATTGCTGCCCGTGCCGGTGTTGTCATACGCAATACTCATAGAGTAATCGCCGGAGAGAGCGACATCGTTGATATCGACCATCGAACCGGTCCCGTTGCCTGTGCTGCCGGGCGCCGGCTCCTTCCAACCGAATCCATCGCTCCACGTAAACCAGATGGCGTCATCGATATAGCCCTCGAAGTCATCTACGAGCACACAGTCGGCGATAACAAGCTTCCAGACAGGCCCTTCGGTGACCGTTCCGTCCGTGTTGATCTCGTCCACCTGCCAGAAGTAGGTGCCATTGACATCAACAACCGGGCTGACAATGCTCGGCTCACTCACCGTGCCAAGCTCGACCAAAGCGTTCGGCTCGGAGCCGAACAGGACCTTGTGCTGAGCGGCCTTCTCACCCGCTGACCAGGACAACAGTACAGTGTTCTGCCCAAGACCCAGGTTAGATGCTGCTCCTGATGAGGGCGTTGGATTCCAGGCCTGATTCAGATCAATGCGGGAAAGCTGTTGAATCTCAGCCGCTGTCAGGACCTTACTGTAGATACGTACATCATCCAATGCACCGTTGAACGGATTGCGACATGCATCGCCTGTGAACTCCATGGCTCCCAGGACGAGATTTGTAGTCGGATTATCGCTGAAAGAGTCTTGCCAACCGCTGGCTACCTGGAGGCCGTCGCGGTAGATCACCGTTTGCCCCGACGCCCCGCCAACGGTAACAGCCCAATGCTCCCAGGTATCCATAGCCATCGATTCACTTAGAACCTCATTCTTGTTTATTTCAAACACGATCTGACCGTTCTCCTGCGCCCACAAAGTCCACATCGAGACCGTCCAGGTGTTTCGCTTGGCGATGAGTCCCTGACTTACGCCGGTAGAGCCGGCCCATTTGACCCGGAGAGCAACGGTCAATTGGTTCTGGGATGGAAGCCAATTGCCCAATTTGCAGAATTGGTTCTGGCCATTGAATTCCAGTGCCTTGCCACCGACAACATCATCAACCAGGGTGGGCCCACCAACCACCTGGCCGTGGTGATGATGACCGGAGTCATCAATGATAAAATCATCCGGTGTTTCGTCCAGTGTCCAATAACCAACAAGGTCGGGATCCGTGACAGGGATATCCGGCCCTGTGGTAAAGCTCCAGACGTCACCGAGAAAGAGGCCCTTGCCGACCTCGTCCACGCGCCAGTAGTAGGTGGTCTCCAGATTAAGCGGACCTGGAGAGTAGGTCGTTCCAATGACAAGCACGCCATCGCCGATAACGGCATTGGCGACGGCGCTCTGATCTGTGCCGATATGCACCACATGTGACTGCGCACCCAGGCCGGCCGTCCAGGATAGCACAATGTTCGGATCAGCATACAGGGTTCCGTCTGCAGGCACCGGTGCAGTGGCCTTCTTGGAAGTGACCAAAAACTGCCAAATATACCCAGGAATGACCTGACCGTCCGCATAGACTTCATCGACACGCCAGTAGTACGTGCTGCCGGGTATTAGGTCTTGTACCTCCAGCTCGCTGATGACAGGTTCGCCAATCTTAACACTGGCATCGCCGTTCACAACGGCATCGCGGTCGGTACTAAGATAAACTCTGTCGGATATGGCCCAGTCCTCTTCTGCGCGCCTGGCAGACCACCAATCTAAAAGCACGGATGTTTCTTCAATCGTACTGTGGTCAATGGGAGTGGGATTGGTCGCTTTGCCCGTGAATACCTGCACGGGCACCGGCCAGTTCAGTAACCTCCTCCGGCGAAAGTGCCCGGTCATATATGCGTATATCATCGAGAACCTCGGCACCACAATTAGGTGTTTCCATATCCCTGGTGCAGTTCATCAACACACGCCCAGCGCCCTTCTCGAAAGTTCCGACGATCTCCGTCCTACCAATCTCTTCTCCATCCAAGTAAACGATCTTGGTTAGGCCGTCGTAGGTACCGGCTACATGATGCCACCCGCCATCGAATAATGCCCCCGCTCCTGCTCCAAAATGCCCGGTGTCGGCATTTCCGTTCGCGTCGAGAAGTGTAGTCCTGAATACAATGTCATTGGCGGTTATCCTATAGCCCAAATGAAAGGATTCATTATAGGACCCCGACCTAAAGATCATGAAGACCCAGTTTGCTTGGCCAGGCGCTTCCGGGTGGGGTAACACCCAGCACGATACTGTTATCGCATTTGTGATACGTTCATATTCCGGACCTGTTTTACAGGCGATAAAGCCCACTGATCCTGTTCCAGCTTGATAACCTATTCTAAACTCGACGCCTTCATTTAGATACCCTTCCATCCAGTTGGCGATACCCATCAATTGGCCGTCGCTTGTGCCAGCACTGTCGTAGGCAATATCACCGGCGCCCTCATCCATCTTCCAATGAGAGATCAGCCCCTCCTCTAAGTCTGCGACTGCCACGCCCGTGCACAAGCACACGGTAAGAAGTGAAGCAATTAAATAGATAGTTTTTTTAGACATAATACCTCTCCTTCTCCCCGTCCCGTCTTTGACGGGCGGGGTTCAAAAAAGGTTAATAAAATAACTATGCTTTGGCCACTCGCCGCCAACAGGCCGGACGAGCAAAATCTCAAGCCTTATTAAGTATATTTATACCAAATCAGCCAATCAGACTCAAGGATTTTTTGTAATTTAGTAAAGTTTTTTTTGCGATTTTTTACCAAGTAGTCGGACAAATCGCCCATAAAGCCCAAAATCGGAATATTTTCCCCGATATTTTCCCCGTGAATGGTTACAAAACCACAGAGGGCACACTCGTCTCGGCGGAGCGAGCCGTAGCCGGAGAGAACACAGAGAAACACTCGATTCTTGCCTGTCCTGAGTGCCAGCCTGCATTGAGCAATGCCTGCGGTGAGCTAAGTCGAACCGTCGAAGTGTCGAAGGGATGCTGGATGCTCGATACTCGTCATTGCGAGCGCAGCGCGGCAATCTCTATCCACAGCAACAATGGACGCCGTGTTTTTCCTTTTACCTTTGGACTTTTTACTTTTCGTTCTACCCGCCAAACGCTGTCTTTTTTTCTTTGCAGTTTTTGCCAAAACGAGTATAATTACACTTGCCCCGCATGAAATAGGTAGCTGCCGCCGTGTCCCGCACGAATTAGGCCCCTGCCGTAAATTGGTGCGGGATCATTTGGTGCGGGGAACCACAGCAGCGGAGGCCGACAACCGGGGCGAATTATTCGTGAATAGTGAATCGTATTTACAATGTAGGGTTGGGTTTGGCCCACCATTATTCTGTGCGAGATACGAAAAGACCTCAATTAAATGGAGAAATAACTAAGGTCTCCTAAGATTCGGCAGGATTTGCCCTGGATTGAATTGACGGTATTTAGTAAAATGAAGAAATATATCTGAAACACCGATGCCAAAAGTAAATCAGGACATAATACGTTGGGCTAGAGAAACAGCAGGTCTAAGCTTAGAGGAAGCTGCCACGAAGCTTAATCTTCATCAAGCACG
Source organism: uncultured Pirellulales bacterium (assembly GCA_964397675.1). GTDB lineage: Bacteria > Planctomycetota > Phycisphaerae > Sedimentisphaerales > Anaerobacaceae > CAYNKI01. Next base: position 19,443 of record CAYNKI010000036.1, read on the forward strand.
AGGTGTATCCGCTGTTGATCGACTTGCTGCTTTGGAATCTGGTGACGATCAGCCTACTCGATCGCTTCTTACGAGGATGGTAAAGCAATATCGCCGACCACTGTTGACCTTCTACATGTCAGCCCCACCCCGAAAAGGCGACCGCGGCCAAGATTTCCGAACGCTTCCGGAGGATTACTCAGACGCTGATGAGGCGTTGTTAGATGCCATGATTCGAGATATAAAGGCTCGGCAGAGTATGGTTCGAGCTCTGCTTGAAGACGAGGAGGATATAGAGCCTCTTCCATTTGTTGGGTCCTTGAGTATGTCTCAAGGAGTATCCGCAGTTTTATCATCCATCCAGGAGACGATTCATCTTGACATATCCGAATTTCGTTCTCAGCCTTCTGCTTCAGATGCGTTCACGTTGCTGCGTGATAGAGTTCAGCTGGCAGGAATATTCGTCCTCCTCATTGGTAACCTTGGAAGCTATCACACTGCCATAGATGTGGAAACATTTCGTGGATTCGCTCTAGCAGACGATATAGCACCATTCGTGATAATAAATGACCAAGACGCTCATTCAGCATGGTCATTCACGTTACTTCACGAACTTGTTCATATTTGGCTTGGCCAGACTGGTGTTAGCGGTTGGCGGGCGGAAATCTCAATTGAGAAGTTCTGTAACGATGTTGCGAGTGAGTTCTTTTTGCCTAGCTCAGAGCTTGAAC
>CAYNKI010000037.1:0-19982 GCA_964397675.1 uncultured Pirellulales bacterium
CTGTGGCTTTTTCTTCTTTACTTTTTCGTCACTTGACTTTCAATTAAATTTTCATCTGCAAGCTCGGTAGTCAACAAATTCCCAACCTCAACGTCTTGTAAAGTCCTTACTAACAAACCTGTCTTTTTATTCATGGTAATACTGTATCCTCTCTGCAGAACCGATTTGGGATTTAAAGCTGCTAAGCGATTGGCTTGCGCTGTAAGTTGCATCTGTCGGCCGCTAATAATAGTTTTTATTGCAATCCTTGCACGGTTTTTCAAATCATTCAAATCTACTTTTTTCTTTCCTAAAAGCCGATGCGGTTCAATCTTGACAATCTGCTGGTAACTGGCGTGCAGCTTGTTGCTTGACTCAACCAGCAGCTCTTTTATAACCTTTGTCAATTTAACAGTTAACTCATCCGCTTGTTGCTGGCCATTACGAACAAGCAAAAGTGGCTTTCTAAATACCGCGCTTGCCAAAATCGTCTGTAAGTTCTGCTGTGACAATTCCAGCCGGGCTTTTATACTATTGTTCAGTCTGCTTTGTTTATTAGCCAAATCACTCAAAACTTCCTGTATATCTGGAACGGCTACTACACCTGCTTTTGTCGGTGTAGATGCTCTGGCGTCAGCTACTAAATCTGCCACCGTGACATTGATCTCGTGGCCAACCGCACTTATGATAGGTATCTTCGAATCAAAAATAGCTCTGGCCAGGACTTCTTCATTGAAGGCCCACAAATCTTCCAGTGAGCCGCCTCCCCGGCCAACAATCAAAACATCGAGCTTTAGTTTTTCGTTGCGCTTATTTATGTCTCTTATAGCTATCGCTATTTGCTCAGCCGCTCCTTCACCCTGGACCAGCACCGGATACAAAAACAACTTAACACAAGGCCAGCGATGGCGAATGCTATCTGTGATATCGTGCACCGCCGCCCCGGACTCGCTGGTCAATATCCCAATCCTTTTCGGATATGCTGGAATGGCTTTCTTATGCACCTCATCAAAGAGCCCTTGGGCTTTAAGTTTCTTTACCATTTGCTCGAAAGCCAACTGCAGTGCTCCAACGCCGGCAGGTATCATAGACTCAACGTAAAATTGATATTTACCATGCGGAGAATAAACGTCGATGAAACCATCCGCAATTACTGCCAGTCCGTTTTCCGGCTGGAATTTGAGCTTGCTGAATTTGCTTTTCCACATAACACAAGGCAGTTGCGAGGATTCGTCTTTGAGTGATAAGTAGCAATGCCCACTATGGTGGTGCTTGAAGTCTGTTATCTCGCCGGTAATTGTCAAACGCCCGGGCAGATTATTTTCCAGAATCTCTTTTATTAGTGAATTGACCTGGCTAACCGTGTATATTTTCGCTGGTTGTTGCGCTTTATTCATAAAGACCTAAACATTACTTTGCCATCTTCCATAGACGATTATAAACCTAAAGGTGTCGATAATCAATTTCCAATTCGAGCGGATTTACGCAAAATAAGAAAGGCTGGGAGCTGTCTTGCCCACAGCCTTGGTCGTTACAAATCAACCGCTTAAAAGCCCAAACTACGGACTACTCTGGAGCCACTGGCCTGCCATGACAACAAACTCGCTGAAATTGACCGCGCCATCCGGATTCAAATCTACCGGTGATGAGCCTGGCTCAAGTTCATTGGTGGTCAGCTCGAAGGCCATATCCCAAGAAACATCCTGGAACGTAATGGGCTCGCCGTCGAGCCAGTTGGCACCAAGTGTGGGCGCTATAGGATTCATGATCCGTACCGCATCGTCATTGAAGAAGTGTGGCCGGTTCTTCCAACCCCACGGATACTGCGGCGCGGCCTCAGCAGGGTCATAGATTGCCGCAATGCTCAGCCAGTAAATCCTCGTACCACCCCCGTTCCCATTGCCACCAGAAAGAGTCCAAATTTCATCCTGTTTCAGCGCCTGGTTGTATAACCGCACGTCGTCGATTGAGCCATGGAATTCACGCCCCGGTACTTCCGCGTTTGCACCAATCCAGACGTTGAAGTTATTGGTGCTTATCGCGCCGCTATAGGCCGTACTGCCGTCTTCAACACCATCTACATATATACGAATCGCCGATCCGTCATACGTTCCGCAGACGTGATGCCATTCGCCAGCGCCGACCACAGTGTTTCCGTTAACATAATACCAAGGAGGCCCACCGGTAACGGCGAAGTGGAATCTTCTTTCGCTCAAGACGGTAGAAAGCCTCCATGCGAAGTGACCCTTAGTGACGATGCCTGTCCAATCAGCAGGCACCGTGGTCGTATTTACCCAGGCTGCGACTGTAATCTGGCTGGTGATGTCGAATATCGGAGCATTCCCGCAGTCCACATAGTCATCCACGCCGTCGAAGTCCAGCGCGCCGCCTATCTTGCCAGCGGTCGGCTGCCAGACGGGATTACCATAGAGGATGCCGTCGTTCTGACCGGCACTATCGGGGGCGATACTGCCGGCTTCCTCGTCCAGTCTATAATGCCCCACTAAACCGGTTACAGTAGGACCTTGATAGAACCATTCCTCCGCCCGCAGTACCTGATTGAACCGGAAGCATGCGTCGTTTATAGGCTGTTGCGGCGTACGTGGATCCTTGTCGTATCCAGCAAAATCCCACGCCCAGTTCTCGCAGTAATTCTCCCAGATGAGGGTGCCGGGGTGACTAAACGGTTCCCCTGCAGCAGGTACATCTGTCCAGATACCAATATGGAAGACCTTCGGTGCGACCGGCGGTAGCTGGTCACTGCGAGTCCATCCGAGGAAAGAGCCCCACCAGTGGATGTCGGTTATCGGCCGCTTATCTCCGCAAAGCCAATCGTCGGCCAGTATTGGAGCAGAGCCATAGATTGACTGCTCATCCCAGCCGTGATAGATGCCCGCTTCCGACGTCGGGTCGATCTCGACAGGCGGCTGGCTCCACTTCAGATAATCCCCCGGCTCCGGCGGGGGAACCTGTTCGCAGGCATCATCGATCCCGTCGCCGTTGCGATCACCGAGGCAGCCAGCGTCCGGACCCAAGGGCATGCCGCCCCTGTCAAGGCAGTCCTGCTCGGTCAAATCATCACAACTACCGTCCGGCAGACAGCAGGCCTCCGTTTCCGGCTGCGGCTGCGGACAAACAGTCGTCTGGCACGCTGTCCCCGGGCCCTGGGGCGTGCCACCACTATTAAGGCACTGCTGCTCGGTCAAATCATCACAACTGCCGTCATCAAAGCAGCAGGCCTGCCTTTCCGGCGGCGTTTGCGGACAAATATCCGGCGCGCAAGGAACCCACAAGAGCGGATTACCGCCTTTATTAACGCACTGTGTCGGAGTCAAAACTTCACAATTGCCGTTGTCAAAACAGCAGGCACACGGACACTCAGTGGTCTGGCACTTCGTTCCCGGACCCTGGGGTGTGCCGACACGGGAGATGCACTCCGGCGTCGGCAAATCCAAACAACCGACGCCAAGCAGACAGCAGGCCTGCGTTTCCGGCGGTGGTTGCGGACAAAGTGTCGTCTGGCACGCTGTCGCCGGGCCCTGGGGCGTGCCGCCGCTATCAAGGCACTGCTGCGGAGTCAAAGCCTGACAACTGCCATCAGCCAGACAGCAAGCCTCCAGCGGCGTGGATGAACAAGTGAACTCTGCGCAGGTACTACCATAGCCAAGGAAGATCCTCTCTTCTCCGCACTCAAGTCCGGAGCATTGCTCCGCTGTGTACCCGTTATGACACTCCCACACGCAAAAAACACTGTTGACATAACGACAGCAGGCCCCCGTTGCTGCCGGCTGCGGACAAGTGATCGTCGCGCAGGTTGTTCCGTAGCCCATTGGCTGATGTCCCCAGTCAAGGCAGTCCTGCTCGGTCAAATCAGCACAACTGCCATCATCAAAACAGCAGGCCTCCGTTGGCGGCTGTGGACAAGAGACCGTCGCGCAGGTTGTTCCGGGGCCCTGCGGCTCCCCACGTTCGGCACTACACTCATCCAGGTCAATATCGTCACAACTGCCGTCCGGCCAGCAGCAGGCCTCCGTTAGTGGTTGCGGGCAATTGGTCGTCGCGCAGGTTGCTCTGGGGCCCTGGGGTGTACCGCCCCTGTCAAGGCACTCCTGCTCGGTCAAATCATCACAACTGCCGTCATCAAAGCAGCAGGCCTCCGTTTCCGGCTGCGGACAAGAGACCGTTGCGCAGGTTGTTCCGGGGCCCTGCGGCTCCCCACGTTCGGCACTACACTCATCCAGGTCAATATCGTCACAACTGCCGTCCGGCCAGCAGCAGGCCTCGGTTTGCGGCGGCGGTTGTGTACAATCGGTGGTCCTGCAGTTAGTGTGAGCACCCATGAACGTACCATCTTCTGCGAGGCAGGTCCGCTCATCTGTGTCCAGACAACTGCCATCGGGGAGACAGCAGGCCCCGGTTGTTGACGACGCTTGCTGCTCGGAGGCAGCGGCAATGGCGCCGCTGTCCTTCGCCGCGCAGCGGTGGTCAATAGAGCCGTCTAAGAGTACAAAGTTTCTGCCTCGCACATTAATAGAGACCCATTGCGGATTATAGTAGGGGATTTCAAGATGCTTCTTAACCGTGATTGGTTCGCTGCCGGATTCAAGCTGGCTGCTGAAGAAGATACGACGCTGGATGAACTTCGCTTCGTCAGCAGCAGTTTTGACATCGGCGAGCAGAGGTGGCCGGTTCCTGCCTAACTGTGACCACGCGCTCGTGGTCCAGTTATAGGCTATCTGTACCAGACATGGCTGGTCGGCTTCCAGAGGCTCGACGGTCAGCGAGACATCGATCAGTTGCTTGCGGCTGGGATCGTATGCGCCACTGTAAAACCACTGGCTCCACCAGGCGTTGTTGCGGTAGAAATGCCATTTGGCGTCGCCATAACCACTGCCGCCACCGTCAAGAAACTCATTATTCGGCCCGATAGCAACGAAAAAGCTATCTGTCTTGGCCTGTGCCGAAGTACCCGCTAATATCAAGACTGCAAGCACCACCAGCAACCATTCAAATCTTAGTTTTAGCTTTGCCATGATTATATCCTCCTGAAAAAGTTCTTTCCGAACCAGAAATGCTTATATGTCATAATTTCTCCCGCGGCACCGCTCCGCAATAAGTCCAATAGAAGGCTCAAGTTACAGTATATGAACTCAGCGCAGAAAAATCAAGAGAAAATTTATGGGACGTTAGGGTTTTTTAGCCTTGCGCAAAACTGCCGTAGGAAAATAAGTAGAGCACTGCTATTGGACCAGAACTGCCCAATATCCGCGCGATGGGCATCGCAATTTTAGCTGGCTCTTAGCCTCAACGCGCTTGGTATCCAACCATTGACACTTCATAATATCCAGCCACCTTGTTGTAAGTGGCTTTTTCATCGCGCTGATATCCAGCGTAATTTCACCGCCATCTGGGAAATAGGCCGCGTACTCCTTACCTGGATTGGCCAGGCAGTAGGCTTCGTTGGGTTTCCTGTCCGAAAGTAAATCATTGTGAGGCTCACACGTGAAGATATCTATCTTGTCCATGAGCATTCGCATACTTCGGATATTGGCCCGCGCCTTGTCACTCAGCCCCAGCCCTGAAGGTGGGCGATGGAACCTTGTCGATGCCATTCCGCCGAAAATATTCCGCCAGAACCGCTCCATAGCATCTCTATCGTTACCATACCTGCCGGTGTCCGCTCCGTAGATTTTCGTGTTGTTCAACGGCCGAATTTTATCCGCTATCCGTCTGCGCTGTCGCTGTGCATTGTCCCAGTGTGTTTGTCCCTTTTGATGGTTGTTTTGCGAAATGTCCACAAACGAATAGGTCTCTGGATGGTCAAACGTCGCAGAATGCTGTGGATGAGCTAAGTCCCACTTGTCCCACATCTCAGTGGTGTGAACCGTAACGCCAGCCTCTTTGGCTTTGGCTTTGATATGTTGTGACCAGTACTTTCCCCATTCCGGTGTTACCGATGTCTCATTGTCCATACAGTACAGGACATTGCAAAATCGCAGCGAATAGGAAAGCATTTTGTCAACGAAACGCTGCTGATATTTTAGCACATTCTTTTGATTTCTTTCCGCTGGCACCGACCGGAAAAAGTTGTTCTCAGTGCGGATAGGGTGACTCTTGACCTGCATGGGCAGCTTGGTTTCTTTAGCGATATAGTTGATATTATTCTTTGGGTTGAAAGGATTAACTTCCCAGTGTTCGCGGTAGTAGTCGAAGGTCGCCCAGACCTCTATTTGCACGATAATGTCACGCTCTTGTGTCAATTTCAGCATATTGTGGAACCGCCTCCAGTATTTATCGTTCCACTGGTCAAGGTCATATTTTCCGTTGGGCAGTTTCTTGAATGGCTGAGCTTCAAAACCTTTATCCTTTCGTGAACTCATGGTGTTTCGGATGTAGTTGCCACCCACCGACTTGAGCATGTCCAGGTGCTCTTTCAGGTCGGGAATCTGAAATAGATTGTCGTCTTTGCTGCCACCTAACAACAGTACCGGTTTGCCGTTGTACTGCCAATATGCGGGATTTTGCTTATAAATCTCTATCCTCTTTTTCGAGCTGGACGCAGCCTGGCACGAAATACATACTAACGTCAATAGCATAAATACAACCGGCGAGCATCCATATCCTGGCTTTAATCCTCTCATATCAACCCATTCTAACGAACAGAGTGATTATAATGTGATTTTCCTACTCGCTGATTATAAATCAAAATCATCCAATCATCAATTCAAAATGTAAGGCCTATATTCGCATCTGAATACTGGATTCTTTCGCTCGCTGTGACACAACGTTGTCACACTGTTCAAAAAAAAGCTCCTTACTCCTATCCACTAATCTATATTTTCTCACAAATAGATTGGCAACTGCGATAGGAACAGTGAGCGAAGACCTGGTCGGGCTAATGTATTTGGGGGGCAGCCCGGCCAGGCTACAATTAATCGGGGTTTTCCCTCTAAATTCGCGTTTATTCGATGCGCTTCCTGTAAAGCCGGGTTTGCAGAGCCCTTTTCCAGGTGGTCCAGTTTGAATCGCCTGGCTCGCTCTCGATTGCTGTAGTCACTTGGCTCAGCTTGGCATCCAAATCGTCAATGTAATAGACCATAAAGGCCTCCGGCGTCGCCGGTAGCTTCGGTGAGCCGAACTCATATTCACCGTGATGCGACAGGATAATATGCCCGAGAGCATCTAAAATCTGCTGGTCGATTTGCATGCCCTTTGCCTGCAGAGCATCAGCCTTTTTATTCACCATAAGCAAAGTTTGGGTAATATGGCCAATCAGCTGGCCTGAGTCGGTGTATGTAAATGCCATATCGTATGAAAGCTCTTCGGTTTTGCCCATATCGTGAAGAAAAATTCCAGCCAAAACCAAATCGCCCTGCACCTGTGGGTACAACGGAAGTATCGCGACAGCTACCCGCATCATATTGTGCGTATGCTCCAGCAGACCGCCGAGATAATCGTGATGTAGCTTAATCCCGCCTGGAGCATTGTGGAATTTCTCCATCAGTTCAGGATCAGCCAAAAATTCCTGCACCAGTGCCTTTAGCTGCGGATTTTTTATTCGGCCAACGATCTTTTTCACCTCCTCGAACATCTTGCCAGTGTCTTTATCTGTTCGAGCTAAAAAATCCTCAAGACTGACTTTGCTTGCATCAATAACGCTGATGTTATTAACAACGATTTGCAGATTATTTTGATAAAGCTCGCTTCTTCCCTGGATATGGACAAAGCCCGGCTTTGGCAGTGCCTTATAAGCCGTCTCGGTGGCCTGCCACATCCGACCATTCAATTGGCCGGTACGGTCGCAGAGGAACATCGCTATGTATAAATCGCCTCGCGTTGTGCTTCTTAGAATCGGCTCTTTGATCATATAAATATCATCGATCACCTCTCCCGGCTCGATTTGGTTGATAAATTTATGTGCCATTGGAATCCTTTCCCGATGTACATTGGAATAAATTTAGAAATCAAAGTGTAAAGTGCAAAATTAAGGAAGTCGTTGCCGCACAGCGGCAACTCCGCTCGTCTTGGCGAAGCGCTTCGCCGTAGCCAGGCAATTTTGATTTTTTACTTTTTAATTTTAGACTTTTTCGGCATGGTTCAAACAGCACAGATTCTGTGTAACATTGATTTGTGGCTCCATAGTGTGTGGCAGCCTCAAATCCGAAGGATTTGGGGATGGTTACACCGCTTTTGGAGCTTTGCCATCCCCAAGCTGCGCTTGAGGCTGCCACCCAGGATTGAACCATACCATTTTTTCGCATTTTCACTCACCAACTTGCTGATTAAGGCCTCAGGTCTTGTCTACACCATGGGCAGTAATTCCAGAAAGTCGAATCTACCGACCAGCCACATCGGCCACATATCTCGGGAAAGGGCCTGACCTGCCAGGCCTGCTTTACTTTCCTGTGACACCACGGGCAATAACGCATGAAGCGCATCAGTTTACCACCGCAGTATTTGCACCGCGCCTGATAGTGTACACCGCTCGAACGCTTAGAGCTTGGGGACTTAAAACCAGGTCCGTAACACCAAGGACAAAAACGCCACTCCGGCAAAACACCTTTATGACAGCGTGGACAAATATAACTGAATTGACTTTTGCCGTCAAAACGATTTCGCTCGCTGCCACACCATGGGCATACATACATGCTCTCAGCTATTGGTTCGCCGCATTGGACGCATCGGAAAATCACGGGAAAGACTTTGTGGTATCGCTTGATGAAGGTCTCGCGCCGCACCTGCAACCAGTTGCTCTTTTTCCTATCCTTAAGTTTAAGATTAGGACCATTTCTCAGAGACTTGGGCGTTGCTTCAAGCAGGGCCGTCAGCATCTGTCCTGCATTGGCAAAACGTTGCCCGGTATCAACCGCCAAAGTTTTTCGCATGAACTTTACAAAAACCAGACTGGTCCGTGCACGCAGACGATGGTGGCCTCGAAGCGGCCAACGAAAAGGCCAACGAGGCAGAAAGCCTGTGATATATTCGTAAAGGATCAGCCCAGCGGAAAAGCAGTCGCTGCGGTAGGTTGGGTGGCCGTATGCTTGTTCTGGCGCGACATATCCAGGGGTGCCGAAATCATCAACCGTTGCCATGCGTCCCTTAAGCCTGAGGCAAATCCCAAAATCTCCCAGCGCAGCTCGGCCATCAGGAAACAGAAATATATTTGACGGTGTAACATCACAGTGCACGAGACGTTTGCGGTGTGCGTATGCAAGCCCATCGAGAACCTGGCTTATAATTGCTATGATTCGACGCGCCGACATAGGTTTGGAGCGGTCAGCCAGAGTTCCTACACACAACTCGGTGGCCAACACAACATAACTGTCAATGATGTCAGCGTTCTTAACCGACAAAATGTGTGGATGACGCATCTTGGCGACCAGCCGAATCTCTCGGAATAAACTCTGGTTGTTGCGTTCACCATTAACACCAACCAGAGGAATCTTCAAAGTCACGGAAATATCCTCTACGCAGTCTTTGGCCTTCCAGACCTCACAACTCCCACCTATGCCGAGGCGTTTTTCCAGACGGTACTTGCCTAGGCGTCTGCCGGCTGCTAAATTCAAACTTGCTGTGTTTGAAGCCGGATCCCTACGATTATCCGTAGTAATCCTCATCTTGTTAGTCCATCTTATTTGAGTATCGCGCACCTAACGAAATTTCCCAAATAGCTCCTAAAATAATCAGGCGTGAACCAATGAATTTTATCCGAAAGATAGAAAATTGCCAAGACTATTTGCAACAATTTTTATTTTTGGCCAATCTTTTTTTTCTGGCCCTGCCATCCCGATGCACATCGGGGCTAACTTGGTAAAAAGCGAAAATTTCTAACGGGGCTTGCAAGCACCGCGATTTTGGGCTATATACATGCTACGAGATACGAGATACGATATACGATATACGAGGCACGAAATATGCGATACAGTCAGATGTTAATACCAACGACCAAGGAAATACCCGCTGATGCAGAGATAACCAGTCACAAGTTGATGATACGAGCGGGGCTTATCCGCAGAGTTGCCAGCGGTACGTACACTTACCTGCCGTTAGGCTGGCGCAGCCTGCTCAAAATCATAGAAATCGTCCGCGAGGGGATGAATAAAGCCGGAGCCCAGGAGATTCTCATGCCTTCTATGCAGCCGCTTGAGCTCTGGCAAAAGACCGGCCGTAGTGTCGATTATGGCCCCACAATGTTTCGCCTGGATGACCGCCACGGCAAAGGAAATGTCTTAGGCCCCACTGCTGAAGAGGTGGTTACGTACATAGCTGCCGGCGAGATAAAGTCCTACAAGCAGCTACCAATAAACCTCTACCAGATAAGCGATAAGTTCCGTGATGAGTTCCGCCCGAGGTTCGGCCCAATTCGGTCACGTGAATTCATAATGAAGGATGCCTACAGCTTTGATGCCAACCCTGCAGGCCTGGATAAATCATATAAAGCAATGTACGATGCGTATTGTAGGATTTTCAAACGTTGCGGTCTTGAATACGTCATTGTAGAGGCTGAGGTCGGCGAGATGGGTGGCTCCGGCTCGCACCAGTTCACTGTGCCCTGCGAGTCCGGCGAAGATACAATCGTTTATACCGAGGACGGTTCATACGTGGCAAACCTGGAAAGGGCAGCCGTCGACCCGCTGCCCCCCTCTGTCATTACGAGCGAATTAGCCTTTAGCTCTGAGCGAAGTCGAAGGGGAAGCGAGTCGAGGAATCTCCCGCCGATGCAGGAAGTCCATACCCCCAATATAGGCAGCATTGAATCCGTATGCACCTTTTTGAAAACACAGCCGAAAGATATGATCAAGACTCTTATTTATGCCGCTGAAAATGATGCAGTGGCGGTGTTGGTACGAGGCGACCACGATTTGAATCCAGAAAAATTAACGCAGACGCTTAGTGGCCAGGGCGAAGCCCTGGACAGGATCAAACCCGCCTTCGGCGGGCATGCCGAATTGGCCGATGAGCCTACTATCGAAAAAGTTACCGGCGCCAAAGTAGGGTTTGCCGGACCGATGGGAATAGTTGACAAGGTCTCGAAAATGATTATCGACCACGCGGTCGCGGCGATGTCGGTGGGAGTGACCGGTGCCAATAAGACCGATTACCATACAAGAAACGTTGTGCCGGACAGAGACTTCCCGCTCAAGGGCCAAAATATTATCGTTGCTGACATTCGCTATGCGGTTGAAGGTGATACGCATAATGGCGAAAAGCTGCTCTTTAAGAAAGGTATCGAAGTCGGCCAGGTCTTCAAGCTCGGCACCAAGTACAGCAAAAAACTCGGTGCAAAATTCCTGGACGAGACCGGCGTCGAAAAACCCTGCATTATGGGCTGCTATGGTATCGGCATAAATCGAATTCTCGCATCCGCTATCGAATTAGGCAGCGATGAGAACGGAATTATTTGGCCGATTACTATAGCGCCGTTTGAAGTTCTGGTCACTTGTGTTAATCAAGACGACCAGGATGTATCACAGGCAGCCGAGAACATCTATCAACAGCTACTGGATAAAGGCATTGACGTACTGCTGGACGACCGTAACGTACGAGGCGGAGTTAAATTCAAAGATGCCGATCTAATCGGCATACCGATAAGAATTACCGTCGGTAGAAAGTCAATTGCTGAGGGAAATGTAGAAATTAAACTCCGGGCCGAGTCACAAAGCCGGAAAGTTCCTGTTGAAAAAGCAGCAGGGAAAGTAGATGAGATAGTCAATTCACTAAAAGAGCGACTAACAGCGTAAGGAGAAAAACCAATGAACAAAAATAAACTTTCAAGGCGCACTTTTATCCGTAATACTTCTTTAGTGGCTGCCAGTGCTGTCACTGGCGTGTTGAGCCCAAAGACAGTTATTGCAGCCGGTGAGATCGAACGCATCGTTAAGATTGGCCGGATCAATCAATCTGTCTGTCGGTGGTGCTACCGCAAGCTTTCGCTTGACGAGCTCTGTACAATAGCCAAGAAAATGGGCCTAAAAGCAATCGACCTGCTTGAGCCAAAAGACTTTTCAACCATTGAAAAGTATGGGTTGGCCTGCTCAATGGTAAGTACACACGGCCTTAAAAATGGTATGAACAACAAAGATAATCACTCCGAGTGCATATCCAAGATTCGCTCGGCTATCGATGCGGCTGCCGAAAATGGCTTCCCGAACGTAATCAGCTTCTCCGGAAACGCAAATGGTATTCCCGATGATGTCGGTATCGAAAACGCCGTGGAAGGCTTCAAACAGATTGTTGGATATGCGGAAAAGAAAAAGATTAACATCTGTATCGAATATCTCAATAGCAAGGTAAATCACAAGGGTCACATGTTTGACAACATGGCTTGGGGTGTCGAAGTTTGTAAAAAAGTCGGCTCCGATCGCCTCAAGATTCTATACGATATTTACCATGCTCAAATTATGGAAGGCGACATAATCCGCACGATTCAAACATATAAAGATTATATTGGCCACTACCATACCGGTGGCAATCCCGGCCGAAATGAAATCGATGAAACGCAAGAGCTATATTATCCAGCCATTATGCGGGCCATTGCCGAGACTGGCTTTAAGGGCTATGTCGCGCACGAGTTTATTCCGAAACGCGACCCAATCGAGTCTTTGGCTTATGCCGTGCGAGTTTGTGACGTATAAAAAACTTAAAACTCAAAACTCAAAACTATGATATGTGGAAGTTAAAAGAGGCCAGGCCGGTAAAGCTCATAATTGGCATTTTGGCTGCCGACCACAAATGTTTGCATGCTGCGGTAGAAGCTGTAGAGGACAAGTTCGACAAGATCGATCTGGTAAGTAACGTATGGCCTTTCGACCAAACCGATTATTATAAAGACCAGACAGGCCCAAACATCTTAAGGCAATTTGTTAGCCTCGAACGGCTGATTGACCCAGCACAACTTTCTAAAGTAAAACACAAGACAAACAAGCTTGAGCAAAAATTGGCGGCAAGGTTAGGTCTTCCGCTGCCCAGGCCAATAAATTTAGACCCCGGCATAATTGAGCCTTCCAAGCTGGTCCTGGCTTCAACAAAAAACTATTCGCATCGTATATATATCGGCAAAAAAATGTACGCTGAAGTAACACTTATTTTTGATAAAGGCTCGTGGCGTTATTTATCATATACTTATCCGGATTATAGACAACAATGCTATTTCGAGTTCTTCGAGAAGGTAAGGACGCGGTTACTGGAGCAGCTAAAATTGAAGCGCTAACCACGATGCTTGCGATAAGCGAGTTGTTAATTTATGCTAAAGTTATCGGCAATATTTTTACTGGCGGGCCCATTTGCCCTGTCGGTCGTCTTAACAGCCATTGTAAAAAACTTTGCTGCTCGCGTTGGATTTGTTGCGCATCCAGCCATAGAGAGGTATCATAAAAAAATTATCCCTCTTGGAGGCGGCATTGCAATCTTCGCTACGCTTTTAATATTTATCTTGCCTGCTACGGCTGCTATAAAACTTCTGCCTGGTTACCTTGATTCGTTCGCTCAAGCTGCCAATATTGACCCATCCGATTTTTGGGGCAAAATCAACCAGCTTGTAGTTATATTACTGAGCACGCTTGTTTTATTTGTGCTTGGTCTGTGGGACGATAAAAGCCATCTCGGCCCGTTTTTTAAGCTTGCCGTTCAGTTCGCGGTTGCAATAACAGCCGCTGCCTTTGGTGACATCAGGGTTGAACTTTTTATTGAAAATAAAATAATTACCATTCTGCTCTCAGCCGCTTGGATAGTCTTGATTATTAACGCCTTTAATTTTCTCGATAATATGGATGGCGCTGCTGCTGGTATTGCAACTATAGTAAGCGGCATTTTATTTGTCGCTGCTGTGATAAGTGGCCAGGTTTTTGTTGGCGGCCTGGCACTTGTTTTTATAGGGACATTGTTGGGTTTCTTGGTTTTTAATTTCCCGCCTGCCAAGGTCTTTATGGGTGACGCAGGCTCGTTAGTGGTAGGCTTTTTCGTCGCACTTTTTACTCTGCGCACCACCTATTACCATGAAGCAGAAAGCGGCCAATGGTATTCAGTTTTTATGCCGCTAATTGTTATGGCGGTTCCATTATATGATTTTATTAGCGTGACTTTATTGCGTCTAAGCCAGGGCAAAAGCCCTTTCATCGGTGATACTCAGCACTTTTCACATCGCTTAAAAAGGCACGGACTGACCGATACCCAAACTGTTCTAACACTATATTTGGCAACGCTCTGCACGGGCCTGGGCGCAACTTTTCTCTATCAGGTCAATTTGGCTGGTGTGATTTTAATCTTCATTCAAACAATTATGATATTAGCCATTATTGCTATTTTTGAAAATGCCACTAAAAATGATAAAATCACCAACTGAATCGAATATCTCCAAAAGCACAGGCCAAGTGATTTTCGAATATATTCTGTTTGGCCTTTGTCTTTCTATAATTGCACTTCGTGCGACGTTTACGGAAAGCCCAATTGCACAATCATCCACTCTTCCGAGCAACATCGGTGACATTATTTACAGCTTAACCATATCGGCTGTATTGATATTCTCTTTTATCTTGTGGTTTGCATGGAGTATTTGTAGCAAAAGGTTTATATACCGCTTCACCGGCATAGAGCTTGGCTTGTGTGTCTTGGCAATAGGTGCTATTGCCGCCGGCTTTACAGCATCAAATAAACGGCTGGCTATTAATAATATCGCTGTGTTTTTTGCACCTATATTTATGGCAATGCTGTTGGCACAAATATTGGATTCGCAATCAAAAATAAAATTGGTCTTGGCTGTCATAGCTGCTTTGGGTGTCGTATCAGCCTATCAATGTATGGAGCAATTCTTTTTTAGTAACCAGGTGACGATTGAGCAGTATGAGCAGGATCCGCAAATCTTGCTCGAACCTATGGGCATAGAGCTTGGCACTTTCCAGCAATTTCTTTTTGAGCACAGGCTCTACACAAGAGGTGTTAGTGGCTTTTTTACTACGCGAAACTCTGCCGGTTCTTTCGCATTGATGGCATCTTTTGCAGCTATCGCTTTATTTCTTGATAAATTCAAAAATCGCAAATCTGACTCATCCCAGCCTCTGCATCTTCTGGCCTGCGGTACCGCGGTGTCTATCATCATCTTCGGCCTTGCTCTTACACGCAGCAAAGGCGCAATTCTCGGCGCGCTCTTTGCCGCAACACTATTCATTGCATATCTTTGTTTTGGCAACTGGCTGAAAGACCATAAAAAAGCCATATTGATTATTTTTCTTCTATTGCTCATTTGTGGTGGTTGGCTGCTCATCAGCTATGGTTTAAAACACAACCGGCTACCGGGTGGCAGTGGCATGCTGGTCAGATGGCAGTATTGGCACGCCTCAGCGAAAGTGTACGCTGATCATCCACTAACTGGTGTCGGCCCAGGCAACTTCACGTATTTTTATCAACATTACAAGCCCGCTGAAGCCTTAGAATCTGTTGCAGACCCCCATAACTTTCTGCTCAGCGTTCTGACTCAATATGGCCCAGTCGGCCTTGCTGGTTTTTTAGCTATGATTCTCCTACCCTTATGGAGGATTATTTCACCTGCCCGCGTGAAAAACGACAGACGAGGAATAACAGACGAGGGACGAAACTTATCTGTAATTTTCTTAATTGTCATATCGGGTGCTTTGCTGATTATTAGGCCGATGATTATATCTACAGTGCCTGCTGATACTCTGGACGCAATAATTTACGTCATATTTGCTTATTACGTTACACCGGTTGCAGTTTTTTTCATCGGTTTCTTACTTCTAACAGCACCTTTACAAACAATACGCGATACACGATACGCGATACGCGATCCGAGAATTGCCGCTGTTCTTTTTTGTGCTGTCTTGGGTGTGCTTTTGCACAATCTGATAGACTTTGCCATTTTTGAGCCGGGTGTATTTACTACTTTCTGGGCGATAATAGCCTGCCTAATTACAACATCCTCGTCGCTCGTTGCTCGTCGCTCGTCGCTCGTTGCTCGTCGCTCGTCGCTCGTTTATAGTCCGGCTCCTTTTGCAAAAGCAATATCCATTGCGGCAGGCGTTTTAATATTGATAGTCTTTGTTCGCTACGCATGGTGGCCAGTGTACAAAAGCAACGCCAAAATAAAACAAGCGTACCAGGCATTCTCTACCAGCCAGTTCCAGCAAGCCCACGATTTTTTAGCAGCAGCAGCCGAACATGACCGGCTTGATCCAACCGCGTTAAAGCTGAACGGCCAGATGTACTTGCAACATCATCGTGAGACGGGGGAGCAACAACAGGCTTTACTTAAGAAAGCAGAAGAGTGTTTTCGACAAACGATTGAACGCAATAAAGAAGATTACAAAAATTATGAAAAATTAAGCACTGTTTATGAGCTGCTCGGCCAAAACCAACAGGCTTATGACTGGTGCCTAAAGGCGACACAACTTTATCCGGGATCAGGCCGACTGCGATTCAAATCAGCCCAAATAGCAGAGCGATTAGGCAAGACTGATACCGCCATCGAGCAATATAAAAAAGCAATTGAGATCGAAGATAAATATCGCCGACAGTTTCAGATTATTTATCCTGAAAGAAAGGAAATTGTTAGCCGGCTCGGTAAGGAAAAATACCAATTTGCAACAGAACGAATGAATGGGCTGAAAAAGCAGCAAAAACAAGATTAGATTTGTCGGGAAATAGGGAAAAATTAGGGATTTTTTGGGGAGATTTGAAAAATGGGGGCGTTTTTAGTATTGTTAAGCGTGCTATTATAGGACTACTTTGTTTTTAGCTCAAAAATGAGGGCAAAAATGCACTAAAAATGCACGGAAATTCACATAAATTGGCAAAAGTGAGCGCTTTTTGAGCATAAATTGACCAAAAATGAGCAGTTTTTAGCACTTATTTTTAGTACCTTTTTTGGCAAATTGTTCGAATCGAAGAATTCGAGGATCTAATCTTGAGTTCACAATTCTTAATGGTGTGAGAGGTACAAGATGCAACTACAAAGGATTTTTCTTTGCCGGGTTTGGCAGGTAAAAGGGGTCCGATCAAAATCAGTTGATTTTTTCGCTAAGGCGGTTTACTTTATTTGACAGTAAATGTCCGGACTTGGGATGTTATACAGAACAAGATAATCATTGTTTTGCAAAGAAATTAGAAAATATGATATAATCTTATTGAGTAAGGAAAACGTATGCCAATTATATGTAAGTTTTTTGGAATTACGATTTACATGTACTGGAAAGATCATGCTCCTCCACATTTCCACGCGAAATATGGAGATGATGAAATAGTGGTAGAGATTAAAAGCGGAAATATAAGTGGAAATATGTCGAATCGTGCAATCAAAATGATTCAAGAATGGCGAAAATTATATAAAGATGAATTGCTAAAAGATTGGGAGCTCGCTGAACAGAAAAAAGCTCTGTTCGCGATTAATCCTTTGGGGTAAGATTATGATTTTACATGTTAAAGAAGCAAGATATTTACATGATTATGTTATTTGGATTAAGTTCAATGACGGCATCGAAGGAGAAGTCGATTTAGAATATGAATTAACTGGGGAAATCTTTGGGCCTCTAAAAGACAAGAATCTTTTTAAGTCCTTTAAAGTTGACCCTATGTTAGAGACTATTGCATGGGAAAACGGTGCGGATTTAGCACCTGAGTTTCTGCACGATAATATTAAAATCCCTGCGTAATCATTATTAGACCACTTTGGTTGACCAGCCGGAAAAAACCCATTTCGAATATCGCGGTATAGCGATAAATAAATCCGGCGAAGGACAAGCCAGTAATACGATGATGGCGGTTTTGTAGGGATAGAGTTACTAACCACGAAGTGCACGAAGAACACGAAATGGAAATTGATTATAACTTTAACTTCGTGACCTTCGCGTCCTTCGTGGTGAGATAATTTTTATGCTTGGTGAATATGGTTTATATTATAACAGAGGCAGCCGAAGGGCAAAGAACTCGAATATCGCGGTATAGCGATAAATAAATCGGGTGATGGTTTACCGAGCAACGTCGTGGAAGTGGTTCTATGATTTGCAGAGCAGCGTTATTGTGGAAAAGAAACCTGAATACATATTATTTATCTGCCTATAAGGCAGCGAGTAATACGGTGATGGTGGTTTTGTAAATTGAAAATCGGCAATCGTTAAAACGGTGCGGTGAGGCACGTATATGAAAGGGAAGAGATATCTTCATGTTTTTTAAGAAAAGAAACAAGAAAAAGGCAATTAATGTCAAAGATATTAGAACAGTAACCGACCTTTTCGTATGGACACACGAACATATTTGCAATTTTTTGAGAAGTGTTAGCATAGGAAAAAATCTATTGACAGGTGCAAAATTATCAAAAGACCTGCCAAAATTTAAGAAAGCATCAAAATTAGAGATAGGTTTATATCTGATATTCCGTATGGATCAACTTGCAACATCATATAAACAAAGCCCTGAAGTTCGGTATAAAATAACCGACAGTTGCTTCAAAACTTTCTTGCCGTATGCCGACCCCTGTTTCGACAAAATCTATGATCATAGACTACAAACTTATGGGAATATATTTAACGAGATAAAGAATTCAGGAGGGGACTGGGCAGATGTGTGGAGTACGTGTGGAGACTGGCTTCTTAATGCCATATATTATTCCAGAGATGACTACAGGAAATTGACTACAGAAAATATGCCATTAGTTATTCTTGGTTTCACACAGACAATTGGTATCAAGATTGCTTTACAGGAATGTGAAATACATACGCTTGCAATGTTTTGACATGCGTTGAAAAATGTGTTTTCAGATAACAACAATTATTTGAGTTTATCAGAAGAAGAAGTCACAGATCGAATTAGAACGGGCCTTGCAGAAGGTGCAAAGATTGCACAAGAAGTTAATCAAAAGCACCAAAAAAACAAAAAGCTTAATGACGACCAAAAACAATAAGTAAATCGGCGACTTGGCGGTCTGTCATTATGGCATTGTAAGCGTGCATCGTAGTATTGTAAGTTTACATCGTGATGTTGCAGCCTTACATTGAGGCGTTGTAACGTTACATCGTCGAATTGTAAGTTTACATCACGACATTGCAGGCTTACATCATGATATTGCAGCTTTACATCGTGGCGTTGTGAGTTTACATTGAGCCGGTCGAAGTTGTTATGTGAAGGATTTTACTAATGGATAAAAAAATTGCAATTCGAGAATTGAATAAAGAAGAGACCAAGATATTATTGAGATCGAAGAAATTTAATAGGGTTGCTCCAGTAAACTGTCAATCTTGTGGCAATAAAGGACCTTTCAAAAGACGACTTTTTCAAATTAATAGCGATTATAACATGCAAAAGGATGAAACTCAAACTATTATAAGATATCATATGAAACAAAATCACAATCTGGATAATATTTTCTTTAAGATTTATAAAAATACAAATTATGTTGATACAGCTTTTTGTAGTGAATGTAACTCCAACATGGTGAGCTATAATATCGAACTTAATGACGAGCTATTTGATGAAATGGCAGAGTTTTTGGATTTACCGAAAGATAAGATACAAAACGATATAAAAAAAATCCTTGCTCTCTTGTCAAACACAGAATAAAACACTGCCTCAACTCGACCGCGAACGGCTGCCGTCTCTTGCGATTGTTCTTGTTTGCATCGTCCTTCCCATCCCCATCCCTAAGGGATGAGGTTGCCACCCACCGGTTTTATGTTGATAGGCATATAGTCTTTTTGATTAATCTAAAAAAGACTATGAAACTTTACTTAAGTGCTCTTGTTTTTGCATTCTTAAGGCTGGAGATTGCCACGCATCGCTTTGCGATACTCGCAATGACATATGAACATCGAGCATCCAGCATCAAGTATCAAGCTACACTTTACCCCGTTAGAAACTTCCCCTCCTCTTATCCATATTCCCTTCGTTATAGGATTTCTAACGGGGTTCACGAGTCGCCGACGCTCCAAAGCTATGGCGACGGAGCGATACCAGCCATTATATCCTCTGGTATGTCAAAGTTTGAGAAGGTATTTTGCACG
>CAYNKI010000038.1:0-19839 GCA_964397675.1 uncultured Pirellulales bacterium
CGATGGGAAAAGAAAATGGCTCGATGGTGAACTGCCATACGTTGCCTTGGTCCCAGCCACTAACGCTGTTGACTTCATCGACCCGCCAGTAGTAGGTCTTGCCAAAATCAAGGCGTCCTGGAGGATCATAGCTGCTGACACTCTGTGTGATGCCGCCGATGCAGTCGTTGACGTCGTCGAAGTTCTCGCTAAGGTAGAGTTTGTGCCCATTTACTGCCGGGGCATATTCTCCCGGCGTCCAGCTCAAGACCACGTCACGCGGCACATCCGTCGCCTCATCGGCAGGACTCGGCTCAGAAGCCACACCAGGGGGTGTACCTATCATAAGCTGCCGAATCTCGACCTCCGACAGGGCATGGTCATAGAAGTACACATCATCCAAGAGACCATCGAAGACCTCTCCTGTCTGGCTACCGATACTCGTCCCAACATGAAACGGGGTGGCTGCTGTATTCAGGGTTCGGTCCGATCCGCTGCTACGGTAACCTGGAATGTTCTGCCCATTGATAAAAACCTCTGTGTCATTGACGATGGTGGCCCCGGCCGGCACGCGCATGGCTAAGTGATTCCATTGCCCAGTGATAAAGCCGGGATAGAACATGTTACCGCCCCAGTGCCGCATGCGAATGCCATCCTCGCCGTCGACGTTCTCGATGGTGAACGAGAATGCCTCGCCTGCAGTTGTGTTTCCATACCCGCAGAACTGTTGGTTGCTTGGCTCCTGGTGAATATCGACCCAAAGTGCGATCGTTCGTTCCTCTGCTTGAATGGGCAAGTCGGTGCCCAGGTCCACCTCCATGTACCCGCCCGCTGCATCCATCCCCGTTCCGAAAACACCGGGAATGTCGAGTCCGGGGCTGTTAATATACATTCCGTGATGTTCCCTGCCGCTGATATCGGCCGACGTGGTTCCGGATGTCTCATCCAGCGTCCAGTGCCCGATCAGCTCCGCTCGGGTTACACCCACCACTGCCAGCATCACAACAAGAGATGTTAGACAAATCACTCTTTTACACCTAATAATTCTCCTTTCTAAAACATAAGAAAAACTGTAAAATCCTTTAATTCAGAAAAAAAATGGCAGATTCCTATAATCTTTATACCAAATTTATCACCTTGCTGTCAAGAGAAAAAGCATTCTCTACAATGGACAACGCGTGTTTTGACGACAATAGGCTAAAGATTATAAGACATTTGTTTACAAAAGCTTATAAATAATTTTAACAAAAAAACTCATTTAAAAATATTCTTTACATCAGATTTTTTTCCATCTCTTCAACGACCCTTAAACAAGGGAAAACCCTTCTGGATATTCCGCCCAAAAATATTTTCGGGTTTTTTATTGTAATAAAATTAGATACAAGTTATACTACAGTATAGCGTTAAGGTCTTTTACGTATATTACAAATATATAGCAAAACGATAATAGATAGGAGAAAGATAACCATGTATAGACGAAGAGCTTTTACGTTAATAGAACTTTTAGTTGTAATCGCTATCATCGCATTATTGATGGCGATATTGATGCCGGCCCTAAACCGGGCGAAGAAACAGGCAAAAGCAGCTGCGTGTAAGATGAACCTGCACCAATGGTCTCATATCTGGGCGATGTATTGCCAAGAAAATGATGGCTATTTCTGTCACCATGGCAACATGTGGAGGCGTGGATCATGGATATTCGCGCTGCGGCCTCTGTACGAGACAAGGTCAGATATCCTCAGATGCCCGATGGCCACGAAACGGCTGCCTTCCCTACCGAACTATGGCGGTCCGTTCAGGACCTACAGGATGGGCACAGGCGGAGCAGGCGACCTGCAAGAAGAATGCAGCTATGGGCTAAATTGCTGGGTTTATAATCCGTACTCAGGAGAGACGGCCATTCAAAGCCGTCCGACTGAATGGAATTGGAAGACCATTGATGTTAGAGGCGGAGACAGGATACCCCTTTTTGCCGATAGCATGTGGAGGGGAGGTGGGCCCTTCTATCAAAACGGCGACCCTCACTCCAACCGAATCGCTCCTCCTGAATATGATGGTCAGTGGTCGGGTGCCGCCCACGAAATGAAGCATTTCTGCATCGACCGGCACAACGAATCTATAAATATGGCTTTCTTGGATTGGTCTATTAGAAAAGTCGGACTCAAGGAGTTGTGGACGCTGAAGTGGCATAAAGAATTCCCCATCAACGGCGTTTGGACCAAAGCTGGTGGTGCGAATCCGGCTGATTGGCCGGACTGGATGAGGGGGTTTAAAGAATACTAAAAAACGACTGTTAGGCAGATTTCCAAATATCACATACGCAACATACAAAATACGAGATGCGTCTCACGCTTGAATGAGATAAAAGACTTTATCGCATAATCCAACGTTTGCCTTTATAGACTATGCCAACATCAGACCTTAATGCTGGATCACCTCTGAGGTTGTAACTTAATTCTAATGTTTTTCGCAAAAAGACCATGACCGGCTTGCCTGTCTGGTTTTTCTTTACAGGATGGTTGATAACTACTGTCTCGTTACTCAGGCCAGTCATAAATATCTTTATACTCCTGGCTTGTACATCAAAATCGGGCCAAATAATGGCAATATCTTTGGCATTATCTTCGCCTTGAAGCACTTTATTACCAGCCTTTTCTAACGGTTCAAGAAATGGATATTCGCTTTGATGACGACTTTTTATTTGCTCAAAAACAACCGGCGGGACATACCTACCAGCAGGTATAATTTGAAAGGTATCTGTCATCAGCTCACACTTAGGGTAGAAGTCAACATCATCGTTTGTCTTATTGTTGAGTGTTATTATAGTATACCAAAATCGCCTCGGCTTGCTTTCTGTACCTGACTGCAATACTACTTGTTGGGGATGCTCGAATGTGACATCGAGTGTCCACCGTCCTGGATCCTGCACTATGGCTGGCTCAGGAGCAGCTAAACATAAGCAGACCATAACCATACAGATTGTGAAAGTCCCATAAACCATACTTCTCATCATATACCCTCAGTAGAAAATAGAGTTATCTATTTATTTTCACTAAAACTTCAACAAACATATTAATTTTACACTAAAACTACCTAAAAGCCAAGAACATTTTGCCTTTTGTTCCAAAAACGAGGTGAAAAACCATTGTCTAACGAAGGAAATTCAGTTATTTTATCCACCGAGTAATGTGATTGCCAATGCCAATAAGAGAATCTGATGTCGGAAGAACAAAAACAATTATTGGAGCAGATTAAGCCTTTGCTTGAATCTGAAGATATTTCTGCCTTGGTCAAGCTACTCAGTGACCAGCGTAGTAGCGACATCGCTGAGGTCGTAGAGCTTCTGGACAACGAGCAAAGGCGTATTATTTTCGATGTTTTGGATAAGCCCACTTCGGCTGAAGTTTTGGAAAAGGTTGATGAAGCTACTCGAGCAGAGCTGTTCGGCCTACTTAAAGACGACGAAGTAAAGGCTCTTGTTTCTGAACTCGACCACGATGATGCTGCTGACCTGCTCGCAGAACTTCCGGACGAAGTAAGCGAAAAAGTGCTAAGTAGTTTAGCATCGGCAGACTCAACCGAGATTAAAAAACTGATGACCTACTCTGAAGACTCGGCTGGTGGTATCATGGACCCATTAGTAATAAGCGTTCCCGAGGATTCTACTGTAGCTGAGGCTGTTGACGAAATTAGAGCCGCCGAAATTGATGAAGATTTTTATTCCGTTTATGTGGTAGATAGATTCGGCCAATTCCTCGGTGACGTGCGCATTCGGCTTTTGTTGACTCGGACCGAAGGTACTAAGATAAAGAACTTAATAGATCCTGACACAATTTACGTTACCGCCGGTGCCGACCAAGAAGAGGTTCGAAACGTTTTCAGCAAAAACGACCTTATTGTAGTGCCGGTTCTCGACAGAAATCATAAGCTCATTGGCCGAATCACCGCTGACCGTATCATCGAGGTCGCAGAGGAAGAAGCAGCAGAGGACATATATACAATGGCCGGCACAGATCCTGATGAACTGGATAATGTGTCAGTGTTCCACGCAGCCCGTGTCAGAATGACCTGGTTGCTGCCGTGCCTAATTGGAACCGGCATAACCGCTTTAGTCCTGATGTTCTTTCACTGGAAATTCGATATAAAAAACCTGTCTTTAATCTATACAACCGCTTTTGTATTTGTGCCCATGATTGCCGCTATTAGCGGCAACGCAGGTCTTCAAACTTCTGCGATCGTGGTTTCCGGATTGGCAACCGGCCATTTGGCAGCACTTAAATTAAACCAGGTTTTCACACGTGAAGTGCGCATCGCTCTTCTGGTAGCATTGAGCTGCGGATTATTAGGAGGTGCAGTGTGTGCGATATTACTTAGCTCCAAAGCAGGCGTAGAGAATATACCGCCTATACGGATAGTCTTTGCATTTGGGACAGCTATGTTCTCGGCAATAATGGTAGCCACAACATTGGGATTATTTTTGCCGTTTTTATTCCGCCGAATCGGCATAGACCCCGCGATAAGTTCCGGCCCACTGGTGACAACCGCAAATGATTCCATAAGCGTTGCTATCTACATGATCCTTACATTGCTATTAGCAACATAAGGGAATAAGTGAAAACAACAGCAGATGTAAGCCAAGTACAAGAGTGGTTGATCCACTCCCAATACGCTTACGATGTGTCATCCCAGATGAAAGGTCCTACGGTCCGAATCTTTCATCGTATAAAGCTGTGATTTCTGCTGCGGACAATGCTCTATTATATATCCTTACATCGTCCAAAGCCCCGTCAAATGTCGCATATTCTTCGGCCCATCCAATCGTTAATGGCGTAGCCACATCAGGGATCGCAGTTCCATCGCTTTGGGCCCCATCGGAGATACCTTCTCTATAGAAAGTATATGTGCTACCACTACGAGTGACTGCGATGAAATACCATGCGCCCGCTTGTGCGGCCCATTGATTTCCTTTGATGAACGGACCACTTGTGCCTGCATGATTTATATGGAACAATGTCTTACTATCCACAGGATCATAGGAAAATATCCATTTGTTTGTATGTCCAGGCCCTTCATCATGACCAATAAAAGCAGCCTCCCACCACTTCGGATTGAACCTATTGAACTTAACCCATAGAGTAATGGCAAAGTCACCACTAAACGTCCACTCGGCACCGTCAGATACACTTATGTAGTCGCTAATGCCGTCAAAAGCTAAAGCACTATCAATCATCCCTGCAACGCTCAAAGCAGAAGTGTTCCGTTGTGCAGTTCCATGATTGCCTCTGCCGCTGCTATCCAGGACAGTGGTATTAGCAACATTATCATCCATCGTCCAGTGAGCAACTGTAGTTATCGCAGGTGGCACAGGCAAAGGTAGCACAGGCTCACATCGCGGATATTTTGAAAAATCTATTTCCTGAAAATCTGTCGGCACACCAAGCCCCTCTGACAAACCTACGATACCTGTATCAGTTGCGACTGCAAGCCAAGCCAACTGTATTCTCCCATCAAAGTACATCTGGACCTGGAAAGTATTTGAGCTGGTCGTGCCATACATAGGAATATCTTGCCATGTCACAACTGCACTATCTGCCAATTGTTTCCAGCTTACTACTCCACCTAAAATAGGATTTAAGTCAGTGAATAAAACGGAAATACGTTTTAAGGCAAAATGAAAGGATAATATATCCCTAAATTCCCTATCTTCAGCAGTAAAGGTTATGTAACCGTTGCTGCCGACATAGAAACCAGGGAAGCTGCTACCAAAGATTGAAACTGTCCTTTGACCATTTAAGCTTACAAACTCAGAACTGTCATCGAAAAGCGCTATACGTGTACTGCCATTAGGATCGGTAGGTAATTTAGTAATCTCTTGCAGACAGACACTATAGGATGTGCTATCTGCAGCAGGAGTGAACATGATTGCTTTGTTTGACAGATCAAAGGAATCTGCATCAGAAGAAAACTGCTCAGTAAAGTATTCCTGAAAATGGGTGACAACGGTGACAGTTGCTTCATCACTGTCAGTCTGGCCAAAGCTATCCGTTACCACCAGCCTAACCTTGTGGTTACCAAGTGGAAAGGTGTATTTTATAATTTTGCCGCTACCAAGGAAGGTCGATCCTTCATACCAATCATAAGAGACTATATCATCATCAGGATCTGATGAGCCAGAGCCATCCAAAGAGACCTTTGTTCCCACCATAACGGTCTGGTCAAGGCCAGCATGTGCTTCCGGCGGTCTTTTATAAATAGAAAAATCCACACTCGTTGTTGCTGATCCTGTTTCATCGCTGTCGATAGTCACAGAATTGGTGATAGTCATACCTGGAGCTGTATCCGGATTCGCCAGTGCTACTAACTGTAAACAATCACCTGGAGACCTTGGCGACAGAGATGTATAGGTCCATGTGTAAGTATGGGCAATAGGGTCATATTGGCCAAACACACCATCACCATCAGCCGTTATAAAGCTTACTTCCTTGGGTAGTGTATCAACAATGGATACATTGTTAACGGGGTAATCATTGCTTTCATTATCGAAACAAATAGTAAAAGTAATAGCATCTCCCATCCCTACCTGCCCAACCTTGTTAGTATCACTGCCGGTAATATTCTTACATAAGTTTAGAGGGTTATAACTTATATCTTCAAATGTGATAGCTATGCCAGTAGGATTTTCAATGTCGGTAATAACACCAATTTGCTTAAGTGATGTATCATAGACCTTAAGATTATCCCCGCCAACTTTATAGTCGTCTCCGGTGCTTACGTATATAAAACCAGTGGCCGGATCCACTGCAAGTCCCATCACGCCGACATCCGGCTCTACCTGCACCTCTGCCTCCCTGCGTGTATCTAAGCTATACTGCGTGAGGTATTGATTTCCTACGTTATCTCCGCCTGTATAAATGAAGCCCCTCGTAGCATCCACTGCAATACTGATGGCAGTGCGACTAACTGTGATGGTTTCCTTCAACGACCAGCCAGAGGTATAATAAACATTGATCGTTTTGCTGTTGTTGGCTACATAGAGCAAGTCGTTGATTTCATCCAGAGCAATCCCAAACGCAGTAGACCCTGTTAAAGTGGCTGGTGAGTGTGGAGCGGGATTAAGTGTGGTAGTGCTTGCCTCCCAATCATATACATACAACATATCTGTATCACGGTAAGCACAGTACACTAAACCTTTATCATGGTCGTAGACGATACCAGCCAGGTCGGGAAAATCTGGGACTGCTATGTGATTTTTATACATCAAAGCTGTTGCATCGATGAAATGAATCATGTCCCCGTGTTCAAACGTAGCAAACAGGAAGTTTGAATCTGAATCGATTGCCAGGTACTCGGCTCTACGAACATAGTGTGGGATGCTAAACTCAGCCTGGAAAGTCAAGGTACCATCCGCTGCAATATCGTATACATGTATTGGCGTTGGATATCCTTTCATATCAGCAATCACGTACAGTGGTTTTGCCCTTGTGGTCTCCGTGACAGAAGTTATCAACGTAGCCATCAGCAAAACCAAAATAGGAAGATTAAGCCAAAAACTCTTTTTTTCAGTGCGATTTGTCATACGTAAATCTCCTCACAAAACTGTTAATAGGGAGGTTTATGAATGCCGCATAGCAGTCAAAACCATTATCACACAGGCCCAGATGAAAGGCTCTACGGTCCGGCCCCTTCATCATATAAAGCTGTGATTTCCGCTGCGGACAATGCTCTGTTATATATCCTTACATCGTCCAAGGCCCCGTCAAATGTCGCATATTCTTCGGCCCATCCAATCGTTAATGGAGCAGCCACATCAGGAATCGCAGTTCCATCGCTTTGGGCCCCATCGGAGATACCTTCTCTATAGAAAGTATATGTGCTACCACTACGAGTGACTGCGATGAAATACCATGCGCCCGCTTGTGCAGCCCATTGATTTCCTTTGATGATTGGGCCGTTTGCGCCTGGATAATTTATATGAAACAATGTCTTACTATCCCCGGTATCATAAGAAAATATCCACTTGTTTGTATGTCCAGGACCTTCATCATGACCGATAAAAGCAGACTCCCACCATTTCGAATTGAACGTATTGAATTTGACCCATATAGTAATAGTAAAGTCGCCAATAAATGTCCATTCCGGATTATCAGGTACACTTATGTAGTCGCTAATGCCGTTAAAAGCTAAAGCACTATCAATCATTCCTGCAACGCTCAAGGTAGAAGTGTTCTGTTGTGCGGTTCCATGATTGTCACCGTCACTACTATCCAGGACAGTGGTGTCATCGGCATTATCGTCCATCTTCCAATGTGCAATCGGAAACTCATCCCCAGGTTGAGGTTGTGGACCAGGCTCACCACCAGATACTCCCTCTAACCGGTCCACCCAGCCACAGTCGCTGTCAGAGCTATTGCTGGAATCTTTTATGTATCCCCATCCCAATATATGCGAACCAGAAGAAAGGTTATATGTCATCTGGTGCCAGTCCACCGAACCACTGATCTGTTCCTGAACCACATCATCAACGTAAAACACAAGGAAGTCATAATCCTCCTCAGATGATACCTTCCAGTAAAAGCTCAACACTCCAGGCCCATCCACAGTCGTCTCCATCCAAGATTCTTGGTCATCTGATATATCCCCGCTCTGGGCCGCATCTCCACCATAGTAGGATGTGGTGGTTTGATAATGACAATCAGAACTACCACCTGTGGTAAAATCCACAGTTGTGTCCAATGCTTCAGCCAAAGGATCAGAATAAGGTGGAGGTGCATCACTAACCCACTCTAACTTGTCCACCCAACCACTGTCGTCACCCGAACTTGTGAAATTATCCTTGATATATCGCCATTCCAATGTGTGCGAACCAGAAGGAATGTCATACGCTATCTCGTGCCAGTCCACTGAACCACTGATCCGATCCTGCATCACGTCATCAATGTAAAACACAAGGAAGTCATATCTATCCTCAGATGATACCTTCCAGTAGAAACTCAAGGACCCAGGGCCATTCACCATTGTTTGCATCCTTGATTCTTGCTCATCTAATATATCCCCACTCTGGGCTGCATCTCCATCGTTGAAAAACGTTGTGGTCTGATAGAACCAATCTAAACTACCACTTGTGACAACATCCAAAATCGTATCCAATGCTCCAGACAAAGAGTAAGAAGGAGTCGGTGGAGGTGATGGCGGAGTTTCACCGCCAGGTACCCAGTCTACCTTGTCCACCCAGCCGCTGTCGCTACCTGAACTAACACTGTAATCCGTCACGTATCGCCACTCTAACGTGTGCGAACCAGAAGGAATCGTGTAGACCATCCATACCCACATCGATAATCCACTAATCCGATCCTGCATCACTCCATCAATACAAAACTCTAAGAAGTCGTAATTATCCTCAGAAGATACCTTCCAATAGAAGCCCAACGCTCCAGGCCCATCCACAGTCGTCTCCATCCAAGATTCTTGGTCATCCGATATATCCCCGCTCTGGGCCGCATCTTCATCATAGGATGTGTTGGTCTGATAGAACCAATCTGAACTACCACCTGTTGTGAAATCCAAAGTCGTGTCCATTGCTACAGACAAAGGGTCAGAAGTAGGTGTAGGTCCAACACCGGTTACCCAGTCTACCTTGTCCACCCATCCACAGTCACTACCTGAACCAACGCCGTAATCCTTCACGTATCGCCATTCCAAGGTGTGTTGACCGGAAGGAAAAGAGTATATCAGCCGATGCCAGTCCACTGAACCACTAATCTGATCCTGCAGTATTCCATCAACATAAAACTCCAGGAAGTCAAAATTAGCCTCAGATGAGACCTTCCAGTGGAAGCTCAACGCTCCAGGCCCATACACCATCGCCTCCATCCCTGATTCTTGCTCATCTGATATCTGCCCGCTCTGGGCAGCATCTCCATCATAGTAGGATGTGCTGGTCTGATAGAACCAACCTAAATCACCACGCATGATAAAATCCAAAGTCGTGTCCAAGGCTTCAGGCAAAGTGTCAGAAATAGGTGTAGGTCCAGCACCGGTTACCCACTCTACCTTGTCCACCCAACCACGGTCGCTATCTGCACTAGTATTGAGGTCCTTTACGTATCGCCATTCCAAGGAGTGTGAACCGGTAGCAAGGGTGTATATCATCTGCTGCCAGTTCACTGAACCACTAATCCGATCCTGCAGCACTCCATCAATGTGAAACTGTAAGAAGTCGTAATTGGTCTCAGAAGATACCTTCCAATAGAAGCTCAACGTTCCAGGCCCATCCACAGTTGTCTGTATCCACGATTCTTGCTCATCTAATATCTCCCCGCTCTGGGCAGCATCTAAATCATAGTAGGTTGTTTCGACCTGATAAAACCAATCTGAACTACCACCTGTTGTGAAATCCAAAGTCGTGTCCAAGGCTTCAGATAAAAAAGAAGAAGGTGTAGATCCACCACTGGGTACCCACACTATCTTGTCCACCCAGCCACAGTCGCTACCTGAACTATCACTGCCATCCTTCATGTATCCCCATCCCAATATATGCGAACCGGAAGGAATGTCGTATATCAACTGCTGCCAGTCCATCGAACCACTGATCTGTTCCTGAATCACATCATCAACGTAAAACACAAGGAAGTCATAATCCTCCTCAGAAGATACCTTCCAGTAGAATTTTAAAATCCCTGGCCCATCTACGGTCGTCTCTATCCACGATTGTTGACTATGTGATATATTCCCACTCTGGGCCGCATCACCATCGTTGTAAAACGTCGTTGTCTGCTCGAACCAGTCCGCACTACCATCTGTAACGAAAGCCAAAGTCGTGTCCAATGCCTCGGAAAAGTCAGGAGCAATGCTAACATCAAACCATATCTCAAAAGTAGTGCCGGGTTTATCACAAAAGAACCGCCAACTTCCCCCTTCGAGCGGTCCGAGAGAAACTTTAATGCCACACACAGGATCGAAAACAGTAGAGCACGGTCCTGGGATTACTGCTTGAAACCATAGTTCTATAGTTTTATTGGCTTGGTCAATAAGGAGCATAGGGTCTCCCATATTGTTGCGAGCATAACAATCATTGCCAAAAAGCTCAGTTGGGCCTGAAAAATGAATCATTTTAGCAGTAGTAGGATTAGCAGTTATTATGCTCCAATTCGCCGGGCAGCCGTCGTCCATGTGATTCCAAGATACCTCATAAGCAGATACAGCCCCACATAGCGCGAAAACCAATATCAATGCTAACATTTCTGTAGCTTTCATCTTTTAGCTCCTTATGAAACTACATTCGTTGGCGAGGATAGGTTATCCTATTATGCAGCCAACTTTCATGAGTTTAAAAATCAACCACGCCCGTTTATAAAGCCCGAATCCCAACTCCGTTTAGGTGTGTTTTTAGATATTCCCCAGCCGTTTCATATATTATGTATAATTATACAATTAGCACGAAAAAATGTCAAGTTGAAAAAACGCAAGAAATTATCCATTTTAAGATGTGATAATGAAAAAATCCTTCTTGAGCCTGTAAAATGCGGTTTTTTCGGCCTGTTAACCTTGTGAAAACATGCAAGTGTGGAAAAATTTTATAAAAACTTTATTCTGCTAAATACCGCAAAAACCTACAATGAAGGTCAGAAGGCATCAAACTTGACAATTTGTAGCAAAATCCTAAAATATAATATATAAGAGATTTTTTTCTTTGGAATTAGGAACAATTATGAGCCCAGAACAACCTATTGATGCTTATAAAAAGCTTGACCATGAGCCGAAGTTGCACAAGTTTTTTAGAGCTGCTATCAAGACACAAGCAAATGATTTGCACTTAAAGGTTGGTCAGCCGCCTAAATTACGCCTCTATGGGCAATTAAAAAACACTACCGGCGAAGCGGTAACCTCCGAGCAAATGGAAGAGATGGTCTTCGAGATACTTAGCCCAGCCCAGAAAGAATTCTTTCAAAAAAACGGGACTCTTGACTTTGCCCACGAAATCGGCGATGAGCATCGCTTCCGGATAAATATATTCCACCAACGAGGAGTGATCAGCCTTGCAGCAAGACGAGTCAGTGCGTATGTGCCGCCATTTGAAGAATTGCACCTACCGCAGATAATGGCAAATATTGCTGAGAGTAATCAAGGATTAATTCTTGTAGTAGGGCCTACCGGCTGTGGCAAAACCACAACTATTGCTTCGATGATAGATTACATAAATCGCACCCGCTTCTGCCACATAATTACAATCGAAGACCCTATCGAATATCTGTATAAGGACCAGAAAGCAATAGTCTCACAAAGGGAAATCGGCATTGACGTACCAGACTATGAAGAAGCTTTAAGATACCTGATGCGACAAGACCCCGACGTAGTGTTCGTAGGCGAAATGCGTGATGCCAAGACAGTCACTGCCGGAATGAGAGCCGCTGAAACCGGACATCTGGTTTTCGGAACGATGCATTCAGCAAATGCCTCCCAAGCTGTCCACCGACTCTTAGACTTATTCCCGGAAGCCGAACGATATCTTATGAGACAAACTTTAAGTATAGCAATTAAAGCAATCATAAGCCAGGTATTGCTGCCGTGCATCAAAGAAAATATCGACAGGATACCTGCCGTCGAGATCTTGCTTGCAAATCCAGCAGTCAAAAAATTGATTTCCGAAGAACGCGAAGGTGACTTGCCCAGCGTTATACGAAGCTCTAAAGAGGAAGGCATGCAAGACCTTACAAACAACCTTTGTGAGCTGATAAAAGATGGTTCTGTAGACCCCAAGGATGCATATAAATACGCACCAAATAAAGAAGAACTCAAAATGGCGCTAAAGGGCATCAGAACTACCGCCGAAGGTATACTATGACAACTGCCTGGGTTCGTTAATGGAGCACCTTATGCCAGATTTAGCAGTCATTTATATTCAATACAATGCATACATGTCCATAATTCAATTTATCATCTTTCTGGCCTTGTTTTATCTATGGTTAGTGCTGCTGAACTGGGTATACGCAGATGCCATAGCAGTGGAAACAAAAGAGGCTTTCTGGACCGGAATTATTTTTGGCGCAGGAATCGCATCGGTGATAATCTGGCTGATTCTACCAGCGCGATTGTCTATCATCGGCATGGTGCTCTATCCCATAGCACTAGTTGTGACATCTCTGGCTTATGTGAAGCACCGTAATACACGAGTTTTAGATGCTGACCGTATTCTTACTGTCCAATACTTCAAAGGATTGCTGGCCAGCAAAGAAAAGAAATTAGCTGCCCATGAAGGTTTTATTTTCATAACGGCTAACAACAACGAGGTCCCCCCGCCACAACCTAAAACAGCAGAATTTTTTGGTTATAGAGCAGCTTACGAAATGCTAACCGATGCTATCTGGCGAAGGGCAAGCAATATTACTCTCTTGCCGCAACCTGAAAATTATAAGGTCACTTACTATATCGATGGGGCAGCATTGGAACAGCCGAAAATTGCCAAAGACCAAATGGAATATCTCATTCGCTTTCTAAAGCACTTAGCTGACCTGGACGCCGATGAAAAGCGAAAACCACAAAAAGGAAAATTCAGAACCAGTCGGAACAAAGTAAATACCGACTGGGAAGTGACAACTGCCGGCTCAACTGCAGGAGAGCAGGTCAAAGTCAAGCAAATATTAGAAGAACACCTGGCAAGGTTATCAGACATCGGCCTGACGACGAAACAGTACGAACAGCTAAGTAAATTTCGTGAGTTAAAACAAGGTCTATTCCTCATATCCGGTCCTAACAAGAGCGGTGTAACAACAACACTTTACGCGCTATTGCGGAACCATGATGCCTTCATTAACAACATAAATACGCTTGAAAAGCGTCCTTCTACAGAGCTGCCTAATATTACCCAAAATGTTTTTAGTCTCAGCGACACCGGCACGACGACATACGCTAAAAAGTTGCAGGAAGTAGTAAGAATGGGGCCGGATATCGTTGGAGTTGCCGACTGTGATAACACCGAAACAGCTCGAGTCGCTTGTTCAGCCGCAAAAGATGGTAAAATTATGTACGTTACAGTCAAAGCAGACAGTGTAATACAAGCGCTAGGCAAATGGATGAAATTAGTTGGTGATAGAAAAATCATCGCCGACACCCTTCTGGGCATAAGCAATCAACGGTTGCTTAGGAAACTTTGCGACCAGTGCAAGCAAGAATACGCGCCTGATAAAGAGCTGTTGCGCAAGTTCAACCTTCCCGCTGAAAAAGCCAAAACACTTTACCGACCAGGTAAAGTAATATATGACAAACGCGGGAAAGCTCGAACCTGCGAAAATTGTCAGGAAACAGGTTTTGTGGGTAGAACAGGTGTATTCGAAAGTGTCATAATAAATGATGAACTAAGAAAAACCATAAAAAATACAAAGTCACTATCGGATATAGGCACGCAATTTCGACGTGCTAAAATGCTCTACCTACAGGAGCAGACACTACGCAAAGTCATTGCTGCAACAACATCGATAAACGAAATGATCAGGCTTCTTTCAGCATCCAAAAAGAAAAAATCCAAACGAAAATAGTTGTTATTGATACATAGTTTAGCCGTCGCCGGTACGGCGATGGCATAAGACAGGAGAAACAATAATGGTCAACTTGATTGTATTGTTGGCTGTTCCAGTAATTATTGTCGGCTGTGCTATCTTTCAGTATCTAAAAGGTACATTTGTTAAAGCATTTGCTATGGCAATAGCTGCTGTTAGTGCAAGCGCGGTTGCATTAGGCTTCTTCGCTGTCTTAGCAAACGCTCTTGCCGGCCTTAGTGGTGGGAGTGATGCGTTCGAAAAATGGGGACCATTGCTTTGTTTTGTACTACTGTTTGTTCTGACGTTTGCCGTTTTGCAAACCCTCATCAATCTACTAACTCGCCGACCTATCGATTTAGGCCAATGGCCTGAGCGCATCGGACGTTCTGTCTGCGGTATTATCTTAGGCTTAGTGCTATCGAGTGTACTCATTGATTCCCTTAAAGTGGCACTTCCAGATACGCTGCAATCAAGCACTCTGAGTAAATATCTCGGTCACGAAGCGATTGTTACTCAAAAACAAAAAGAGCCCGCAAAACCTAAGAAGCCTGCCCAGCCCGAAAAGTTCCTACTACGGGAAAAACGAAAAACTGCTGGTAAAAGAGATTAAGTACAAATAACCAAATCTTCTAAATCCAGCTCCATCAGATGTTCAAGGTAGGTGTTAAGTTCTTCTTCAGAAAACTCGGAGAGAAATTCCTGCTTGGCACCTTTGTTGAGTTCACAAATGCAGTCTATCAATTCCGTTTTATCCATCTTGCAAATCCTTAATGGTCAATAAAGTCCTTATTAACTTCCGCAATATCGACCGAGTGAACATTTTTTCTTTAGCCAACCAGTTAGTGTCCCCAGCAACGCCCTATAAACTAAACTACCACATAGTTGAATTACCTTTGTCCTGGCCACAACATATAGCCCATGCAACCCAACCGTTCTTGTCACTTATCCTACTGTCCAATAAAATCGTGCTCGGTGTCTGCAAATCCAAATCAAAAAATTTCCGAATTTTTTGTTTTTTTCTAATTTTTTGCTATTCAGACGGATCCAAGTTTTTTTGTAAACGAAATCCTATTTAGAAGCTCTATAATAACAGATGAGTGAATTAACGAACTTATGAGTTGTGCATAGCTTCAGCTTTTAAAGGTTAAGGCGTGCCAAAGAAGAACTTTAGAGCAGTAGTTAACGATTATAGTGCGCAGGTATTGAATATAGCGATGCGGATTCTGGGCGATGTCCAGAAAGCACAAGACGTTCACCAGGAAGTATTTCTTGCAATTTGGCAGCGATGGCACAAGTACAACAGCCGAACAAACTGGGACGCTTACCTGTATCGGGTCACAGTTCGAAAGGCAATTCAGTTTGCCAAACAAATAAGAACCGAACAGCTTTTAGAGCATCAATCGCAAAACTACATTATTAGGGAACAGCCGGACGGAACCTTGAGAACCGCTGAGCTGCAGCAGAAATTAGCTGAGTGCCTTGCCAGATTGCCAAAACGTCAGGCAGAAGTGTTTGTATTGTCCAGAATAGAAGGTTTAAAAGCAGAAAAAATTGCTGTGCTTCTGGGCTGTTCGCAAGAAACGGTGAGAGTTCATCTACATCGAGCGTTAAAACGATTATCCATAGAACTTAGCGATTATTTGGCTGAATAAGACAGGTGACTTATGAATAAGCATAAGAAAATCAATGAGCTATTAGTTGGTTTTGTCCTTGGAGAACTATCAAAGCAACAAGAATCTGAACTAAGAACACACCTGGCCGAGTGTCATCAATGCAGTAGCAAGCTGAAACGGCTCGAAGCACTGCTCGAATGCACCCAACGCATAGGGAAACTATCGGCTGATAAGCAAATGTGTGAATCAGCCAAAGAGGCGATTCTCAAAACTGTGGAAAGCCAAGAAACGAAACAACAAACCTCCAGGCCGAACGTCAGCCTGGAATATATATGGAGAACAATAATGAAAAGTAGAATAACAAAATTAGCTATAGCCGCGGTGATAATTATTGCTACAATGATAACCGTCAGTCACTTCGGTGGCTCGATTGATATGGCCACAATCGCCTTTGCTGATATTTCCGAAGCAATGAAAAATGTGCCGTGGATGCATTCGGTAACTCGGGGCTTTGATGAGACGAGAAAAGGAGTTGTCGAGCTGTGGATTGGGTTTGAGACAAAAATTAACGCCGCAAAGGACTTTGACGGCAAAGTAATATTCTGGAATGCTAATGAGAATAGAAAGTACGAATACAACCCTCAAAGTCACAGCATTACTATAGAATATGCTTCCGAAAATAATGTTCCTTTTCCCATGTCGTTGCCTGTTTTATTCTTAGAGAGTATGCAAAATACGTTTAAGGAGCAGGGGGCCGAGTTTATTACGAAAAGAGGTGAATATATGGGGCAGAAAGCACAGATTCAGGAAATATCTGGTTCTTTTGTGGGACAAATCAAACAAAACTATGTTTTGCGATTGTATATCGACCTGGAATCCAAATTACTTTTTTCCGCTCAGATTAAGAGTACCGATCCAAACGGCAGCACCATAGTGGATGGTGAAACAATCTTTGATTATCCGCAAACGGGACCGGTGGATATTTATGACTTGGGCGTGTCGCGTGATGCCGAGATAATTAGTAAATTACCAAAAGAAGATTATCTAAGAATATGGGATAATTATCGCCAAAAACGGGCTGAAGCAATAATGGAATATATAGCTGTCATAACGCATATAGACCAGTCGTTAGGCAATGTCATAACTATGGTTGATGTTGATTATAAATCTGGCCAGAATTATCGTTACGAGCGCCATTTTGTCTTCAATAGCGGGCAGGTAATCGACAAATTCTGGCCAGAGCATAAAAAGCAGCTTGGTGATTCGTTTGACTCGTTGCTGGCATGGACTAAAGCCCACTATAATAATACAGGATTCATTTCGGTTCACTTATATGACGGTCAATATAATCTCTCAACAAAAAGAGATGATAAAGACGGTTGGAGTAAGCTTAGAAAGGACGACTACTCTCTCGGCGATGAATCTATGCCTTTGACTCGTCTTGAAGATATTGGCAGGCCATTTATTGGCAAGACCGGCCATATCATCGAAGATAACTATGCCAAAGAGAAAAATCTTATTTGTATTGAACGTTTGCAACAAGGATTTGTGCATTTAGGAAATGTTACGCAGCCAAGTAGATTCTTATTTTATCTTGACCCTCAGAAAGATTATATATGCCGTCGAAGAGTGACGGAATGGCGACCGGATGCCGAATGGC
The DNA here is from genome assembly GCA_964397675.1 of uncultured Pirellulales bacterium. GTDB lineage: Bacteria > Planctomycetota > Phycisphaerae > Sedimentisphaerales > Anaerobacaceae > CAYNKI01. The sequence goes on from CAYNKI010000038.1 coordinate 17,787, forward strand.
AGGAAGATAAGAACTGGCTCGAAGGAGTTGATCCGAAAAACATCAGAGATGGTTCAATTACCGTGGAAGATATTACTGATGTTATTCAAGATCTCAATGGTCGTTGGTATCCTCAGGTTATTATAGTAAAGCAAAGCGGAATCCGTAAAGACTACAAAGAGGTAGAATTTAAGATTAGTCTTACTAAAAGGATCTATATACGAACAAATCCGGAATTCCCAAAGGGCATTTTCAATTCAGAAGAATTACCTGCTCAATAACCCTAAAGAAGATTACGAATTATAGGCCGGGCTTGTGGGTGCTCGGCCTGTTCTTATGCACCTATGCCGGCTAAATCCGCTGACAACCGACTTGATCGCTGGCTGGCGGATAAACTTCTTGACAAAAACTAATCGATTTTGTACAATCCATTAGAATTTGAACCGCCTACTAAACTCTTCCTGGAGGAGCAGAATGAGAAAACCAAATCTAAGTATCTGTCTGGTGATGTCACTACTTTTTTTATGGACGACATCTACAACTGTAATAGCACAAATCACTTACGTTGATGCGGATGCCACAGGTGCAAAGAACGGCACAAGCTGGCCAGATGCCTTTAATTACCTCCAAGATGCCTTAGCGATTGCCCAATCCGGAGATGAAATTCGAGTTGCACAAGGGATTTACAGACCCGACCGAGGTGGGGGCAACAGGACCGGTGACCGAGAAGCCACATTTCAACTCATTAATGACGTAACTATTAACGGCGGTTATGCCGGCTTCGGCGAGCCCCATCCTTATGCACGAGATGTAGTTGCCTACGAAACAATCCTGAGTGGCTATCTTGGTTTCCAGAACAGCTACCACGTAGTGACTGGCAGTGGGACCGACGCTACGGCTGTGCTGGACGGATTCACGATCACCAATGGCCATGCCAGCGGTGGATATATGAAGCAGTATGGTGGCGGTATGTATAACGAAAACGGCAGTCCAACGCTAAGCCGCTGTACATTTAAGGAGAACTCGGCCCAGGAAGGAGGCGGAATGTACAACAATAACAGTAGCCCGATACTGACAAATTGTACATTCACCAATAACCAGGCAGAGTGGTATGGCGGCGGGATGGCCAATTATTACGGAAGCAGCCCTACTTTGACTAACTGCGCATTTATAGGGAATTACACAATAGTTTGGGGTAGCGGCGGGATGCACAATGACAACAGCAGCCCGACGCTAATCAACTGCACCTTCAGCGATAACTACGTGGGAGCTTGGGGCGGCGGAATAGGAAATGTCACAAGCGACATAGTGCTAATCGATTGTCGGTTCAGTGATAACACAGCTTTGCACGGCGGAGGCGGAATAAATAACAGCAGCGAGAGCAGTCCAATCCTAACCAATTGCACTTTCGATGGGAATTCGGGAGGTCAAGGTGGCGGTATGCGCAACGAAGGCAATGCGACCTTGATTAGCTGCATTTTCGTCGGGAACTCAGCAGAGTACTATGGCGGCGGGATGTACAATAAGAATCAGAGCAGTCCTATACTAACAAACTGTACCTTCAGCGGGAACTCAGCACCCAATGGAAACGCTCTGGCTTGCGATTCTTTCCAACAGAGATATCCGAACAATCTTCAATTAACCAATTGTATCCTCTGGGACGGAGGATATGAAATATGGAACAATGACAACTCGGTGATTACGACTACCTACAGCGACGTGAAGGGCAGCTGGCCCGGCGAAGGTAACATTGACGCCGATCCACTCTTTGCTGATCCTGCTAATGGTGATTTTTACTTGAAGTCTCAAGCAGGCAGATGGAACCCATACAGCGCAGGCTGGGTCCAAGACAATGTAACCAGTCCTTGCATCAATACGGGCAACCCCAATTCAGATTGGACAGCAGAACCATGGCCGCACGGCAGCCGCATAAATATGGGAACCTATGGCGGAACACCCAAAGCAAGTATGTCGTTATCGACCGGTGAACCTCCACCACCGCCTCCTCCACCACCACCGCCACCTTCTGGTGATCTTTCTGAGGCCTTGGATACCACTTTGGGTTTCACAACAG
>CAYNKI010000039.1:0-9259 GCA_964397675.1 uncultured Pirellulales bacterium
ATACTCGAACAGAAACTGGTATTCGGATAAGGAGCCAAAGGAGCAGCTTTGTGGATAGTTGTCTAATATAATAGAACCATAGCCAGACAGAGTCAAAAATGCGTAATTTAACTGAGGAAGTATTGGAACCTCAAACTAAGCGGATTCTTTTTGCTTGCCGGGACGCTATACGTGCAAATTATCCTACGGCAAGAATAGTACTTTATGGTTCACAAGCACACGGGCAGGCTGGTCCGGAATCAGATCTGGATTTGCTTGTATTGTTGGACGAGGTTACTGCGGCAAAGAAGCGACTGATCCGAGACACGCTCTATGAGGTAGGCTTGGCTGAAGATTTAGTGATAAGCGCTATTGTGCGAAGTTATCAAGCGTGGAATTCATCGATTTCCAAGGCTACGCCTCTTTACAGGGTTATTCAGCAGGAAGGGATTCAGGTGGTATGACTAAGGGACAAAAGGATTTAATCCGTTACAAACTCAGCCGAACTGAAGAAACCCTGGAAGAAGCCGGAGTGATGCTTCAAACCGACCATTCTCACGGCGCTGCGAATCGGATATATTATGCTTGTTTTTATGCGGTAACAGCACTGCTTCTAACACGGAATTTATCCAGCAGCAAGCATAGGGGTGTGATGGCGTTATTTAATCAGCATTTCATAAAGCCTGGCCTGATTTCTAAGGACATGGGTAAATTCTATTCCCGAATGTTTGAGAATCGCCTTGAGAGTGATTACGCCGACTGGGTGGAGGTGGAAAAACAGGATATCCAGGAAGAGTTAGCTTATGCGGAAGAATTTATCATTGCAGTTAAGGCCTTAATCAACAATAGTATCAAATAATCTTACAATTTTGGAGGATTTGCGATGGCAGTTCCTGAAGTTGCTGATGGTTTTACCGGCTTAGTAAATAAGATTACAATTGGGGCCACCAAGGCCGATGGCGGAACGCGAACCTCAACCGTAACAATCGGAGGTGCTCGTAATGCTATGTATGGCGGCTCGCTTGAAGAGACAAGCGAAAAACCGGTTATTGCTATGGACGTTCTCGATAGCCCGCCGGACGATTGGCCCGATGTCCTGGCTGAGCCTTATGAAAATGTGCTCGACAGTCCTGGCAACTGGGCCAAAAAGTGCGTGGAGGAGTTTGGAGCTGACTTAATCTGTTTGAAATTCGAGGGTATTCACCCTGACAAGAAAGATTTAGATGCCGCTCACGCGGTTAATGTCACCAAAGAAGTGCTCAAAGCAGTCGGTGTTCCTCTTATATTATGGGGTTGTGGAAACGATGAGAAAGATAACGAGGTTATGCCAAAGGTCAGCGGCGCCGCAAAGTCAGAAAAGTGCCTTATAGGGACTATTGAAGAAAACAATTACAAATCATTAACCGCTATTGCCCTGGCTGACGGCCATTTCCTTATTGGCGAGGCGCCTATAGATATCAACATTGCCAAGCAGGTCAATATATTAGCATCTGATATGGGCTTTCCGCTGGAGCGTATGGTAATGTTCCAAACCACAGGCGCACTGGGATATGGGATGGAGTACGTCTATTCGATTCAGGAACGCCAGCGACTGGCTGCCCTTAGCGGTGATAAAATGATGGCCATGCCGGTCATCTGTGACGTAGGTTATGAATCCTGGCGAGCCAAAGAGGCTAAGCTGGCAGACGCCCCCGGCTGGGGAGACGTCAAAAACCGCGGGCCAATGTGGGAAGCTGCCACTGCTGTCTCTTTCCTTCAGGCTGGAACTGATATAATTCGGATGCGCCACCCAAAGGCGGTTACTACTGTTAAAAACTTTATCAATGAGATTTGGAAATAAGAAAATTAAAAAATGACATTTTGCATTTTGCAATATAATTTTGATATTTAATTTCATCTTATAAGGTGCGACCAGCGATATACAAAAAGGAGATATTTATATGATACTGATTGGAGAAAGAATTAACGGAATGTTTAAGGACGTCAAACAGGCCATTGCAGACAAAAACAAGCAGGTTATTCAAGAGCTGGCCAAAAAGCAAACCGAAGCAGGTGCTACCTACCTGGATGTAAATGTGGGCACTGCAGCCGCCGACCAGGAAGGGACAATACAATGGCTTGTCGAAACGATCCAGGAAACTTGCTCCACACCCTTATGTCTTGATTCCCAAAAATCCGATGTCATCGCAGCAGGACTAAAGGTGGTTAATGCAAAAAACGGAGTTGTCCTCAACTCTACGCCATTGAATAAGAAAAACGATGACGAAATACTCGACAAATACATAGAGATGGCTGAGCAAGCAGGGCCAAAAGCAAGTATCATCGCTCTTACTATGGACAAAAACGGTGTACCTCAGGATATTGATACTCGTGTAGCCATAGCCGCGGATATCGTATCAAAAGCTATGGAAAAGGGCTTGGACACTCAACGGTTGTTCATCGATCCTATTGTTCTGCCGGTAAAAGTCCCCGATGCACAGGTTCAGCCTGGCAACATCTTAGCCGCAATGGACCAGATAAGATTTCTATCTGAACCGGCTCCACACATGACGGTAGGCCTATCGAACGTTTCTCAAGGCACAACCGAAAGAAATCTGATAAACCGCATATTTCTCGCTATCGCTATGTCACACGGTTTAGACTCAGCAATTGTCGATGTGCTTGACCAGGACTTAATGAACGTGGTTGCCACCAGTGACATGCTAATGAACAAACAAATATATTCAGACTCTTTCTTGAAGGTATACGCCAGTGTAAACAAATAGGCATGCACTACCGATTCCGAAGAGCTTATTGAATATTTTGATATTGTAATTATTGTAAAAACAGGAATCCAATTTCTTTTTATTCTTATGCGCTCTCAACGTCCACCGCGATAAGTGTGTTCCCGAATGGTTTGCATCAGCATGTGGGCGGTATCCTTTGTGATGTTAGTCTTCGGCTTTTTTGATAGCAGCCGCACAGACCTTGAATTCCGGTATCTTGGCGATTGGATCCAACGCATCGTTAGTGAGCATATTAGCTGGGCCCTCAGCAAAGTGAAACGGCATAAAAAGCCAGCCCTTGGATACCTGGCTGCCCACACTCGCTTTAGTGACAACCTTGCCTCTGCGTGTGGAAACCTCTACGTAATCACCTTCAGCGATGCCGTACTGTTCGGCATCGTTATAATGCAGTTCAACGTATCCCGTAGGAGATTTCTGGTGGATAGCTCGTGATTTTCGCGTAAGAGTTCCGGTGTGGAACTGATATAATTGCCTGCCGGTTGAGAGAATAAACGGGAATTCTTCGTCCGGACTTTCTGCAGGCTCGCGAAAGTGTACAGCGTGGAATTTGCCTTTGCCTCTGGTGAATTTGCCCTTGTGCAGATACTTTGTCCCCGAATGGTTCTTATCCGGACAGGGCCACTGCAATCCAATTGATTCGATTCGCTCGAATGATATACCGCCGTAAATCGGCGTCACTGTCGCAATCTCATCCATAATTTTATCAGCACCATCATAGTGCATGGGATAATCCATAGCGGTAGAAATATCACAAATAATTTGCCAATCGTTTCGTGCGTCACCAGGCGGCCCTACCGCCTTTCGCAAACGTTGGACTCGTCTTTCAGTATTGGTGAATGTCCCATCCTTTTCAGCAAAGCAAAAAGACGGAAGCACTACATCTGCATACAGGGCTGATTCAGACAAAAATATCTCCTGCGAGACAAGAAAATCAACCGTCTTAAGGGCAGCTCTTGTTCGGTTAAGGTTGGGGTCGGAAAGAGCAGGATTTTCTCCCATCATATACATAGCTTTTACCGAGCCTTTCTCGATAGCGTGAATCATCTCGATAACAGTAAGGCCGGTCTTAGCAGACAGTTTTGTGCTCCAGGCCTTTTCAAATTTTGCTCGTATTTGTGCGTCTTCTACCGACTGATAGCCCGGATATACATTGGGCAAGGCCCCAAGGTCACAGGCTCCCTGTACATTGTTCTGGCCTCGCAGAGGATTTACGCCGGTAGATTCTTTGCCAACGTTGCCGGTCAGCATAGCAAGGTTGGCCAATGAAAGCACGTTATCGGTTCCCGTAGTATGCTGCGTGATTCCCATGCTGAAAATAATGCTGGCTGTCTTCGCCTTTGCATAAATCCGCGCCGCTTCGCGAATCGCTTCAGCAGGAATGGTAGTGATTTTTTCAGCTTTTTCTGGTGTTAAATCTTTTATGACTTCGGCCATCGCTTCGAAATTCTCGGTACGATTATCGATGAATTCTTTGTCCAGCAGGTTCTCACTGATAATCACGTTCATCATTGCATTTATCAGCGCAACGTCGGTGCCGGGCTGTTGTTGAAGATGAACTGTAGCGTGACGAACAAGCTCAATGTCCCTCGGATCGGCTACAATCAGCTTGGCACCATTTCTAACTGCCGCTTCTCTAATACCAATGGCGATTACCGGATGGGCTTCGGATGTGTTTGAACCTATTACAAATATGCACTCCGAATTTTGTATCTCATCTATGGAATTGGTCATCGCCCCGCTTCCAAAGGCCCGGGCAAGACCGGCAACCGTTGAGGCGTGACACAGGCGTGCGCAGTGGTCAACATTATTAGTCCCAACCGTTGCTCGCATAAATTTTTGAAAGATATAATTGTCTTCATTTGTGCATTTAGCAGAAGAGAGTCCAGCGATGCTATCGGGGCCGGTTTCAGATTTTATTTTGTTGAGTTTTTCTGCGACAAACTTGATTGCTCGTTGCCATGTAACCTTTTCAAATTTGCCGTTTCGTTTTATAAGAGGTGTAGTGAGCCTGTCCGGGTGGCCGACAAAGTCCATACCGAATTTGCCCTTGACACATAGATTGCCTTTATTCGGTATATACTCCGGCTCGCTGGTGACCTTGACGATTTTGTTTGTTTTACGATTAATATTTAGATCTATCTGGCAGCCGACGCCGCAATAAGCACAGATAGTTCGCACTTTGACCAGGTCTTTTTCTCGGCCTTTGCCAACCGCAGCTCGGTCAAGCATTGCTCCCGAAGGACAAACCGCGATACATCCTCCACAAAGCACACAGGAACTGTCAAAAATATCTATTCCAAACGCGGTCGACACTTGCATGTTTTGAGGTTTTCCAGCAAAAGTAAGTGCTTCTGCCATAGGGACATCCTCACAATATTTGACACACAGGCCACATAGAATACATTTATCCGGGTCATAGAGTATCGCTTCGCTCTTGGAGGTGTAATTCGGCTGAGCCGGTTTTCGCTTTGCCAGCCCGAAACGGGCCTCGTCTGCCTGGTAACGGTAAGCGTAGTCTTGAAGCTTGCATGCGCCGTCACTGTCACAACTGGTGCACGCTACCCGATGTTGTGACAAAATCAATTCCAAAATCGTTTTTCTTACCGCCGCAATCTCCTCGTTCTCTGTGCAAATCTTCATCCCTTCGGCCACCGGTGTATTGCAGGATGTTGTCAGGCCAGTTCGTCCGGCTATCTGTACTACGCACAATCGGCAACTACCGATGGGTCGCACACGAGGATCATAACACAAGTGGGGAATATCAATCCCTACTGTTTTAGCCGCCTCAAGAATGGTTGTACCTTCTGCGACCGTGACTTTCTTACCATCAATTTCCAAGTGAATTTCTTTCATTATTGTAGCTAAATATTTAGCCCCGCAATTCATTGCGGGATTTGTCCTCGAAATCTTCCGGAAAAAGCTCTAACGCTGAGAGCACCGGAAGCGGAAACGCCTGGCCCATTCCGCATGTGGATGCAGCCACGCACGCTTTGCCGATTTCACTCAATCGCACCAGGTCATCTGCTGTCCCACTTCCATGATAGAAAGAATCAACAATTTCTTTCATTCTCACGACCCCGATGCGGCAAGGTGCGCAGCGTCCACAGGATTCAGCTCCGTAGAATCCCAGCAAGCCTTTCACGATGTCAACTGCACTTTTACCTTCTTCGTAAACGATTACTCCTGCTGTTCCAATACTGCTGCCGGCCTCGGTGATAGCCTTAGCCGTAAGCTTGCATCCCAAAGAATCCCGGCCAAGAAGCGCACTGGTTCCCCCGCCTGGCTGTACCGCTTTTACAGGCCGACCGCTTGTCGTGCCTTGGCCGAATTCATTGATTAGCTCTTGCAGCGTTCCTGAACCCATTTCAAGCTCATATACGCCCGGTTTTTTCACGTCCCCCGATAAAGAGAAAAGCCTTGTCCCTGGGTCGTCCTTAACCCCTAACTTACGGTATTCATCGGCACCATTTGCCAGAATCACTGGTATATTGGCTATCGTTTCGACGTTATTGACGACCGTGGGTTTTCCAAATAGCCCTTCTTCAGTTGGATAAGGTGGCTTAAGCCGACTCATAGCTCGACGGGCCTCAAGTGAAGAAATAAGGGCAAACTCCTCGCCAGCAATATATGGCCCTTTGCCCTTGACTACCTGTAGGCTAACCGAAAAACTCGAATCTAAAATCTCTTCTCCAAGGAGTATTGCTTTTTCCGCTTGGTCAACGAGCTTGTCCCACAGCTCGGCTGTTTTTTCGTATTCGCCTTTTATGTAGATGTAAGCTTGTTCAGCTCCAATAGCGTAGGTTGCGATCAAGATTCCTTCAAGCACCTCCCAGGGATCGCCATCCAGCAGAATCTTATCCTTAAATGTCCCCAGCTCGCCCTCATCAGCATTACAGATAAAATATTTCGGTTGTTGTTTTTCCTGAGCAGCCGACGCCCACTTAAGGCCTGTAGGGAATCCTGCGCCGCCGCGCCCCATAAGCCCAGACTGCTTGATTTGCTTGATCACCAACTCTGGGCCTATATCTAATGCTCGCCTGAGAGCTTGCAAGCCTCCCAGAGCCTTATATGCTTTTAAGTCCATCGGCTTGTATGTACCCACACGTCTGGTTAAAACCTTCTTTTCTTCCACCTTAGCTATCCGCCTCCAACTGAATTTTGAAGTGGCCATAGGATGTTAGCGCACCGTAAATTCGCGCCTCTGCCAAACCGGTTTTTGCCGCAAGGTCGCGGACCACCTCTCGCGGCACGTATCCGAACTTATCTTGAACCTTGCCCAACAAGCTAAATAAGTTCTCTTTAGTTGCACCGCCGCTATCTTTGACCAGGTCTTGATAGATTTGCATTTTGAACTTAGCCATTTTTCAAACCTTAGGATCGCATACTTGCCCCAGACAGACGCCTTGTTGAAAGCATAATAGCTTGCAAAGCTGGCGGATTATACATCCCACTTAATCTGAAAGCAACAGCCAATTGATGACAGGTGACAGATAGCTTCTAATTTCTGTCTTCTGACCAGCTCAAAAAATGCCTAAATAGCAGAATAGTGCAAAAAAAAAGCTCTACGGTTATACTTGTTTTGGCGATTTTCGAGGACAATACCGCGTTCGCGACCCTATTTTGCAAAACGTCAAAAGATAGTATCCAGTGAAAGGTATGAACCATGAAACTCGATCCGACAAAAATGAAGGATTGGCAGATTGCTGAGGCATCTGAAGAAAACATGCCCACTCCGGAACAATGGCGAGAGAAGCTGGGCTTAGAAAAAGATGAAATGCTTGCCTATGGGAGAATAGCTAAGCTGGATTTCTTGAAAATCATCGAGCGTCTCAAGGATAAACCTGATGGTAAGTACATAGAAGTGACTGCTATAACTCCTACGCCACTGGGCGAAGGCAAGACCACCACAACTATGGGTATCCTCGAAGGCATGGGTAAGCGAGGATTGAATGTGGGCGGTTGTATCCGTCAGCCTTCAGGTGGGCCTACTATGAATATTAAGGGTACTGCTGCCGGCGGCGGCCACGCCTTACTAATCCCGATGACCGAATTCTCCATGGGGCTTACCGGAGACATTAATGACATCATCAATGCCCATAACCTTGCGATGGTTGCCCTTACTGCCAGGATGCAGCACGAGCGCAACTACGATGATGAACAACTGGATAGGTTAACCAAAATGCGACGCTTAAATATCAACCCTACTCGTGTGGAGATGGGCTGGATCATGGACTTCTGCGCCCAGAGCCTTAGGAAAATTATCATCGGCATCGGTGGACGCATGGATGGATTTATGATGGAGTCTAAATTCGGTATTGCCGTTAGCTCAGAGCTTATGGCTATGCTATCCATTGTCACCGACCTGAAAGACCTGCGCAAAAGAATGGATGAAATTACCATTGCTTTCGATAAAAAGGGCAATGTCATTACCACCGGTGACTTAGAGGTGGGTGGTGCCATGACTGCCTGGATGCGCAACACTATCAATCCCACATTGTGCTGTACGGTAGAGTATCAGCCCTGCATGGTGCACGCCGGGCCGTTTGCCAACATTGCTGTGGGTCAGTCTTCCATAATTGGTGACCGAGTCGGACTTAAGCTATTTGACTATCACGTTACTGAGAGTGGATTTGGGGCCGACATCGGCTTCGAGAAGTTCTGGAATGTAAAGTGCCGCTATAGTGGGCTAAAGCCAAATGTATCGGTACTCACCACGACAATCCGGGCATTAAAGATGCACGGTGGCGGGCCAAAGGTAGTTGCTGGTATAGACCTGCCTGATGAATATAAACAAGAGAATTTGGCGCTCGTCGAGAAAGGCCTGCCCAACCTGCTGCATCACATCAATACTGTTCGAACTTCAGGCATTAATCCGGTGGTGTGCATTAATAGCTTCCATACTGATACCAAAGAAGAGATTGCCTTGGTTAGAAAGGCTGCCGAGGGCGCAGGAGCACGCTGTGCCGTTTCCAGTCACTGGTCTGACGGCGGTGATGGCGCTCTGGAGCTGGCTGATGCCGTCAAGGAAGCATGTGAACAGGAGTCTGAATTTCACTTCCTCTATCCGATGGAAATGAAGCTCAGAGAAAGGGTTGCAAAAATAGCGAAAGTAGTGTATGGTGCTGATGGTGTTAGCTGGATGCCTGATGCTGAGGCCAAGGCTATTAAGCTTGAGTCCGATCCCAAATATGATGATTATGCCACTATGATGGTGAAGACCCATCTCAGTCTCACCCACGACCCGGCTCTAAAGGGTGTGCCGAAGGGATGGACACTGCCTATTCGGGACATATTGATTTATTCAGGTGCAAAATTCCTTTGTCCCTGCGCCGGTACCATCAGCCTGATGCCGGGAACTTCATCTAATCCCGCCTTCAGAAAGGTTGATGTAGACGTCAATACCGGAAAAGTACAAGGTTTGTTTTAACCAATCAAGGATTAACCCCGGCACCTGTCCGGCTTGTAACCCCAGCACAGGGCGGGTTTACAGGCGT
>CAYNKI010000039.1:9269-19733 GCA_964397675.1 uncultured Pirellulales bacterium
TCGCCGAGACGAGTGGCCAGGGTAATAATAAATGAGGAAAAGTTCAATGACAGCACATATCATTGATGGTAAGCAAATAGCTGCGGATATGCGAGCAGAATTAAAAGAGCAGGTAACCAAACTGAAGGAGCAGGATATTGTCCCGGGGCTGGGGATAATCCTGGTCGGCGAAGATCCTGCTTCAAAATCTTATGTTACAGCCAAGGAGCGAACTTGCGAAGAGATAGGCATCTATTTCGATGATAACCGTCTGCCGGCTGAGACATCGCAGCAAGAATTGATGACACTGGTTGAGAAGATGAATAAAGACCCGAAAATCCACGGTATTTTAGTGCAATTGCCTTTGCCCAATCACCTTAACGAAGCTGAGGCACTTCTGGCGATTGACCCTGCTAAGGACGTTGATGGATTTCATCCAATGAACGTGGGCAAAATGGTGGTGGGTGAAAAGGCATTTCTGTCCTGTACGCCGCACGGGATTATCCAACTACTTATTCGCAGCGGCGTAAAGATCGAGGGCGCTGAGGTAGTAATCGTCGGGCGAAGCAATATCGTCGGAATACCCCTGGCAAATATGCTTATGCAGAAAAATCCCAATGCAAATGCCACTGTAACTGTCTGTCATAGCCGCACTAAGGACCTTGCCTCGCATACCAAGCAGGCCGATATACTCATTGCTGCTGCAGATCGGCCGAACACAATCACCGCTGATATCGTAAAAGAAGGGGTGGTTGTAATTGACGTTGGTGTCAATCGAGTGGAAGATCCTACAAAAAAGAAGGGGTATCGCCTTGTCGGCGATGTTGATTTCGAAGCAGTTAAGGAAAAAGCCTCATTTATCACTCCTGTACCCGGCGGAGTAGGCCCTATGACTATAACTATGCTACTTTATAACACAGTGGATGCCTCGAAAAGGATGGCTGCTCGGAAGTAGACTTAACTGTGAGTTTTTTCGCTTTGTATATTGATTGCTGGATCATTGACAGGGAGAAAGTCTTATGCGAGGTTATGATCTCACATCCCGAGATGTCGCAGATTTTTCCTGTACAACAGAGTTAATGGAACGCGAATGGGCACCCTGCCGTCATGGTTGTCCGGTGCACGCTGATGTAAGGACATACGTCGAGCTGATTGCTCAAGGGCGGTGGCAAGAGTCCATCGACGTTATTCGTAAGCATCTGCCCTTCGCTGCCGTTTGTGGGCGAATTTGTAATCACCCCTGCGAGACCAACTGTCGGCGCAAAGATGTCGACGAGTCGGTGGCTATTCGCGAAGTGAAACGTTTTGTCGCAGAATGTTGCGGCAGCAAGGCCGCAACCGTTAACAGGGCCGTCACCCAAGACAAGGCCAAGATCGCCGTTATCGGCTCTGGACCGTCTGGCATGGCTGCGGCGCTCGAATTGGCAAAACTCGGTTACCGTCCGAAAATCTTCGAAAAGTTCCCGGTGGCCGGCGGCATTCCAGCCACAGCAATCCCTAAATATCGGCTCCCACGTAACGTTGTCCAGATTGATGTTGATTGGATTCTTGCTCACGGTGTCGAATTGCAGACTAATGTCGAGATCGGCAGAGACAAAACCATTGACGATTTGCGGGCCGAAGGGTTCGAAGCGATACTCGTTGCGACCGGTCTGGCCAACAGCCGGATGATTCCCATCCCGGGTTTGGATCACAAGCAGGTTCTCCCGGTCATAGAGTTCTTGACCAACCTAGCCTTTGACAAAAAGGTCTATATCGGTAACGATGTGATGGTCATCGGTGGTGGTAACGTTGCCTGCGACGCCGCCAGGAGTGCGGTGCGGCTGGGCGCCGAGCGAGTCCAAATGATGTGCCTGGAAAACGAAGAAGAAATGCCCGCCTGGGAATGGGAGATAGCCGAGGCAAAGCAAGAGGACGTAAGCGTTATACATCGTCGTGGGCCAGTCGAGATCATTGTCGAAAAAGACCAAATCAAGGCCGTCAAGGCTCGGAAGGTCACTCGCGTCTTCGACGAAGACGAGAAATTCAATCCGCAGTACGACGACACAAACATAATCAGCGTTGACTGCGACACGGTAATTTTCGCTATCGGCCAAATGGCTGATTATGGATTTGTCGGGAACAGCGGGGTTAGACTTGACGATCGAGGTCAACTTGAATTCGACTCCGCAACCCACCAGACAAACGTACCGAACATATTCGCCTGCGGCGAGATCGTCGCGCCTCCGGGCTCGGTGGTAGAGGCGTGTGCCAGTGGTCAGAGGGCCGCAAAGGCAATTGATATGTATCTCAGAGGCAAGAAAATCCATATTGACGATTCACTGCCGCCTCAAATCGATGAGTTTGCGCCGGACACCGCTGAGAAGGTCATCAAGACTCAAAGAGTCTCGATCCCGACCGAAAAACCGGAAAAGAGAAAGAAAGGTTTCGATGAATTTGAGCACACCCTTGAAGCGGAAACTGCCGCCTGCGAAGCCCGCAGGTGTATGAACTGCGGAGCCGGCGCGGAAGTATTGGTAGACAAATGTGCCGCATGCCTTACCTGCCTGAGAGTATGTCCGTTCGACATACCCAAAGTTACCGACGTCGCTCGCATTGATTCGAATTTGTGCCAGGCGTGCGGTATGTGCATGGCCGAGTGTCCGGCTAACGCCATAATCCCACGAGGCTGGGACAAAGACCAGCTAAGATGCAATACGGCGGAGGCACTGGAAAGAATGGACGGCGACGTCACGATTGTGGCATATATCTGTGGACATTGGGCGCCAACATCTGCTTGGCGTGGTGAGGACAAGAGCGTTGCCGGCGTGAAGCAATTCTACTTGCCGAGCATGGCTCGTCTGCGCGTGGCTGAACTACTAAATGCCTTCGAAGCTGGGGCTGACGCTGTTGCCGTCATCGCCTGCGAAGAGAACTCTGAACGCTATCCCCAGGTCACCACACGCATTCGAAAGCGGGTAAGCCAGGCCCGCGACATGCTGAGCGAAGTCGGCATAGATGGCCAGCGGCTGAAAATGTTCGAGGTAGTGGGGAACGCCGAGTCAATCCACACCGCCTTGAGCCAGGCAGCTCAAGAAGTTGAAAAACTTGTATCCTGATTTTAGGAGACGGTCTCGATGATAGTAGCTGAAAGGAAACCATTTGATGAAATCCTTGAGATACTCAAGCCGTATAAACACGTGCTTGTGCTTGGATGTGGCGGGTGCGTGACTGTCTGCCTGACCGGTGGAGAAAAGCAGGCTGAAGAGCTCAGCTCGCAACTTCGGCTGGCGTCCGCACATAAAGGACTCAAACTAAAAGTCGACTACGACTGTATCACCCGCCAGTGCGATAAGGAATTCATGGAGAATCTCAAGGAAAGTCCCGACAAATACGACTGTGTGCTTAGTATGGCGTGCGGTGTCGGAGTGCAGTTTATGTCTCAATTGTATCCCGACGTGCCATTTCTCCCTGCCATGAATACCACGTTCTATGGTGCTGGCACTGCTTCAGGCGTCTGGGAGGAATACTGCCATGGTTGCGGCGACTGTATGCTTGCTCTGACCGGTGGCATTTGTCCGATTGCCCGCTGTTCCAAAAGCCTGGTTAATGGCCCGTGTGGTGGAACAAACGACGGCAAGTGCGAAGTCTCGTCGGACATAGACTGCGCCTGGCAGTTAATCTATGAACGGCTGAAGGAACAAGGCAAGCTCGATGAGCTCCGTAAGATCCGTCCGCCCCAGGACTGGAGAAAGGACCGCGGTGCTGGTGTTCGACGACTGATTCTTGAAGAAATGATTGAAGAGGAGTCCGAAGCATGAACGAACCTGTCAGTAACTTGCAGCAGGCCTTTGATTCAGGCGAGTTTGTATTCACCGGCGAGATCGGCCCACCGAAAGGTACCAACGTCGAGCCTTGTCTGCACGAGGCTGAAGAATACCTTAAACATTCGGTAACCGCGGTGAATGTCACTGATGGTCAGACCGCTGTCATGCGTATTGGCTCGATGCCTGTGTCCAAGATGCTGCTGGACCGTGACATTGAGCCGATTTTTCAGATGACCTGCCGCGACCGTAACCGTATCGCTCTTCAGATGGACTTGCTTTCCGCCGCCTCACTTGGAATCAAAAACGTCCTCTCCCTGACGGGTGACCACGTCGCCATGGGCGACCATCCTGAAGCCAAACCCGTGTTTGATCTCGACTCCGTGGGACTCCTGCAGGCGACGGTCAAACTCGAGGCTGGAACCGACATGGGCAGGGACATGAAGGGCAACCCCAACCAACTCGACGGCGCACCTAAATTCTTCAAGGGCTGCTGCGTTACCCCATGTGCCGAGGAAGTCGAGCCGCAAATCATTAAGCTGGAAAACAAGGTCGAAGCTGGTGCTCAGTTTGTGCAGACGCAGGCCGTCTACGAGCCGGCTGCCTTTGAAAAGTTTATGCGGCGCATTGAGCACCTAAAGGTGCCCGTGATGGTTGGAATCGTCATGCTCAAGACTGCCGGTATGGCCAAGTACATGAACCGTTCTGTACCCGGTGTTCATGTGCCGGACGATCTAATCGAACGACTTTCTGACGCTGCCAAAGAAGACCGCCAGAAGGTCTCAATAGAAATCTGCGGGGAACTGATTCGCAGGATGAAACACTGCTGTCAAGGTGCCCATCTGATGACCCTCGGCTGGGGTCATTGCGTCCCGGATATCATCGAGGCTGCAGGCCTGGCATGAAATTTGCAACTGGTGGACAATCCACCGGTCGGTTGAGTCTTCCGAGTGGATGTGCTGCTGTGCCGAAGGAAAAAAGAGTCCAAAAGAGCCTCGAAATCTTCGCTCGTCTGGTTAAGCAGCTAAAGGATTTATGCCAGGGAATTCATATCATGTCTTTGGGCTGGGAACGGCATATAGCTACCGTCTTGGACATGGCCAGCTTGTAACATCTGTTTCGTCTGTCATCCCTGTGATGGGGGTAATTGGCTTTGTTTTGCATAATTAAGTCATAACCACGGAGTCACAGAGAACACGGAGAGTTTCAAAAAATCATGACCACGAATGTACACGAATTCACACGAAATTGCAAAGTTCGGTTAGCCCTTCCACCCGTGGGCAGGGTAAAGTCTAAAATTCGTGGTAAACAAACAGCGGTTTCATCCTTCGCCGGCCATTGGCCCCCACGATTAACGATTGACTATCAAGTATCGAGTATCCAGTATTGAGTATCAAGTATCGAGTATCCAGTATCGAGTATCCAGTATCTAGCATCCAGTATCGAGTATTTCATCCTTCGCAGTAGCTCTGCTACGGAGAATGGACCAGAATCTAGCATCCAGTATCCAGTATTATTATACCCGAAAAGAGCTTAATTTTCAAGCAAAATCTTTTCTCGCTTGTTTTGCTTGTCCATCGTAGCTTTAGCGAAGATGGAAGTCGCCGACGCTCCAAAGCTATGGCGACGGAGCGCTTCTGCGAAGGTGTGAGCGAAGCCGAAGGGAGATACTAAAGGCGCTCAATCGAAGGAAGAAATAAGGAAGGTGGCCGCAGATTTGTGTTCAGATTTGCCCGTAGGAACAAATCTATCTTGACATGCTCAACGATTAGGGCTAGATTATACGGAGCTAACAAAATCGCCTCAGTTCGTAATTTTGGGTCTCCAAATAGGTTGTCCAAATGAAAATATAATCATGGGAACAGTGTTAAATCGTTAAGAGTTTGGGAATTATAAAATGAATCAAAAAAGGACATTCTCTCATCCTCGTGAAAAATTGGACATACATTTAGAGGAGTACAGAAGTTCGAGCAACGAGATTTTGAGACGAGTTGAGTATCAGCAAAAGCTCCTTAACTATCAGTTATTAGCAGCCGGCGTAGTTGTTGGCGCTGCTATAAGATTTGCAGAATTAGATTCTTTTTCTGGTGCTAATTCGATAGCTGTGCGTTATTTTCTATTACTATCACCGTTGGTATTTTTGTGCTTTTCATGGTCTTTTTCCAATCACGACATAATGATTCAATCCGTAGCGAGATATATTTACACCGTACTAAAACCCAAGATTGAAGCTTTAGTTCCAGGAGAAAAAGTCCTGGAATGGGAAGAATTCTTGGTACGGGAGAGACGCCTAAAGCAAAAGAGCTTTCTGCTATTGTTACCTGGAGGGGAAGAGTACCTGCTGCCACTTATACTACCACTTATTTTACTGATTATCTATATCTATTTTTTGCTTCCTGGCAATTCAGATACAAGTGAAATATTGAACAGTAATAACCGAATGTTTAATGTACTATGGACACTTCAGTATATAGTTTTTGCTTTTGACATAGTCCTTTTTTTTATAACAATCATTCTGAAAGCAAAAGTGTCATTTGGTTACCTTCGGATTTTGGAAATATCTGAGACGCCGAGAGCAGACGCGGATAATTAAGCGCACGCGTGCTTTGCACGCAAACTGGCTTTTTCATGCACCCCCAAGCCGAAGCCAGATGAGAAGGCAAATCCAATAAAATAGGTTTCACCCGCAGCGATACCAATGAATCTGGCTTTGGAGGCTGGGTGATGAAAAGAAGATAAAAAGGTCCTGTGAACCAGACTCAAAAGTCGGGCAAGCCCCACCCTACTCAAGATACTCTTCACGAAATACGAGATACGAGTTAATTTTCAGCTTCGGCCTGCCCGCCGTCGCTTTCGCTAAGGCGGGCCTGCTTTTTTTATTCGCACCTTGGGCCTATTTTAACTTTTCGGTCGGCCTACTGGTCATCAGCGAAGCCGAAATAGAAAACGGCTTAATTATTTCAATAAAATTCTTTGTTAGGCACAAGCCAAGCTTCTTCTGGCTCATGGCCTCCCCTTATTGCACCATTATACTGGATAAGAAAAGTTTCCAAAGCACGATTGACTGCCGCCTCTTCAGATAAACCAGTCGAGTGACTAGTCTTATAAGGACCACTTTGACCAGGCGAATGGATGAAGTGGCTTTGCCTAAATAAATATCCGTCACCTCGAATTGATTCGTACAATCTAATTGTGATTTCGACAGGAATGCCCTCCAGATAAAATCGATATTCTGATACTAACTTTTTAGCCGATTCTATCCCTTTTTGGCTGAATATATTTTGTATTTCCATTTGAAATCCTTTCTTTGACCGACAATACTAACTTTAATAGGAAGGTTTACGGATTGATGTTTTCCTTATTCAGTTCTTCTACTTTTGTTTATTTTCAGCTTCGGACTGCCCGCCGTCGCTTTCGCTAAGGCGGGCCTGCTTTTTCTTCTTCACACTGCCTACTGGCTATTAACCAAGCCTGAAAGTATTAAAATTCCCTGATCGTTCCCAGCCAGTAATAGTTGGCTGTCCCTAAATATTAAAAATATTACAACTTCTGAACTTCTACACCGTAGGAAAGAGCAATTCGTTCTACCTCGTTCCAGGTTTTCGCTATCTCCTCACGTATAGGCTGCTCGTCGGAAATATTCGGAATTGTCCCTGTTAATAAGGAGAAGATGACATTCTTGATGACCGAACTACGCGCCCGAGCAAGTGATTCCCAAGCGTGAATATGATCGAGATAGGCCAATTGGAAGTCAGTTGGGCAATCGCTCATATCAATCTCGCGGAGGCCCTGCGTATAGGCTAATACAGTCTCTGCGCTGGGAGTCGCATCATGCGCTTCAGCAAAAACCTCATGGTACATGGCCCTATCGGTGTTCAAAACATCCCGGATCGACTTTGCGACGCTTGCACGGTGTAGTAAATACACTAAACTCACAAGGGAGATAACAAAGAATACGATAGCGATACCTCCGACCGTAAAGAGCACTTGCCTTTTCACATCATTTGACCTCCATTATAACTGTCCACAAAAAAAGGCTCACCGGCGCCGGTTTAATTTTCGCCTGCCCTGCGTAGCCCGCCTACCCAGAGGCTTGTCCGGCGGGCAGGCCTAAGGCGAAGCATAGGTCGCTTATTATATCGCGTTTTGATTTTGCGACAAGAGCCAGTTTTTTCCGCTGCAACGTTGCTAATCCCAAAATTTCTGTAATATTATGCCCCCCACAATAAAGACCAAACCTATTATTGTTGATATGAAAATCTTTTCGATGCCCACAAAATAAAGCACTATAAGAGAAAAGAAGGGAACCAAATAGATTAAGTTTGCCACATGGGCGGTAGTCTTGGCTAATTTTAACGCTCGCAGCCATACCAAGAAAGTAATCCCCATTTCAAATAATCCAATATAAACTGCTCCCAGAATGCCTTTGACGTTCGGTATTTCGATTTTTCTAAAAAGTAGCATTGCCACAAATACAAAGACAGAGCCAAACACAAAATTAAGAAATAATCTGACAGCCTCATCACGTTTATCTCTTAAATTATAAATCCAGAATAGCGCCCAGATTACTGTACTTGTCAGTGCTAACAACACCCCCGTGGGCCTGGTAAACCTAAATCCCAGAACATCTCCTCCAGTTGCAATGATAAAAACGCCCAAGAAGCTAATAATTATCGCCAATATAGTCCTTAGCTTAATTTTTTGGCCAAGCAAAGGTATTGACAGCAAGACAAGCATTATTGGCCAGACCCAATTTATGGTCAGCGCCTCTTGGGCCCGCAACATATCGTATGCCTTAAATAAAACAATATAATAAAGAAAAGGATTGAAAAATCCCAGCAGAGCAGACCGCAGATAATCTTCAGCCGACAGGGCTTTGAGGAAAATTAGTTTTTTCGTAAATAATAAATAAACAAAGAAAGTTACGGTTGATACAATTGAGGCATAAAACAACAGCGGCAAAACATCCAAATAACGCAAAGAAATTTTGAAAGCCGAAGCAACGGTTGACCAAAACAAAACCGCAACAAGGGCATAAAGATAAGCTCGTTTTTGTCTTGTTCTATCAGTAATCACAAGCTAACATTATAATTAGACTGCGGCTCTGTGTCGTCAGCGAAATTAGCAATTTCAGTTTTTTTGGCTTTTAATATAATGCATCGTTTCTTTGTCCCTCAGAATAGCTTGCACGGCCAAAAGGTGATTCTCACCAGCCAGCAGGCCCATCAAATTCGCAACGTTTTGCGAATGGGGCCCGGCGACCACATCATCGTGCTGGATAATATCGGCAGTGAATACACAGTAGCATTAACCAAGGTCGGTCAACAACAAGTAATCGGTGAAGTTATATACAAACAACCAGCACAAGGAGAACCACGCACGCAGATAACGCTCTACCAGAGTCTTCTTGCTCGCGAGAAATTCGAATGGGTGCTACAAAAATGTACGGAAGTGGGCGTGACACGTTTTGTGCCGATGGTAACGGAGCGAAGTATTGTCCGCCGCTCGATCACTGTCACGGCCCGCAGACTCTCTCGCTGGCGACGCATCGTTACAGAAGCCGCTGAACAATCGGGCCGAGGTCGAATACCACAGCTCGAAGCTCCCGTCAATTTTGGCGATGCTGTATCTAAACTCGAAGGCTTTGATTTCTGTCTCATTGGCTCGCCGCAAGCTGCCGGACAAAATCTGCGAAAGCTCCTGCGAACTGATAACACTATTCCGGTTGCCGTGGCTTTGCTTATCGGCCCGGAAGGCGGCTTCACAAAACAAGAAGTGCAACTCGCTCAGGCAAACGGCGCTATCCCCATCAGCTTAGGACGTCGTATCTTGCGCACCGAGACCGCGGCAGTAGTGACGACGGGACTTATATTATATGAATTAGGCGAACCGGAGGTACAATAATGTTGTACTTGGTTGCGACACCTATCGGTAATTTGTCAGATATTACTCTGCGTGCGTTGGAAACGTTGCGCCAAGCCGATTACATTGCTAGTGAGGATACCCGCAAGACAGGCATCTTGCTCAAGCATTTTGGCATCAAGCAGCAGCAAATTTCCTTCCACGAGCACAACAAGGTCCGAGCCGCAAGGAAGATTGTGGGTTTGCTTAAAGAAGGTAAAACTGTCGCCCTGGTGACAAATGCAGGTACGCCTGGCATCTCTGACCCGGGCTTTACACTGGTTCGTTCTGCTATCGAGGCAGAGATAGAGGTGACGATGGTCCCTGGAGCAACAGCCTTTGTTATGGCACTGGTTTTGTCCGGACTGCCCACACATGGGTTTATCTTTCGCGGCTTTCCGCCCCGCACCAGCAGTAAGCGTCAGCGGTTTTTAGCTGTCGATAAGGCCTCGGCCCATACGCTTATTTTTTATGAAAGTCCACATCGCTTGCGTAGCTTTTTGAAGGATGCCCTGGAAGTATTAGGCGACCGCCGGGCTGCCTTAGCCAAAGAACTTACAAAGATTTTTGAATCCGTAAAACGCGGCCGGTTATCCGAATTATTAGCCCAGCTTGAACCTGAACCCAAGGGCGAATATGTAGTCTTAATAGCAGGCGCAGAAGTTTAGCCGTAAATACGGCACGCCAAAACCAGCGGGCACCACATGGGTCTCGGCCAAAGCAGACAGAGAAATCCTTACCATCCCCGCTATGGGCCTCGGCCTACGCCGAGACGAGACAT
>CAYNKI010000040.1:0-19649 GCA_964397675.1 uncultured Pirellulales bacterium
CCAATTCGGGGCCTATCCCCCCGAAGTACTTCGGGGTACATCGGGATAGGCCCAGGTTGTTTTTAAATCGCATATAATACGCTGTCGTTATAAGCTGTTTCACTCTTGCAAACTAAATCAATCACATTATAATGCTTCACAATATATGAATATCCCACTGACAAGAATTCAGAAGCTCGTCGGCAAAAGGATGACCAAATCCAAGCTGAGCAAGCCATGTTTTTATATCGAAGCAAAAGCTGATGTAACTGAGCTAATGACCATTCGAGCCAAACTTAGAAAATCATTGGGCGTCAAAATAACCACGAATGCTTTCTATATTCGCGCTCTGGGCATGGCAGCACAAAAATATCCCCTCATGGTAGGCAGGTTTAACAACGGCAATATAAGGATTGCTGAACGCCTTAATGTCGGTTTTGCGGTCAACGCTCCACAGGGCCTCGTTGTGCCGGTGGTGAAGGATGCAGCGAATAAAACATTACCAGAGATTGCATGTGAAGAAAAATTGTTGACCGAAAAAGCACGTGATGATCAATTAACACTTGAGGATATAGAAGGCGAAACTATAGCATTGAGTAATCTTGGTGTATATGGTATTGATTCGTTTTTGGGAATCGTACCACCATCAGCCAGCACTATCTTAGCCGTCGGCAATGTGCTCAAAACAGTCGTTCCAGAAGACCACAAAATGACTGTGCGTAAAATGATAAGCCTGTCTCTGGCGGTTGACCACAGAGTTATAAATGCAGTCTATACAGCAGAGTTTCTAAGCTTCATTACAGAACAATTGCAAAACCCACAACAGTTGATTTGACATTTATTCGGTGGGCTAAAGCCCGCTCTATTCTACTATCACGGTCTCGTCTGGTTGTATGCCTAACCGTTCGTATCTTTTGGCACGGCTTTTTTCATCGCCGATGTGAATTTCCCGAGCAAGTTTTCCCACTGTCAGCGCATGTTCTCTGGGCACCACCAGCACACCATCACCGTCAGCTATTATCAAATCTCCGGGGTAAATAAGGACGCCTGCACAATTGATGGGAAAGTTGTATGATTCGGCGATGAGTCTTCCGGGTCGTACTCCGCGGGTACTGTAGCCGTTTTTGCAATAGACCGCAATCTTCTTGACCTTGATAATCTCATCGGTATCCCGGGCGCCGCCATTTGTTATGACCCCGACCACACCTTTTTCCGCCCAGCCGAGGCTGTTATTGGAGCCGATGAAACCACATTCGAAGATTCCGCCGGCATCAATGACGGCGATGTCTCCGGGTTTTGCGACTGACAGCCATGCGCCGGGAGCTCTTTTATATTGCTGAGCCTTGAATCCTTTGAAACCTTCGAGGTCTGGAAACGAGTTTTGCCCGACCCTGACATCAGTAGGCACATGGCGAACAGTAATGGCGAAACCTACTACCCTGTGAGAAAACTTTTCTACATCTCGCCACAAAGGACGGATATCCTTGTTCATTAAACCTATATCCTGCAGGCCGATCAGGTCCATTCCATCGAGCACATCCGTAACTCGCAGGTCCTTGTATAATTCGAGGATTTCTTTTCGTGCCTGCTCGGTGTCATCAAAGCTTTTATTCATTAGCAGTCTGACGCCTTTCGGCGTTGTAAGTTCTGGAGTTTCTGTCTTTCGAGCTTCAGTGACGGGATTGCCGGATATCAATAAAGGTAATATTAATGTGATAAGCCTTCGACCCGAGCTCAGGCCGAGGGTGCAGATAGATTTTGATTTACACTTAGCTAAATAATTCATAGCAAACTCCTTAAAAATGGTTTATAAATTTTTGCTACCTAATTCGCAAGATATAGATTAGATTAGAGCAAGCCACGAAAAATGCAAATATTTTCTGTATGAGAAAGCAAAAGAAGGAGAAAAATGAACAGGTCTTTTAGAATTATTCTTGTCTTTGTTGTTATTGCGATAATATTAACAACTTTTATAGCAAAGTCGGCGAGTTCGCATGAGGTCCAGCTGCTCTGGCCCAATGGTGCTCCGGGTGCTAAAGGTAGCACAGAGGGTGACAAGCCAACGCTGACTATCTATCTACCGGCGAAGGAAAAAACAACCGGCACAGCGGTGGTGATTTGTCCAGGCGGTGGTTACGGGCATTTGGCTATGGACCACGAGGGACATCAAATCGCACAATGGCTCAGTTCGCTCGGCGTGGCAGGCTTTATCCTCAAGTACCGCCACCGCAATAGTGGTGCCGGCTACGGCCACCCTGCGCCATTGCAAGACGCTCAGCAAGCGATAAGAATTGTTCGAAGCCGTGCCGAAGAATGGAATATAGAGCCTAACCAAATTGGCACCCTTGGCTTTTCAGCGGGTGGACATTTGGCCTCAAGTGCAGGCACACACTTTAACCAGCGCTTTTATGACACGAAAGATCCGATAGACTATATCAGCTGCCGACCGGACTTTATGATTCTCATTTATCCGGTCATTTCGTTTACGGAATGGTGCGCCCACAGCGGCTCCAGACGTAATCTGTTAGGTAAGAACCCTGACAAAAATCTCGTTGAGGATTTGTCTAACGAGAAGCAAGTGACATCCGAAACACCGACCACCTTTCTGGTTCATGCCAATGATGATAAAGGCGTTCCGCCGGAAAACAGCATCTACTTTTACCTGGCCCTGCGGAAGGCCAAGGTCCCCGCAGAGATGCATATCTATGAAAGAGGCGGACACGGTTTTGGTCTTGGTAAAAATCGCGGGTCTGTATCAAGCTGGTCGAGCCGCTGCGCCGATTGGATGCGCTACAGAAGGCTGCTTGGTAAGGAAAGCAGCAAAGTTAAATAAAAACAGGATTTTTTTTTGCTACTTGTTGCACTTATGAGTTGAATCCGACAAACTATTGAAAGGGGGAAAAAATGAAACATGCTAAGCGTTATAAATTGTTGCTCGAAATGATAAATATTGGCAGAACCGTTGTCTTCATGGCGGCAATATTGTTAGCTGCTTGCATATCTATATCAGCTTTGGATAATCCAAAGCAGCAGGGGCTTACTATTAACAAGCTGGTCATATACGCTGATAAAGGCAAAGAGAGAATCAGTCGGAACATTTACGGCCATTTCTCAGAACATTTAGGCAGGTGTATCTACGATGGCTTCTGGGTCGGTGAGGACAGTCCGATTCCAAACACTCGTGGCATTCGAAATGATATAGTCGAGGCATTGAGACGAATTAAGATACCGGTTCTTCGCTGGCCCGGCGGCTGCTTCGCCGACGAGTACCACTGGATGGACGGCATAGGGCCGCGCGAAGAGCGTCCCACTATGGTCAATACCCATTGGGGCCAGGTTACCGAGAACAACCACTTTGGCACCCACGAGTTCCTTGACCTTTGCGAGCAATTAGGCTGCGAGCCGTATATCTGCGGTAACGTGGGCAGCGGCACGGTAAAAGAGATGCAGCAGTGGGTGGAGTATATCACTTTCGATGGCAAAAGTCCGATGGCGGACCTTCGCCGCAAGAACGGACGGGATAAGCCCTGGAAGGTAAAATACTGGGGTGTCGGTAACGAAAACTGGGGCTGTGGAGGCAGAATGCGTCCTGAGTTCTACGCCGACCAGTATCGCCGCTACGCCACCTACCTGCGTAACCTTAGCGGCAACCAGCTTTTCAGAATAGCGTGCGGTTCCAGACGTGATGACTACCACTGGACCGAGGTGCTGATGCGTGAGGCAGGACGGTACATGAACGGACTGGCTCCGCATTATTATTGCGGTTCTGGTAAAACGAAACGTCCAGCCACCCAAATTGATGAAGAAGACTGGTTCGCCCAGTTGCAGAGGGCACTATATATGGATGAGCTTGTTACGAAGCACTCAGCCATTGTGGATAAGTACGACCCGAAAAAAAGAGTAGCAATGTTCGTGGATGAATGGGGCGCATGGCACACGGTTGAGCCGGGAACTAACCTGAGATTTCTCTACCAGCAGAACACACTGCGTGATGCGCTTGTGGCCGGCCTTACCCTCAATACATTCAATAATCACTGCGACCGAGTGAAGATGGCCAACATCGCCCAGACTGTCAATGTCCTGCAGGCGATGATTTTAACCAGGGATGAGAAGATGATTCTGACGCCGACCTATCATGTCTTTGAGATGTACAAGGTCCATCATGATGCTACGATGCTCCCTGTTGAGCTAAAGTGCAATGACTATCAGTTTGGAGATGAGAAAATTCCGGCATTGAATGTTTCAGCCTCGCGGGATACATCGGGTAAAATTCACCTAACGCTTTGTAACCTGAATCCCAAGAGCTTCGCTAAGATTATTTGTAAGCTTAATGGTGTCAAAGCTACAAGTATCTCCGGACGCGTGTTGACCGCTGATGATATGAACACACACAACACTTTTGACAATCCGGAAGTAATTCGGCCAGCTCCTTTCAACACTTTTGAACTAACCAACGAGGGTTTAACGGCGACGCTGCCACCGAAGTCGGTAGTGGTTTTGGAAATTGAGTAAACTCGATAGTATAGGAATTTGCAATAATAGCAAGGATGGCCAATGTGGGCAATTTGTCATTTCGAGCGGAGCCCACGTGTCTTCTGTCGAAGACAGAAACGAGGGCGAAGTCGAGAAATCTGTTTAAATAGACCCCTCGACTGCGCTCGGGGTGACAGGTTGGGATTAATGTAAAAGTCCCCGGCGAACATGCTCGATACTGGATGCCGTCCAGGTCCGGCCATGACGAGCTTGTGGAGAATCAAGGCAAATAAAGTCATCGCTTGCTGCGAGTGCGAGTTTTAGTTTCTGCGTGCCGGGCAAGGAGTTGCTCGACCAGGTCGCGCGGGTAACGGACGGCCCTGTAGAGCGGCTGTCGCTCCTGCGGGCGGGATGGATGACGGTCGGGATTAAGGAACTCCCAGACAATTTCGCCGTCCGGTGTCACCTCGAATAATCTTCCCGAATCAGATTCGGCAATGAATGTATTGCCGTTGGGCAGCCGCTGGTTGGAGCCGCGTGTACGGGAGTAGAAGGTGTCTTTATCTTCCGGCTGATATTCCCAGACGATCCTTTTTGTGATGGGGTCGAGTTCGACGATGCGTGTTTGTTCGAGTTTCTGGCCGTTGTCGTAAAGCAGAATATGACCATTCTCGAGCATTGTCGGCATATGTTGAGCTGACATGTCGGCGACGTACCAGGCCCAGACGACCTTTTCCGTCTTTTTATCCATAACGCCGATGATGTTGACCTTTTTGCAGCTAAACAGCAGATTGCCCGCCCTGAACCGTGGGTCCTTTTTGCCTGATAGGTTCTCAGGCAGGATTTCAACGCTGTTGGTATGCAGGCCGGCAAAATCCTTGAGGATGTCGGCCTGGTTGCTCACCAGCTCCGCCATTTCCTTAACGTGCTCGTGGAGATGCCATTCCCAGACGGCCTGGTTCTTGGGCGTCAGCTCCACGAAGTAAGAACAGCTCCAACTGTCCTGGTCTGGTCGAATCTCTTTGTTCGTTACAGTCTCCTTGCTCAACACGATAGTGTTGCCGTTCGGCCGACGGTAGAAGTCATGGTGTGCACCGGTGTTTGCTTTCCAGATGAGGTTGCTGTTCCAGTCGAGTTCCAGAATCATCTCGTTTTTGACAATTGCGACGAGGTTGCCATTGGGCAGCATTTCGGCATAGTGCCAGGACTCGCCCTGCGGATACGCCCATTGATGGACCTGGCGTCCGTCGATGTCAATCAGGTGGGCGGCTTCGGTCATTCGGCTCGAATAAAGGCGGTATCCATCGTCGCATTTGTAGCGATTGAGAATTGTTATACCAGCCAGATGCGGGGCCTTGTCCGGTGCGGCGGGCTTTTGGTCGGCCGCTGCCGCAACAACACACAGAACCCAGACTGTCAGGAGCACGCAAGCAGTCTGCATAGCCATCGTTTTTGGCAAGTGACTTCGTGTCCTCATATTTTTCCCCTTGCTAATGTTACAATTTTCTTTCTTCTTTTTTAGTTTTTCCGTTTTTACGGCTCGGACTTAAGGCGGTCCTCATACAGAACTTTTCCGTCAACGTCATGGTGTCGAAAAGTCAATGTCGGTGTTCCATTGATTCGTTCAACGGTACCCGACAGGAAGCCGCCACAAAGGCTTAGGTAACGGTGTTCGGGCTCTCTATCGACTGTGCCGGGCTTCTTGGCGTGCTCGTCTGTTACGGGCCCGCAGGAATATTCTCGCAAACCTGTTTCGTCGTCGACTGAAACATATTGCCAGTGTCGGTCGCCGCAGACGACGATCATATTCTTCTGCTTAGCTGTAAATTGTCGCAGTTCATTTCCCTCATAACTCCAGGGTTCGTTTGCGTGGTTGTCATCACCACGGTCTGGGCCGACGAGTGGTGTGGGGCTAATGAGCACACGGAATGTAGCGTCGGATTGCTGCACGGTGCGTTTGAACCATTCTTTTTGTTTTCTGCCCCAGATGGTTTTCTCCGGTCCATCGGGCATATTGTTCGGACTTCTGTAATCGCGTCCCTCGACCAGCCAGATTTGCAGGTCTTTGCCCCAGCGGACAGTTCTGTAGGTCAAATCTCCCATTGGTACCTGTTCGAGAAATACGGCCTGGCCCTGGACGAAAGTGAAGTCACCCATCTCATGGTCCTCCATAGTAGGCCAGCAGTTGTTTGTCCAGGTGTCGTGGTCGTCCTTGATAAAATAGCTGGGGATGTTGTTGTGAAAGTCTCGCAGACGCGGCAGTGCATATATTCGTTTATACTTAAACCGGGCCAGGTCTATGGTAGCGGCCAGTGGGGCGCGGCTGTCATGATACACAATGTCACCGGTATGGACGAAGAAGCTCGGCTGAAGTTTGGTCATTGCGGGATAAATCTTGGGCCCGTATTGTTTGGCGGAGTCGGAGAAATCATTGAATTGCTGACCAGTTACGACTGTGAAGACCACGCGTGCCGGATCATCGGGAGAAGGCGCTGTTTTGAAACGGCCTTTTACCTTCTGTCCTGTGTTAGTGGAGGCATCCGGCCGGCACTCTACCTCAAAACTATGCCCTGTTGACGGTTGCAAATCAGTGAGCACAAACTGACGGGTGAAATCACGTTTAGGGTTCACCGTCATCCAAGGGGTCTCAATTTTCTGGTCTTCTTTGCCGACCGTCCAATAGACAATGCGCGTTTGTCCCATCATTCCCGGAACGGCATTCTTCATTTGATACAATCTGGCACCTATAGGTAACACCGGAGGAGGGGGAAGGAGCTCCCCTTTTTCATTTTTCAACTTTTTCGTTTTCGCAAACGGTATGCCATCGGTATTTCGCTCCGGCTTTTCAGTCAGACGCGTCCAGATGATTGCGCTGGTTTGTGTTACCTCACCGATTTTGACCCCGTTGGCCTGATATGGGGGGCCTGTTTTTTCTTCTGTCACCGTAACGCCGCACAGAGCGCAGCCCACCAGCATCAGTAAAACAGCCCCCAGGGAAGTGAGTTTCATAAAGTTGTCTCGTCTGTTAGGTGTACTCATTTTTATTGTCTCTATTAATATTAAAGTTTTCTTTGCTCTCCTTTTTAGTCCGGCAATCTGCCTGGACGGATTCCGAGGGCGGCCTCTGCGAGTCAGGTTGTGAGATTGATTTTATTTCGGTAGGAGACTTTTCTTGACTTGGGCTCTGCGATACAAACGCCATGTCACAGATGTATTCAGCTACTTTCCTGTAATCTTCGGCACCGTGACAACTTGGCTCATATTCAAAGATTGTTTTACCATAGCTGGGCGCTTCAGCAAGCTTTATATTTCTACGGATAAAAGTTGGCAAAATCCGGGCTTGTGCCCAGGCGTTGTTAGTCCCACGTGCATTGTTAAGAAATTTCTCGATATCGGCTTTGACTTCCTTGGGAAGTGAGGCTCTGCTATCGAACATACACAACAAAATCCCTTTAACTTTCAGGTCTGGATTGATTCTTCTATTAACAAGCTCGATAGTCTGCAGCAGCTTTCCGAAACCCTGCAGAGCCAGGAAATGTGGTTGCAATGGGATCAAAACCTCTTCGGCAGCAGCAAGAGCATTAAGGCTCAGCAATCCAAGCGAAGGGGGACAGTCAATAAAACAGTAATCGAATTTATCTTGGCTTGATTGAACAGCCTCTCGTAAGATAGTTTCCCTACCAACTACACTTACCAGCTCGCTTTCAGCGCCAACTAAGTTGATATTTGCAGGCAGCAGCCAAAGGTTCAGACGCACAAGCAGAATTCCATCTTCTAATTTGGTTGACTGAGTCAGGACTCCATACGAGCCAGACTCAACGATTTGTGGCTCGATGCCAAGATGTATTGTCAGATGTGCTTGAGGGTCTAAGTCAATGACGACCACCCTTGAGCCCATACCGGCAAGAGCTGCTGCGATATTAACCACTGTGGTGGTTTTTCCTACGCCCCCTTTTTGATTTAATACCGCAATCGTTCTCATAGGAAACTAAAAACTTAAAGCTAAAAGCGAAAAATTTTAACTGAAAATTCAAAGGTTTTGAATTTTGTGCTTTGGTTTTGCATTTTCCGCTTTAACTTTTTAGCTTTTTCAGGACGGCATCAAGTACGCCATTAACAAACGGGCCAGATTTATCGGTGCTGAACTTTTTGGCCAACTCAATGGCCTCATTTATCACCACTTTAGGCGGAATATCAGGACAAAATTTCAACTGGTAGACCGCCAATCTCAAGATGCTTTTATCAACAGGTGATAGTCTTGAGAACTGCCACCTTATTGTCGAATCAGCTATTAGCTCGTCACATTGTGTCAAATTTTCCCACGTTCCTTTTGTCCAATCCGCAGCGAGCTTGCGGACAAATTCATCGGCATCTTCTTCTAAGAAGAACTCTCGCAAACGCTCGAGCAACTCGGAGCCTTGCACATCTAATTGATAGAGAGCCTGTAAGGCCAATTCCCTGGCCCTTGTTCTTTTATCCATTTCGTTGCCTCCACACACTCACGTGTGTGGTATCAATTCCCCACACGTCAGTGTGGGGTTATTTCTCCCATCAAGTTGGACATTTCCATAGCAGTTATTGCTGCATCTGCACCAGCATTGCCCATCTTAGTTCCAGCCCTTTCAACTGCCTGTTCAAGTGTATCACAGGTCAAAACACCAAATATCGTCGGTATGCCTGAATCGTAGTTGATTTGTCCGATTCCGCGTGCTATCTGCTGACAGACATAATCGTAATGAGTAGTTTGGCCTCGTATGACCGCACCAAGACAGATAACTGAGACGTATTTACCACTTTCAGCCAGTTTCTTTGCAGTTAGGGTAATTTCACAGGCACCCGGCACCCAGACTACGAATATCTGCTTCTCAGCAGCACCGTGACGCTGAAAACAATCTATCGCGCCGGCAAGCAGCCTGGAACTTACAAATTCATTGAATCTACTGACCACAATAGCATAATTGCCCTTACCGGCTGTTACCTGGCCTTTTATTTCCTTAATCATAGTTTCGCTTCTCCAAATTCTCGATTCTTGATTTTGCTCCACGATTCTCGACGAGTATCGAGTATCCAGCATCGAGCTTCGAGTAACTTCACATTATAAGACTATTGGCAATTGCTTTCCAGAAAAACCGTAACTACATTTTAGCTTGGCAGTCAAATCGACTCACTATTCACAAGCTAACGTGCATAACTATAAGAACTTATAATCCAAATTTCAAGTAAAATTTTTACCATAGCTGTTAGGAGCTCAAGCTGACAAAAAACCGTTAAGGCGATGGCAATTTATGGGCGATAACCCGCCATAGGAGGATTTGGTGATTACTTAATTGTTAGATGATAAACAAGGCAACACGCTTATGATTTTTGAAGATATGGAATTTGGCTCCTATGACAAAGCTGAGCACAAAGCTCACAAAGCATTTGAGTTTTACGAAGATGGCAAAATGTCCCAAGCTCTCCAGGAGTTGGACAGGGCTCTTGAGATAAATCCTTCCAACAGCTCGTGGCACTTCAACAAGGCTCTCACGCTGGACGCTATGAATCAGTTCGATGATGCAGTAAGTGAATACGAAACCGCGTTGCAGTTAAATCCCGATGATTTAGAGATACTAAATTCTCTGGCGGTAGATTATACTCGCACAGGACAATATGACCTGGCTATCGATACTTTCGAGCACATTCAAGAGCTCGATCCAGCATTCGAACCATCCTATTGCAACCGGATAATTACTTACGCCGAAATGGGCCTGCACGATTTAGCTGAGCAGATGTTTTATCTTGCCCAGCAAATCAAACCTGACTGCGCGCTGTGCTACTACAACATCGGCAATAGTCTTTTTGCCCAGGGGCAATACAAAAAAGCTATTCGCTGCTGGTTAAGAACAGCTGAGCTTGAGCCGAGCCATCCACAAATTAACTACCGCATCGCTCAAGCCTATTGGTCCGAGGGTGACAATCAACGAGCCCGTGAGCATTTCCTGGCGGAGCTCCGCCTCAATCCAGGGGACATCGATGTTATTCTTGATTTTGGTTTGTTTTTGCTTGAGATTAATGATATTGAGCCAGCGAAGGAAAAGTTTAATAGAATACTCGAGCTTAAGCCGGATTTCGTACCGGCTTTATTTTATCTTGGAGAGATTGCCTTTAATAGCGGTGATTATGAACAGTCGGTAGAACTATTTAATCAGGCGTTGCAAAAAGACAACACGCTCAAGGGGCCATACTACAGGCTGGCTCAGTACGCGTTAATGAGAGGACAAAGGCAAAAGGCAAGAGCTTATCTTGTATCTGAGCTCAAGCGTGCTCCTGAGGAGGCGTACACATTGATTTCTGTGGGGTCGATGTTTTTAACAATTGGTGAGCTCGATTTATCGACACACTGCTTGCTAAGGGCTGTTGACCTTGATAGCGCTAATGCCGATGCCTATTACTATCTTGGTCTTGTTAGCGCTAGTAAAGGGCGGTTCGAAAATGCTACGGAATTTTTCGCCAATACACTTGATATCAACAGTAACCATATAGAGGCTTTGAGAGATTCAGCTCTTCTTTACTTGCAAATGGGCCGATTAGACAAGGCTGCAAAGAGAATAAATAAGGCGAGAGTCTTGGCTGATGATGACCTCCAGTTAAAAGCCCTCGCCCGCAGAATTCGGCTGGCCCAAATAATAGAACAAATCGGCAATTTTCTTTCACGATTCAACCCCCGATTTTTGCTTAGAAAATTGCCGTAATGACTCTTTGGCTGCCAGGCATTTAACCATCCATCCCTACTTTTTGTAAAAGAATTTGCAAAATTCCGCTAAATACATTAACCTATTCCGTCGTGCGTTTTCTCGACTACGCTCGGGGCAGGCGTGCGTGATGAGTATCGCGGAAAATAAAAAGTTGATTCCTGCTTTCGCAGGAATGACAATACGCGATACGAGATACGCAATACGATAGTTTAGGCCGAGTGGCGGAATGGCAGACGCTGGGGACTTAAAATCCCCTGCCCGATTAGGGCGTGTGGGTTCGAATCCCACCTCGGCTATTGAGCTCATAGTTATGAGTTCATAGTTCATAGACAACGAACTACGAACAATGAACAACGAACTGCAAACTGGAGATAGGTAATGGCAAATAAAAAACTTGAACTTGTAGATGTAGAAAAACCTAACCTGTACCGCGAGATATTTCCATATACTGAATTCCCCAAGATAATATTCGACAACCAGAGGATTGAATATGATATCCCGGATAAAATCTGGATAACCGACACGACCTTCCGCGACGGCCAGCAGGCTCGCCCACCTTATACGCCGGAGCAAATCCTCCGTATATACGACTTATTACACGAAATAGATGGCGGGACAGGCCTTATCCGTCAATGTGAGTTCTTTTTGTATTCAAAGCGCGATAGAAAAGCGGTAGAGCTTTGCAAAGAGCGAGGTTACAAATTTCCTGAGATAACAGGCTGGATCAGAGCTGTGGCAGCCGATTTTAAGTTGGTCTCACAAATGGGGCTGGTCGAAACTGGTATTTTGACCTCGGCAAGTGACTACCATATATTCCTTAAGCTGCGAAAGACAAGAGCACAAGCGGCTAGCGCCTATCTTGATATAGCCAAAGCCGCATTGGATAACGGCGTAATTCCGCGATGTCACTTTGAGGACATAACGCGAGCTGATTACGAAGGCTTTGTGCTGCCTTTCGCCAGCCAGTTGATGAACCTTGCCAAAGAATATAATAAGCCCGTTAAGATTCGTCTTTGTGATACGCTTGGCTTTGGTCTGCCGTGGCCCGGTGTAGCCCTGCCACGGAGCGTTCCGAAACTTGTTCATGGGCTTCGGCAAATTGGGGTCCCATCCGAATGGCTGGAGTGGCACGGCCATAATGATTTTCACCAGGTTCTTGTAAACGCTGCAACAGCATGGCTGTACGGCTGCAGCGCCGCCAACGCTGCAATCTTCGGCACCGGCGAACGAACGGGCAATCCTCCGCTGGAAGCGCTGGTCGTTGAACACGCCCAATTAAAAGGGCATACGCCGGGCGTTAAATACACAGCGATAACTGAACTATCTGAGTATGCCAGGAAAGAACTTGGTATCGCAATTCCGCCAAACTATCCGCTGGTGGGA
Organism: uncultured Pirellulales bacterium; assembly: GCA_964397675.1. Classification (GTDB taxonomy): domain Bacteria; phylum Planctomycetota; class Phycisphaerae; order Sedimentisphaerales; family Anaerobacaceae; genus CAYNKI01. Next base: position 12,570 of record CAYNKI010000040.1, read on the forward strand.
AAGGACTTCAATGTCACCCGGGCCGGCATCCACGCCGATGGCTTGTTAAAGAATGAGGAGATATATAATTGCTTCGACACACAAAAATTACTGAGCCGACCTATCGGTGTGGCTATGACTGATAAGACCGGCGCAGCAGGAATTAAACACTGGATAGAGGCCAGGTATCAAATTGAAATCCCCAAGCACGACCGACGAATAGCTAAAATAAAAGAAAAGATCGACGCTGAATATTTAGCTGACAGAGTATCAGCAATATCGGATAAGGAAATGTTCGAGTGGGTACGGGATGCCTTTGGTGGCGATTTGCCGCCATTGAGGTAAAAGGAATTGTCGGATAAAAAAATTAAAGCGGTACTGTTCGACATTGGTGAAACTTTGCTTACCTTTGGAGATTTTAACGTAACTCGGCTTTTCCGGCAGGGTGCCAGATTGTCATACGATTTTCTCAAAAGTCAGGGCCAGCCGATAAGCAATTTCGAGTACTACTGTTGGCGAAACCTGATAGGACTACGTATTCAGCGCTGTCTTTCCAATTTGACCGGAAGGGATTTTGATGCACTGGCACTATTAAAAAAGGTCGGTACAAAAAGGGGTATCAAGCTCACACCAGAACAGTGGGAACATTTAGTGTGGCTATGGTACGAGCCTTTAAGCAGAACAGCTAAAGCCGAGCCAAATATCGCGGAAACTCTAACCAAACTTAAAAAATCAGGGCTAAAGCTGGGCATAGTTTCTAATACTTTTGTGAATCGCTGCTGCCTGGAGAAACATCTAAAACAATTCGATATATTGGATTTCTTTAAGGTTAGACTTTATTCATACGAATTTAATTTTCGCAAGCCCGATGCTCGAATCTTTAAAGCTGCCGCTGAGAGGCTTGGTGAAACTTTGGAAAACATATTATTTGTAGGCGACCGCATCCACGAAGACGTTAGAGCTGCTGCAAGAATTGGCATGCACGCCGTCCTCAAAGTCGGCCCAACCAAAAATGCCGGCAAGAAGATTCCGAAAGGCACCTGGAAAATAAATCAACTTGCGGAGCTGCCGGACCTGATAGAAAAAATCAATACAGGAGCTGCGACAAGCTGACCAAAGATTTCTCAGGAAGAAAAGGCCGAGCCAACACAAGCCCGGCCCGTGGGATATTCCAATGGTCTTTTTATTGATCTTCCTTTGGTAAGTTGTTTGGGTCAAAAATCACCTTAGGAAACTTTGGATTGGTTTTCAAGTATATCGTTCGAGTAGACTGACGCTGTCTCGCCTTTGAGGCATCATTGCACCATATCGTCTCGATCTTCTTAGGATACCACTGTCCTGTATTTGTTTGAGCAAATTCTGCTACTTCATTAATACTATACTCGTCAGATGGAATTGTCTTTAGATCAACATCTTTAAGCCAAGAATTATCTTTCTGCCATGGTGCATGGCGCTGTGAATAATTCTCTTTTCTTACGCAAATATAGCCTCGCTCCGGATTGAGGTAGTACAACGACTTCATAGGCAGAGACACATGTTTTCCACCGGGATCTACCCAGCCTTGGAATAGCAGCTCAATACAAATCAGATTGTTACTTTTTGAATAATCGGTCTCGACTATTCTTAGCTCTCGGTCGGATGCGATCCACCTACTAATATTAGGCCAACCTATATCATTCAGACCCTTGTGATTTGGATTGTGTCCTTCAGTTTGGTAACTCTTCAGATCATTAGCAAGGCCATAGACATAATAATCATATTTACCATCGTAAAGATAAACTTCTGTCAATTCGCTGTTATCGTTATTTGTCCACCACGTAGACAATGAATTAAAATTGGTTCCCCTTTTACTTGAGTATTCTTTCCAACTCTCATACTTTTTCCTTTTGGCACGACGATGTTCTGTCTTCATCAAATCGCCATTGCGATAAGTTATTTTTAGTGGACTGGAAATTGCTCTTTCTGAATTAGCATACATAGTCGTCAAAATAGCAATATACCGGTCAGGACCTCTTTCTCTAAAAGACCGATAATTTGCTAAAACCTCAGACACATTGAGAGGTGGAAGATTGTTCACTATGGTTGCTGATCTGGGCACTCCGAGATCATATATATCTCTTGGTCCCTTCTCTGGATATTCGAACTTAATATCTCCATCCATCACAACGTTTCCATCAGCATCAGTTGCCTTTACCTTTCCAGCAAGAAGTAAATGGCTTCGAGGGTCTACAAATAGATGCAATTTCTGATCTTCATTGTTTACTGTTGTTAATGAAACCTCCTGAATCTGCACCGTTTTGCCTCTATATTCTCCTTGCTTTTGAGTAATTTCAGCTCCCTGTTCGGTGAGCGCTTCAAGTATCTTTTCCAAGACAGACCAGGGAGATGAAAGTTCAAGTGAAGGTTTATCTTGATGCAAATAAGAAATAGTAACAGTATTCGAGTTAGGATCATATGTATAATTTGAATGCTTTTCATAATCGAAATATACAACAGTACCATCGTAGTTTTTCCCTATCCAGACTTTGGATTCAAATGAGACCCATTGCTCTGCTGTTCCCTCTACGCCTCTTTCAAAACCTTTGCTTATTTGGTGCATCCATGGCATTTTTTTCATAGCTTCTATCATTTCCGCAAAGGCTGGGGCTGCTATGTCAACCGAGCCATTCTGCAAAGCCAGTATCGCCGCCACAGTTATTACCGCGGCGGCGGCTATTTTAGTAATTTTACTTTTCATAATTGTTCTCCAAATATCTCTGTGTTCTGTTTTCTGCTTGCTCGTGTACTCTGTTAATCTCTGTTTTACTCGTTTCAAGTCTCGAGCAGTAACATCGTCGCTCAGTTTAAACCGTGAAACAGCTTCAAAGCATTGTCTAATTCTTTCTTCATCCATTTTTGACATACCACTACTATTTTATATCTTTACTTTCTTTTTCATCTGCCAACAACGCTCGCAGGCGGGACAAGGCCTTGGCAGATAATGAGCGTAAGTATTGGGGTTTCTTTCCCAACAGTCGGCCAATTTCCTCGTACGGCTTCTGCTCGATATAGTGCATAACAACTACATCACGGGCCAAACTGCTTAATTGTGATGTAGCGTCAAGTACTCTTTGCATATCTTCTGCTTGAATCATCACGTCTAAGGAAGGACGAGAGTTTTCTGCGGACAAGCAGTCTTCATCCAATGACTGGAACTTTAGTCTCAAACTTCTGCGCCGCTCGAACACAAGGTTTATCGCGACTCGATAAGCATACGCAAAAGGCTCCTTTGCCTTGTCGAAGCCTCTGGATCGACATAACTTTATAAACAGTTCCTGCATGAGGTCGGCGACAACATCTTCCGAAAGCGTCAGCCGGCCCAGCAGGGCATGTAGGCGCGCACCTGATGTATCTAATAGTTCCATAGCTTTTTGCTGTCGCCTTTTCACAAACTTTCTCTGCGTCAAACTGTCGTTACCTTGTCTTTGCCCTCAACATTATAGATGAAAGAAAGCCACACCGCGCACCTATTTTGTTATAGGAAATCTTGCTCCAAGCGCATAAAAAAGGCCGAGCAAAAAGCCCGGCCTTGCTTTTCAGTTCTATTGGGTTATTTTTCCATCAGTGTATAATCGGCTGGGATATTCGGCTCAAAGTCACTCTTTGAAAGTTCGGCATTCCATTTTATTTCATCTACTACAAGCTTTGTCTGCAGATTACTTCCAGCCGGAACAAATTCAAGTTCTATCAATACCGGTAAATCAGTAACAACGTCAACCCAAAGACGACCAACAAAACTGTCAACCGAACGCAGGAATTTATCGAATGCCTTAGCATCATTGATCTCAATACCTTCGACTTCTACTCCTTTAATATTGTCATGGCCTAATTTTTTATGTTCCACCGACATGAATTTTTTGACAACCCACCTGGTGTCAGCTCTGTTGTCTATCCCTCCCAGCTCCGCTTCAGTCAGAGGACGACGTTCGTATAGCTTGTGCTGCGGACTAATCCCAACAAGCATCCTTTCTGGCCGTAGATAATAAGCAATTGTATGTATTTGGCCATTTCTGTAACATTCCTCCTTTAGTCCATACTCAGAAGAGATATATGCTATTGTCGTTTTACGTGATTTAGAACCTGAATCTTGTTCTTTGGATCCAGTTGTTTCAGTCTGATGATATGTAAACGTATGAATTTTCTCAACATTTCGGACAACTTCTCCCCAGGCAACACTTGTAGGTGAACCGCCAAATTGATTTATAACGAACAGCACAGCGATAATTATCACTGCCGCAGCTACTATTTTGCTTACTTTACTCTTCATGATTATTCTCCCTATTTCAAATATCCGAACATAGCGTGGAGTCTTCTGTTCGGCTGTTTGTGATTCAAAAATTTTAATTTCCTTTTGGTGCTCTGCCTTCCATTTATCAAAATCGAACTCTGGTCTTTCTCGGCTGATAGCACAAGATATAAGTTCGTCTAAATTTTTATTGCTCTTGCCGGCGTTCATAATTGGTTCTCCGGAAAACCGTTGTACTTCAGGTGTTTCGCCAATTTTTGCTTTGCTCTTGTGAGTCTGCCGTTAATTGTTGCCTTGGAAATCCCCAACACAGATGAAATCTCTCCGTAAGATAAATTGTTATAGTATCGTAAAACTATCAATTCCTTCGCAGAGGCAGGTAACTGCCTGATAGCCCGGCGAACCAGCCGACTGCTTTCATCGTGTTTATCATCCTCGGCTATTTGTGAAAGATCGTCGGTGCTGATTTGCCTGGCTTTGGCTGCGACCATATCCTTGGCTACATTCCTGCAAATAGCGGCCAGCCACGGTGCGAATTTTGCCTTGTTTTGCAAACTTCTAAGCCTGACAAGAGCTCTGGCAAAACTTTCCTGGGCAGCATCATCAGCGAGTTGATGGTCGCCTAAAACAGAGTACCCGATTGCAACCATAGCAGCATAATACCGCTGGCACAATTCGCCAAAACTGTCGATGTCGCCGTCGATAGCAGCCTCAATCAATTTTGTCTCCAGTCTATCTTGCACGTGCTAAAGATTAACCTCCGAGTCATATATCACTGAATCAGCGTCCGTTATACTGTCTGATTTTAAGCTGAAAATAAGCGCGAAAAATTGCATTCTACAATTTTTCTGACATTTTATATGCTATGGGAGAAAAATCTGCATAAAAAACGATTTCTATACCAAAAAACCCGCTCAATGTTTATAACGCCTCAAAATCTATAAGGAATCGTGGTCGTTACGGAACAGACATGATCCTGAACGAAGACTACAAAGAAATGTTGCAGCTCTTGTTAGACAACAAAGCAAACCTGATAAAGAACAAGCTCTCAACAGGACGTGAAAAGGATAGACTGGACGCGGATTATCTTCAATCTGAGCACTCCATGTAAAAAGTAATACTGCGACGAGATCGGCAAGGGACAGAGAATTAAGCCCTTAGGGTCTATGGACCAATCGGCCTCAGAATGCGCATAAAAAAGGGCGAGGTGGTGGTACCGGCTGGGGGGGAGACCGGTGGACCACACTGCCTCGCCGAGGCTTGTAAGCTGCTAACAGCAGCATTAATTCATTAATTCAAAGAGCACTTAAAAAACTAATGGCTCCAGCAATTCTGCCAAAGAATAAAGCAAGAACAATAAACCTTTTCAGGGCGTCCTATCCACCCCTATTACCGTCTTTCATTATACATATTCCCGTTATTAAATTCAAGTTAAAAAATCGTTTTTTTTTATTTTTTTTTGCAGTTAGCAAATTGCCTGGATGTAAAGCATAAAGTGAGACAACTTGGATACTTGCGCTTATTAGCGTACATTTTGGCTGAGAAATCAAAAAAAACTGGTTTTTTGAGGGTGGGGGCGATAGCGAAGCTGAAATTGCTTCCTTCAGCCCCAATTAACCGAGATTGATAATGGCATATAAAAAATACGTCAAAATTTTCACTTAATCGCTTGTATAGTGAAAAAAACTTCCTTAGAATAATGACTCGAATGCGTTTATGTTTTGGAGTAGCTTGAATTTTGATTTGCTTCCCGAATATTTTTTATGATAAAAATTTCTGAGAGAATAGAATGTTTACAAAATATTATTAATTCTACTTGTGCCTGCGCTAATAGAGACCCCAACGAGTTAAAACTTGTAGTCGTAACCAAATCTGCTACTATCGATGCCATGAAAGAAATTATTCATCTGGGTTTTACAAACCTTGGTGAAAATCGAGTTCAGCAACTAAAGAAAGTTTCCACTGAGATAGAAGAATTTTTAGGGCAGCAAGGTAGTGGTTCGGGCTTACCTAAAAGAGTTCATTGGCATATGATTGGTCATCTGCAGCGCAATAAAGTCCGGCAGGTTTTGCCCATAGCTTCTCTTATACATTCAGTTGACACACTTAGACTTGCTGAGGAGATAAGCACTTCGGCAGCAAAGCTGAATTTATGCCCAAAAGTGCTTTTGCAGGTTAATACCTCTAACGAGTCACAAAAATACGGTGCTCCGGTAGGTGCGGCAACACATCTGGCTGAACAAATAGAGACCCTGCCAAATGTAAAGCTGATTGGCCTTATGACAATGGCGCCGCTAACGCGTAATAAAGACGTTATTCGGGCTTGTTTTGTTCGAGCAAGAGAGTTATTTGTTGAGATGCGCGGGGAAAAGATTGTCGGCCCACAGTTTACCGAACTAAGCATGGGGATGAGTTCGGACTACGAAGTCGCCATCGAGGAAGGCGCAACCATTCTTCGCATCGGCTCAGCAATCTTTGCAGGCTGATGCCAAATTGTGTTGGACCTACTGAAATACGAAGGAAGTATGAAACAATAGTAGGATAAGGTGAAAAGAGATGCACGGTAATTAATGATCAACTAATCTTGTTTTTCCTCATCCCTGGCGGCAGCTCGATTCCCACCCGTCCCTCCGATTCTTTGAAGTCTACTATAACTTTAGCTGCAGCCTTCGGATCATCCAGCACCGTGAACACATTTAAGTCTTCCGGAGAAATATATTTTTGCTCTTTGAGCATCTTTTCTTTCATCCAGGCAATCAGTCCATCCCAGTAGTCACTGCCCATCAAGATCACCGGAAAAGACGCCTGCTTTAAGG
>CAYNKI010000041.1:0-19611 GCA_964397675.1 uncultured Pirellulales bacterium
TGAATTTCTTTTCTGGTTTGTTCATTGTGATGTCCTCCAATCAGATTTTAATTATTTGCCATATTGAAAATAAATCAGTCAGAGACATTAGGGCAATATCTCTTGCCCTCTATTAGTGGGAGTGGGAGCACTCTTGTGCGATTTTCAGTTTTTGAGATTTTTCTGGGTTTTTTGGAAAAGTTTTTAAGTATCTATAAGGTTCTGAAAGGATTTTTGGGAATTGTATTGGTTCTTTTCAAGATTAATTGAAAACCTCCCAGCCATCACTCCACTGCTTCTTATAGGAAAGATGAAGTAATATAGAACAATGTTAATGGTTGATTTAGGAGGCTTATAATGTCATTTAAACTGAACAAAAGCGATTACAAGAGCCTTGAGTGTGTTGCCGAATACCGAATGCTGACAGTGACCCAAATTGCCGCAATTTTCCACAAAAGCAGACAGGTAGTCAGGCGGCGATTAAACAACCTTGAACAAGCCGGGTTGATAGAAATAACTGGTCGTGAGTTTGGGCGTGGTCGCGGCCGCCCGGAGAATTCCCTGGGATTAACAGAGCGTGGGGTTGATATTCTCAGAGATAAAGGGCTGCTTAATAAGGAAATACCATATGAGAAGGTTTGTGCTGACTGTTTTTTTGCTCCTGACCACCAACTTTTATTGAATTGGTTCAGAATCCATTTGAACGAGGCTGAGAAGGTGGTTTCCAAGGTAAATATTAAATTGTTTGCACATAACTCTCCATTTTTGCCCAAAGACCCAAATAGCCGCATACTTACAACCGATTACTCACCAGTGCCAGGCAGCGACATACAGGGAGTCAAATTTACACCTGACGCCGCATACCTACAACCCGGATAGCCCATATGTGCCACTTGCTGATTGGGATGGTGAGCCCTGCTACGATTGTGGATACGTTATGAATAGAGAAGACACCTACTATTGCAGCTACTGTGAACATGATTATTGTTCCGAATGTTCTACATGCTGCCGTTGTTGCGATGAGACCTGTTGCTTGGGTTGTTCCGAACAATGTCCCCACTGTGAAGATCATGTCTGTATGAATTGCATGCAGGAATGCACTGAATGTAAGTCACTGTGCTGCAGTTCGTGTCTTGAAGAAAATTTGTGCCCAAATTGCACAACAGAAATGGAGAATAACAATGAACAAAAAAACCAAATCAGCAAAAACACAAATCCAAGCCAATCTGAAACCAATAAAACACAAATTAAGCTCGCAAACTGATAAGAGAAAGCCAAGAAGACACGCTCTCAGATTTAGTCCAACAGCATCGGCGAAGCTGCTTTACTTCAGGGATAAATCCGACAACGAAGTCGGTGGTTTCGGTATTACAGAAACAGATGACCTGCTATGTGTTCGAGAGTTCGTCACAGTAAAGCAGCAAGTTACTGCCGTTAGTGTCAAGTTTGATGACGAAGCAGTAGCCAATTTCTTTGAAGACCAGGTTGACCTTGGTAGGAAACCTGAACAATTCGCGAGAATTTGGTTGCACTCGCATCCTGGTGATTCACCCGAACCCAGTGTTATAGATGAGGAGACATTCGAGAGGGTCTTCGGGAATTGCGAGTGGGCTTTGTTATTTGTCGTTGCACAAGATAACAAGACATATGCCAAGCTAAGCTTTAATGTCGGGCCAGGTGGTCAAGTATTGATACCCACGGGGATTGCTTACACAGATGATTTTGGACCCAGTGACCATGAGCTTTGGGATACGGAGTATGCAACCAATATCAAAGCAGTCGATTGGGTAACTAATCGTTCCACTGAAGAAAAGACGTTAACCAGGAACGAACTGTCTGGTTATGCACTTCCGTATGATCTCCTTGATGAGTTTGAGAAAATGGAACCTGCTGAGCGTCAGTTTGTTTTAGATGAATTGGCAGAAAGGCCTGAATTATGGGATGAAGAAGAGGGGGTGATGTGCCTATGACTACCGGAAACGATGAACGCTATAGTCGGCAAAGAGATATTGTACCTGTAGAGAGAATCGCAGACTGCAAAGCCACTGTTATCGGCGTTGGTGCCATTGGCAGACAAGTTGCACTACAGCTTACGGCGATGGGCATTCCATGGTTGCAGTTGGTAGATTTTGATGTCGTTGAACTGAGCAATCTGGCAAGCCAGGGTTACTTGGAACACGACCTTGGCAAGCTCAAAGTGGACGCAACATCAGCATTATGCAAGAAAATCACTTGTGGCATTGAACTCGAAATAGTACCCGAGCGTTTTCGCAGAAGCACGGATGTCGGCAATGTTGTGTTCTGCTGCGTCGATAAAATTGATTCTCGGCGTTTGATTTGGCAAGCAGTTAAAGACAAGGTTAGTTTCTTTTGCGATGGCAGAATGAGCGCTGAGGTACTGCGGATATTGACAGCCTGCGATTTTGAATCACGCAAGCACTACCTAACCACTCTATTCAACGCCGATGAAGCTTTTGTCGGTCCTTGCACAGCAAAAACAACCATCTACTGTGCGAATATTGCAGCGGGATTTATGGTTGCTCAATTCACTAAATACCTGCGACAACTACGTGTCGATTGTGACATTCATCTGAATCTACCCAAATTTTAATCTGAAGCGCAACATTTTTATCCGCTCCATAACACCTCATGGGGTGTCCGATAGTTTAAACATTGGCGAGATTGTGTGATTTCTCTTCCTTTTTTCACCGCAGCCGTTTTGGTTGCGGTTTTTAGCATCATGTAGCGATAGCTATGAAATTTTATAAATTTTTGTTTCGGCACACCAACCAACAATATTTGTGTTTTTCATTCCTTGTTTTATTCGTGCACTTAGAAGGATATAATTACCGTAGCAAAGAACTCGGCAAACTGTTTGTATTTGTAGAAGGAACAATAGAAAATGACCGAACGCCGACAAATCATTCATGTTGATATGGATGCCTTCTATGCCTCGGTAGAACAGCTTGACAATCCTGATCTTATTGGAAAGGCTGTAATAGTCGGCGGTGATCCCAAACAACGAGGCGTGGTTAGTGCAGCATCTTATGAAGCACGTAAGTTTGGTGTTCACAGTGCAATGCCTATGTCGCAGGCAATCAGATTATGTCCCAACGCGATTGTATTGCCGGTTCGAATGAAACGGTATGCTGAGCTTTCACAGCAAATTCACGCCATATTCCAACAGTTTACACCGGAGATTGAGCCGATATCTCTTGATGAGGCATTTCTGGATGTCACCGGAAGCCTTCGGTTGTTCGGCAGTGCTGAAAAGATTGGCAGAGATATTAAATATCAAGTCAAGGAACAACTGGGTCTGGTTGCATCAGTTGGTATAGCATCCAATAAGTTCCTTGCAAAACTTGCCTCCGATCTGAATAAGCCGGATGGATTTGTAGTTATCACTGAAGAAAACAAACAGGAGATTCTTGATCCGCTGCCGGTCTCCAGGATATGGGGCATTGGCAAGGTGACAGAAAAAGCCCTGAAATCCAAGGGGATCAATACGATAAAAGAGCTCCGAGAAACTCAGCCAGAAATTCTTCGGAGCATATTCGGCGAACAGACGTCACATGTGCTCCGGTTAGCTCAAGGAGTAGATAACAGGGAAGTGGAATCCAGCAGAGAGAGCAAAAGCATTTCCAGTGAACAGACTTTTGCTACTGATATAACCGACAAGAATATTCTTCTTGATGTGCTGTTGAATCAAGTCGAGAATGTCGCACAGAGACTCAGGCTAAACGACTTAGAGGCAAAGACAATTACCCTGAAGTTGCGGTATGCTGATTTCCGAACGATTACAAGAAGCAGCACCTTAGATCTTGCGACGAACATCACCAAAACATTATGGCAGGAAGCTAAAGAAGTGTTCCTGAAATGGCATAAGAAATCTGCGGGTGCGTTAAGGCTGTTGGGATTTGGGGCATCTGGTTTACAAAAGGCCGGTAGCGGTCAGCATCAGCTATTTTCTGAGCCTGATCTGGAAAAGCAAAAAAGGCTGGATAAGGCCTTTGATGCAATTAGAGGGAAATTCGGACATGATGCCCTGAAGAGAGGAAAATAACCGCTTTCAACACGTCTTAGCGATAACCATATAGAACAGATGCTTGGATTTGCTCACCCTTGTTATTGGCTAGAAAACGCCGATTTTGCGCGCACGGATTTACGTTCCTGACATACGTCCCACCGGCCCTTGTTGTTAAAATGGGTAAAAACATTTTATTAGAAAGGAGTTTTCTATGGGAGTTCGAAACAGGAAGCGAGAGGTACTTCGGCGTCTGGATTCTAAGACCCTCGATGCGAAATTTCTCAAAAAGATTCAGCATGGATTAAACTGTTCTCCTTTTGAAGCCCATGCGGTTCTCGATGTTGTAAGGGAGGTCTACTTTCCCTTCCTTGATGAGCAATGTGTTAAAGCCCCGCCAGGAAAGATCACTCTCATTGCTGTCAGCGCTGATGAGCCGGCGGGTAAGCCTGTGGCCGAATGTGAAAAACAGAGTGTATGCCTGACGATACACCGTGGGTCTCAAGATGATAAGATTCTACAGCAGCACGGCCCTGCAGGTTTTCGGCAGGCTCATATTCTCGATATTTGCCAGGAAGCCTTGAGCCAGGGCGCTTTGCTGACTCGTGAAGACCTTGCCTACCGAGTCTTCTTCGTTTCCCCGCGTACGATCACACGGGACCTGAATATTCTGCGTACTGCAAATCCAAAGCTGATGATACCGCTGCGTAGCACTATTCATGACATCGGACCGGTGTTGACCCATCGAACCAAGATTGTCACTTTGGCATTGGAGGGCAAGACAATGTCGCAAATCTGCAAAATGATGCATCATAGTCCCCAGGCAGTCAACAATTACCTTTCTACGTTTACACGCTGTGCCCACCTCAAGCAAAGGGATATGCAGGTCGGCCAGATGGCTTTTCTCCTGCGCCGAGGAAAGGGGCTGGTCCAACAGTATCTGGACTTGATAACCCAATGCGAATCCGACAAGAACATGGGCTATCATCTTGAGGAATTGATGCGCCTGGGAACGTGTTCAAAAACCGAAAAAAAAGCGACTCGAAGGACGAAATCATGATTAGCAAAAAGAATCCCTTAAGGGTTGGTTTAGGAGCTTTATTGGCCAAAACGCTGGAAAATGCCTTAGCGCACAGGATTGAGAAGGAGTTTCCGCGTATCGGCGGACCCCGTATCTGCAAGCTCTGTGCGGACATGATCCTGGAGGTCGTTCATGGTCACATCCGATCGAAGCAGACGGTGTGGCATGGCCAGATATTGTGGACGGTGGTGAGTATAGATGATCGCCCGGGTTGGTCTCAAAAAATAGCGGATACAGATCTGGTGCCCGTGCTTCTGGATGTCAGTACAGCCCAGGACATTCAGTCACGCATCGATGGGGTACATCCTCGTCAGATCAGACTGCGTAAAGCCGTTCGAATGTGCCACCAGGCCTATGAGCAAGGTGCTTTGTTGACCAACTATGATCTGTCTGAAATATTGAACATTTCCGATTCGCTCGTTGGGCAACTGTTAGCGGAATACGAACGTCAGAACAACACGGTCGTCCCCAGACGTGGGACGATTCATGATGCCGGTAGTAGTGTGTCACACAAAGGGATTATTTGTCGCAAATGTTATGTTGAAGGCAAGAGTGCCGATCAAATAGCTCGCGAGACCTACCATAGTATCGAGGCGGTCGATCGCTACCTAGGACAGTTCGACCGCGTACGACACTGTCACCGCCAGGGGCTCAGCACCATCGAGACAGCGCATATTTTGAACTGCAGTATCTCGTTGATCGAAGCGTATCGGCAGATCGATAAAGAATTAGAGGGTGAAAATGCTTGACGTCAATGACACACAGATTAGAATCGTACGTATCGGTCGAGAGGATAGGGATATGCTGAGGAGCAACCTGAGCGCTCGGTCGATGCCGGAAGATGGACAGGAGCATGTGTATTTCCATATGCTCCTTCCTTCCAGTTCATCTTTTGGCTCTAAAGCGATAAACCTCCTTAGTTGGTGCGAAGCACCAACTAAGGTAAAACAAGTCAATGACCGTCTACCGGTCGGACATATGTCAGTATTCAATGTCCGCTACCCAAAAACAGTAAGTCTTGCAAAACAAAGAACTTACAGGGCACCCAAAAAGGCGCTTACAAACCAGCTTACAAAAAAGATTCAGAAATTAGCGGAAATGACACTACCTCGTTACCACCCGATTTGGCTGAAATAGCAACCGCTTGGACGGAACTACCTAAGCATATCAGGGCAGCGATCAAGGCTCTCGTAGCCGCCGCGCAGAATGAACCTGAGGAGGCCGTGTAAATGACTACCACCGCGACAGTAGAAGCCACACAAGCGCATCCAGACGCGGAGCGCAAGACTGAAGACCTGGGCAAGGAAGAGCAGAAAAGTCGTTTCATCCACCTGAGAGCCAAGGGCTACAGCTTTGCCAGGATAGCCAAAGAACTCGGCGTTGCTAAAAGCACTCTGAGCAACTGGAACCAAGAGCTGGAGGAAGAGATAGCCAGGACCAGGGCGCTGGAACTGGAGGCTCTGCAGGAAGAGTACTACCTGTTGAAAGAAGGCCGAATAAAGCTTTTGGGAGAGCAGCTCAAGGCCATTCAAGAAGAAATAGCCAATAGAGACCTCTGAAAAGTGAACACCGAGAGGCTTCTGGAGCTCCAGCTCAGGTATTTTGGCGAGCTTAAAGGCGAGTATGTAGAGACTATGCGGCAGGACAAAATTGGTACGAAACTGAACAGCGGTGATATAGCTCAGCAGCTTCAGTTTGTCCTGGATAGTTATAAGACTGGTCAGATAACCGAATCACAGGCCAAACTGGAGCAAGCGATGCTTCAGTCCATGCTCAAGGCCATAGAACAGACAGAACTGGAGGCAAGGTTTGAGAAGTTGGAAGCGGTGCTAAAGTCAAGGAGGTAGTCTATGACTCACAGGATGAAAAAGGCAACTATCAGAAGGCTTTTGGCAAAAGGCTTGACCGGCTGGGAGGCCGGCAAGCTTGTAGTGCAGGATTCTGTTGACGTCATGTGTGATAAATCCAGATTTCTCTCAGATGGCGATATATATGAGATTAAACGAGGACTAACAACCGACAAAGACATTAGAGATTATAATAACCTGATTGGTATGGAGAGACACATTGACAGAGGGCTTATGTCTTGCCAAATCTCTGGCCTGGATGCTTGTTTGTATATCAGTCTTTTAAGTCGGATGTTCTCAGATGTAGACAAGAAGAACACCGTTGAGTTTTTTATGTCCTTTCTGCCCCGTCTGGTTACAGAGAAGCAGTATCAGGACATAGTTGAAGACCAACGTAAGGTCAAACTGACATTCGAGTTCTGCTTAGAATATATCGCTGCCGAGAGAGCGGTGCTTAAAGCACCAGATGATATCAAATATGTGCCGGACGCAGATAACATCAAAGAACAATGCCCGGAAGTATACCAGCAAGCTCTAAAGGAAATCTTCAAGTTGTATAAAGAGGGCAAGCTTAAAGCAAGCTGTCACGAGAAAGACAAGGATAAAGTACGGGACTTACTGGCTAAGAAAAAAGAGGGAAAACTCACCGATGAGGAATTGGAACAGCTTTTAGATAAGCTCAATGTTACCGGTCAACAGCTTTATGAGTGTAAGGAGCTTCCGGAATGGAAGGAACTTATAGATAACTTTCAAAGACACTGGCATGTTGATGAGGATGATAGGTTTTCGTATTCTTATGCTGTTGTTCAAGATCCTTGGTATGAAAATGTTGACAAAAAGGGTTACTATAAGAAATCCTTCTCACCAAGCGAGTTCATTACTAAACGTGATGAGATAGCACTGGGCCTGGCAACTATCGATGGTGAAAAGACAAAATCATGCAAGGCGGTTAGTCAGGACCTCCAAGCGATGCTGAGAAGAGTACAGATGAACGTGAGGTGCTTTCTGGCTTTAAAAGATATCATCGACACAGCCTCTGAGGTAATAGGGGTGAACTTCTCAGACCAAGCAGGAGGACTGGAGAGCGCAAATGAGCAAGTGAAGTTATATGTACAGCAATACAATAACGACCTTGAGCGACTGAAGAAAAAGCGTAGCTGGGGTAATACCGAGGAAACCAAATTAGAAAAGGTGCTAAAGAGTCTTTCTCCAATAGAGCCGGATAAGCTGAGACCTTCTGCAGCTTCTTTGGAGCAGCTAAAGAAGGATATCCCCCCGGACCACGTAGATGGGTTGTGGTTAAGGGATATGATGTTATCATTGAATTACGATGACGGCTTCAGTTTTCGGAAGCTATTGGAGGATGCGTGAGAATCCGTGAACAGCTTCTATTGCGGGCGACGGGTCGGAAAGGTCTATAGCCCGCCCGGAACCAACTGCTACGGCTGTCGGCACTGCTATAATCTGTCTTATGAAAGCCGGAATTTGTCGCATTGTGCAAGGCCAGGAGGGATGTATTATCGGTAGGACACAAAGGTGTAGAATTCACACCAAATATGAACGTTTTCCGCGCAGGTGGGCAATGGTATCAAGCTATCTTTTTGGTTACTAATGGAAACTCATTGAGTAGGGTAGGGAAAAGTAGCTGCAATTCAGGAGTAGGACAAGCGGGAAAATATCCGCTAATGGATAAACACACTAAACTACCAGCAAAACAGGTTTACAGAGCCGATATGCTTATCCCTGGCTAAGACGTGAAAATATCATTCGCCAAATCTTCGCCTACCTGACTGATATAATATTGCTTAACGGCTTTTTGGCCATGGGTTTGGAACTTATCCATAGAGGAAAAAACACCAGTTTTCATAAGGAATAAGATTGTGATACAGGCTGCTACGTTAACCGCCGAGCGCTTATACATACTGCATCTTTCCAACAGTTTCGGTTCGGGCTGCATCATTTTTATCTCTTGAGCCTTTGGTGCCTCACGGAGACTATGTTTCAATACTCCAATGGCCTGTGTATTTGCACGCATAAGCAAATCCAGCTTATGTGGTTGAGATTTCAGCAGTGAAACTGCGAGATTGACTTTGCCAATTGAAGCAAATCGCCGCTGACATCTCGGACAATTCGCGATATGGTTTTGTACCCAGTTAGCCTCAGGATCAAAGTGGCTTCTTATAGCATCACGCAGGCGAGCCCTGATTTTTCTGCACTTATTAACTTTTCCATTTTGTCCCGACAGGTCGGGATTACAAGGTGAGGTTGATTCGTTTGTGCTTATATTTTTCATTGTCTTACTCGTTTTGCTCTGTTCATCCATACGGATAATAATTGGATAGCTTTATACCTATAAACTCTCGCAGTGGCTGCAGATATACCTAATATCTTGCCTACTTGAGCATAGGGCAATTCTGCCAAATCACGCAACGTTATGACATCTCTTAAATATTCAGGCAGTTGGGCAACGCAGCCTCTTAAGGTCTCCTGCAAATATTTTGAATCAAGCTCACCGGCAGGCGAGCTTACATTTTTTAGGGGAATCGTAACAGTAGACAATCTTTCTTTTTCAGCAAGTTTGTGTCTTAGCATTGTCATTGCAACATTACTTGCCGTACGGAAAATATACGCTTTTATATGTTCAGGCTTACTTCTGCCTTGGTAATGAGCAAGCTGTAGAAATGTATTTTGGTAAGCGTCGCAAACATCCTGCTCATTTCCGAGTATCCGCCAGAGCATAGTGACCAGTTGCGGTCCATGCTTCTGCATTGTAGACAATACCCATCGCTGGGTCTGGCCTATAGTTTTGGGGATGACAAAATCCCAAATCAAGCCATAATCAGCCGCTTTATCAATCATACACTCTGCCTTCTTCTACCTTTTAGGACGCAGTTCCTCTTCTATATGTTAACAAAATTTTCGCAATAATGGTCAAAAAACTTCGATTTTTTAAGGTAACGTTTCAGAGAGCTTCTGCGTCTTAACTCGGGAATAACGCACGTTAAAAGCAAGAATCTGTTAAGTCATATTACTAATGGATGTAAATACTTACGAAAGCAGTGATTATGACAAAAAGGCCGATGCTCAGGATGTCGTTTCTTTGGTAGATGATTTGCTCAAAAAAGCGGTTCAGTCCGACGCAAGCGACGTCCATTTCGAGCCTACTGGCTCTGAATTAGTCGTAAAATTTCGCCTTGACGGCGTCTTGGGTACCGTTGAAAAACTGCCCAAAGCCTTATCTGATAACGTAATTGCAAGACTGAAGGTGTTAGGGGGACTTCTGACCTATCGTAATGACATACCTCAGGAAGGCCGAATTGAAATCAATCAGGACCACAATGAAAGGATATTCGACCAGCGGCTGGCAGTCTTCCCAACAATTCACGGTCAACGAGCAGTCGTACGATTATTCTACAAGAATAAAGAATTGATGGAATTGGAGCAGCTTGGATTTTCGGATGAGATATATACAGCATTAAAAAAGATTGCAGCGAAGAACCAGGGCGTTTTACTTTTGACCGGACCAGCAGGAAGTGGCAAAAGTACCACACTTGCTGCTCTTTTACGACACATTCTAAAAAGCTTACCTGGCAAGAGTATTGTAACTCTGGAAGACCCTGTCGAAATCAGGATTGAAGGCGTTACGCAGGTACAGATTACACCACATGGCCAAATGACATTCCCGACAGCCCTGCGGTCGCTGCTCAGACAGGACCCGGAAGTCCTTATGATTGGTGAGATTAGAGATGCTGAAACTGCTAAGATAGCTATTGAGGCAGGACTAACGGGACATTTGCTGATGAGCACCATGCACAGCGGCACACCTGCCGGGGCACTTCTTCGGCTGCTTGAGATGGGAATTGAGCCATATCAGGTGACATCAAGCGTCTCAGCGGTTCTGAACCAAAGACTGGTCAGAAAACTTTGTAAGAAATGTAGGAATAAAATTGACCAGACTGGTTTGTTTGAAGCGGTAGGCTGTGAAGCCTGTTTCAACACCGGCTATAAGAGCCGAGTGCTCATAGCAGAAATGGTCGAGTTAGACAGCCAGTTGCGAAAGGCAATCTTAGCCAAGGCTGATTTAGACGAGCTTGAAGCACTGTTAATCAGCAAAGGCCATACAAATATGCTGGCCGACGGACAGCGTTTGGTCAGCGACGGTGTCACAACCGAGGAAGAATTAAATAAGGTTTGTGGAATTGTTTCAGGTGACTCTTAATTTTGTAGTCTCTAAAAGGAAAATAAAATGGCGACATTCGAATATAACGCATTGACGTCAGAAGGCCGGCTGATGAAAGGCACGATTGAAGCGAGCTCGCGCGAAGAGGTAGGCCAACTGCTTGAAAAAATGCAGCTTAACATAAGTTTGATTGAAAAGGCCAAGGCCCCAAGGCCCAAAGCCGCTGTGAGCAGAAGCGAGTTTATGCTTTTTAATCAACAACTCGCATCCATAACCAAAGCCGGTATACCTCTGGAAAGAGGTTTGCGAGAGCTGGCCAACGATGTTGGCTCAAAGTCGATGCGCAGGCTCATTAATGATATTGCCGGCGAGCTTGAATCAGGAGCAAATATCGAAAAGGCATTTGAAAAAAGGCAAAAAGCTTTTCCGCCTTTGTACGGACGAATATTAAAAGCGGGAGTGGAAACAGGAAGGTTAAGCGAGATGCTGACCAGCCTGAATAGGCATCTGGAGCTGGCCAATCAGACCAGGAGAATAATCTTTGAAGCGATAAGTTATCCAGCGGTTGTCCTGGCCCTCGGCGCAATGATTATAACAGGAATATTCTTGTTTATAATCCCGCAATTTGGGCCGATACTCACAGAAATGGCCGGGGCCGCGAGGTTACCAAAACTGACCCGGTTGTTCTTAAGTATGGCGGCAAACACAGTGCCTTTTTGGATAACAGTCGGTTCTCTTATTGCAGCGATAGTCTTTTTATTCGCCATGCTTTCGTCTTCTCGAGCAGGGCGCAGATTTAAGGAATCGATATTTCTGAAGGTGCCCGTAGTGGGCAGGGTGTATCATAGGAGTCTGCTCAGCAGGATGGCTGAGGCGATGGCGATGATGGTGGCAGCCGGCTGCGATATGCCGGCTTGCCTGAGGTTGGCTTCGGGAGCCACTGGAAGCGAGATACTTGTTCTGGAAAGCGAGACGATTGCCAGCCAGATTGAGCAAGGAACAAATATTTTGGAGGCGGGGCAGTTTTGCAAAATGATACCGAGGCTATTTTTGTATTCGATTCAGTTAGGTACACAACGTAATGAACTACAGGACAATCTCTACAGCCTTGGACAGATGTACACAGAGCAGGCTCGTTATGGTCAGACGAGATTACAGGCGGTTTTGCTGCCTATTATGATAATTATCGTGGGGGGGATTTTGGCAATGTCTATCATGGCGATGTTTCTTCCGATGATACAGATTGTTACTACTTTATCTTCGGCAGCGTGATTGGTTAGATGATGTTTGCAATTACAGCGACATTAATCTTGATTCTTTACCCCATTCTGGGTTTTAAGAAGCCCGCCATTGCTGTTATTACGTCACCGGTTGTATGTTTCTTATTAGTATTGTCTGCCTTGACAAGTCAAGAATTTTACTACGTGCTATATGGGCCTGTCATTTTTGTCACTGTTTTGGGAACTGTTTTATTATCAAAGAGTGAACAAGGCACCGAAGAGTGGCCTCAGCAATGCGCTAAATGGATGCTTATAGGTTTCGCTGTTCTGCTCTTATGTGTGACAATGGTTGCTGTGCTTGGTGTCTTGGGTGCTGCTGGATTTTTGCCTTTTATAGTCTTCTTTGCGGGTTTAATCATATTTATAGGTATGATCATTGGCTATGGTTTAACATCGCGTCATTCTATTGCTGCGTATGTAATCTCGACAATTGGCTCGAGCATGCGCCAGAATTTACCGCTACCTATGGCCTTAGAATCAGCGGCCAGTGGGCGGGCAGATAAACGCTCACAAATCCTGCAAAGAATCAAAAATTGGCTTGTTCAGGGCTACCCACTAAGCGAGTCAATCAAGCGAGGCTATCCAAAATGTCCAGATTTCGCGGTGGCCATGATAGCTGCTGCCGAGCGCGTCAACCAGCTTCCTCTTGCAATGAAAAGTATTGAAGCGGATATGGTAGCCAAGTCCGACGAAAGAAAAAAGCTTAAACCGGTTCATCCATTTTATCCGGTAATATTAATCTCCTTTATGTTTTTTATAGTATGGGCATTAATAACGTTTGTAATTCCTAAGTTTCAAAATGTGTTAGCAGAAACGACCGAAGGTGCAGAACTTCCTGCTGCTACCCAATTTTTATTACGAATAGTGGATTTTATTACTTATGGAGGTGGTTGGCTAATTGGATTTGCGTTCGCACTCATAATTTTTGTAATTGTCCCTGCTTCGATTAGGATTAAATTTCGGCCTCGTCGACCAGAAAAGCCATACTTGATTTCTCGAATGGGTGATTTTATTAAATGGCATTTGCCTGTTCTGCAATGGTTTGAGAGAAATTATTCAATGGTGCATACGGTCGAGTTTCTGCGGCTGTCACTTAATGCCGGCTGTCCAGTCAACGATGCAATTGCTAACACGTTCGGCTTGGATGTGAATAACCGCTTTAGAAAGCGATTGCAAAAATGGTTAGCAAAAGTAGAGTCAGGTGACAATATTGCTTCCGCAGCGAGAGAAAGCGGATTAGGCAGCATACTGGCATGGGCATTTGATGAGCAGATTAATCAGGGAAATACCTTGGCAATTCTTGGTTCGCTTGAGTCGTTCTATCGTTCAAATTACAGCTACCGTGCTCATCTTGTAAGAGTCATAATGTGGCCCTGTATAATAATTCTTATGGGAGTCATGGTGGGATTCGTAGTCTATGCCATATTTTCTCCCAGTATTGCAATTATTAATCGTATGGCGGAGCTTGTGTACTCCTGATAACTTAATTGGAACATGATTGTGACAGGTAAAGATAAAAGATACAGCGGTTTTTTATGGACCGAGCTAACGGTTGGGCTGTCTATTTTGGGAATTCTGCTGATTAGCTTTGCGCTATCGCTGCATGCCTTTGCGAAGTTCAACCGTTACCAGTTAGTAAGGCAACGGTGCATAGCAGCAACGCAGGCCCAGCTCGATAGCCTGACGGTAACAGGCAAGCTGATTCCAAACGAAGATTTTAAGCGCCTTTGGCCCAGGTTGGCCGTCTCTATCAAAAATTCAGAAGGAAACGGTCAATGGGCCGGTACTCAATTAGTAGAAGTGACAACAAAGGGCAAAAGTTTTCGTAACGAAGTTAAAGTTCAATTATCGAGATATATTTTGGATGAATCCAAAGGTGAATGATGAATATTCGTAAAGGCTTTTGTTTGGTAGAACTATTGGTGGTAGTAGCGGTTCTTCCAGTTGCTGCAATTGTTTTAGACAGATTATTCCACACCCTTATTATAGACTTTCCACGAGCAACTGCGGTTGTGCAGGAAAACAAGATAGTGCTAAATATACTAAGGCAAATGCGCAAGGATATTGATAAAGCGACCGAATTACCAAAATCGTTTTCAGGTCACACTGCTAATGATGAGCTGCTTTTGATTGAGCAGCCGGATGACGTAATTTGTTATCAATTAAAAGATGATCAGATGCTCAGACGCAGGTTGACTGACACTCAAGGGGGTGATAGTGAAGAAACCAGAGCCTGGTCAGTAACCAATGCAGAAATTCAGTGGCGAGTCTGGCGAAATAACGGTAAAGGCTATGCAGTGGAGGTCAACACCCACGTAAATCAAAAACTTCGAGCCAAACTGCAAAAGAAGATGGCTAATTCCCATCTGTATTTTGTTGGTCTTTTTGAAGAGCTATAAAAAATGAAAAAACTAAAAAAACATGGTTTTGTTTTGGTACTTGTCATAATAGTAATGGCTTTAATCGGAATGGTAATGTTTGTTCTCACAGAAGGTGCAAATACTACGCTGTTCCAATCGAACAGAGCCTATCTTGAAGCTGTCGAGCGAAACCTGATAATAAGCAGCCTAACCTGGGCCAAACAGAATATCGAAAGTCAAAAAGCGGAAATCTTTAATAAGACTATAGATTTGGATATTGCAGATTTGAACATTCAAGACGCAACTTTAAACATTGCTGTTGGCCCTGCGAGAGATAAAGAGGCAGAAGTCGAAATAAGCACGTCATGCAGTCGTGGGAGACGAATCCTTAGACACCATGATAAATACAAAATCAGGATTTCTCATAAAAGCCAGTCCAATAAGACGTAAATTTAATATTGAAGGTTTCTGAAAAACCATACCAGCACCGCTTTCTGGCTTTTTGGGGATTCCTTTTTTCAGTTGGTTTGTAAGCGCTGCTGAGGGTGTATTCATAGGTTGTGACTATTGAGCATCGGTTTATCAATTCGATGCTGACACACCTGATTAGGCCACCGAACACGTTGTTTATTGTCACCGTGTACTCCTGATTGAAGAGGTGCTTTATCAGTAGGTGCTCATTGCAAGATAAAGTAGCGCTACTTTATCTTTCCAGCAGCAGTATTTGAACAATAGAAAAGGTTTACAACTCGTAAGAAATCTGAACGTCTTCTTGTGAATATCAGACTGGCTTGGAAGCGATGCATAACACACCGCTCCTGAAGGTTGAAGGAAAGCAGAAAACTGGGACTTTCGGCCTAGGAGTGTGTCTGAGTATTCGCTCTCAAAATGCGTAAGTATTTGCCCAACAAGAACTTAACTATTTTGGGGGCAAAACAACTAAGTCTTTTATTTTCAAGTACTTATGAATTTCAAAGCTTATTACTCGGACAGGCTCCTAGATAGCCGGCGGTCATTTGAGCATAACGCTACTTCAAGAGATAACTTACGAATTCTAAAGACTTCACACGTACCACCCATACATACTTCGTTAGTGCTTTTGATTGAACCCTAATAATCACAAAATCCCTCTACTTGCTGATTTGCTGACTATTGATGCCGATAGCATCTCCCAACAGGTGATAAGCCCAGGTTTTCTTTGCCTGCGTTTACATCCAGACTTAGTCTGTGATAATTGGCCAAGCATCGGACTAATAATCCGTCGCCAAATCTTGACTTTTTTATAAAGCACTTTCATTACATGACTTGTGAGGAGGCTATTTTTGCGAAATTGGCAGATAACGGGTTGTACAGTTGTATTCTGGTTGTATAGATTTTCTCGTGAAAATGGGGCCATTTTTGGGCGTCTGTTCGCAGCTCGGTGCGTTCTGATCGGCTGGTAGGACGGGTCCGAAAGCTTCTGTAGGGCTAATGGTAAATGTGAAGCGACGCAACAACCAATTGTGGCGGTCCGATGTCCGCTTGACAAGCGCAAGGTGTTCCTTTATTGTAGAAACACGTTTTGTAGGCAGGAGTTATTTGAAAGGGAGTAATAATGAAGAGATTAGGTATCGTTGCCATAGTGATGCTGGTCGTGGTTTCGGCGTTTGCTGGTGTGGTTGAGGATAGTGGGATTAGGGGCGGAATTGTCGTCCAGGTCGGGTGTCAGGATGGCAAGAGGTTGGCCAGTCTTCTGGTGAATGAGAAGTTTCTTGTTCATGGACTCGATGTTGATGCAAAGAAGATTGCCAAGCTTCGTGATTCTCTCCGGTCAAACTGCCTGTACGGCAAGGTGTCGGCTGCCGTGTATGACGGGAGAAATCTGCCGTATACTGACAATCTGGTGAATCTGCTGGTGATAGAGGATTCACAGTGTGAGATACAGGAAGAAGAGATGTTGAGAGTTCTTGTTCCGGGTGGTGTGGCAATGGTTTGTGGAAAGAAAATCACAAAATCAGTGCCTTCCAGCATCGATGAGTGGACGCATTTTCTTCATGGAGCTGATAATAACGCGGTGGTGAATGATACAGTTGTTGCTGCGCCGAGAACTATCCAGTGGGTGTCAAATCCCAGGTGGGCGCGGAGCCATGAAGAGGCTGCCAGTGTCAGTGCCCTGGTTTCGGCAAAGGGCAGAGTTTTTGCCATAATGGATGAAGCTCCCAATGTTTCTATTCGATTCATGGCTGATTGGAAACTTGTGGCCCGTGACGCCTTTAATGGTACACTGCTCTGGAAGAAAGAAATTCCCATGTGGAGCGATCATCTCCGCCATTTCCGCGCTGGGCCCACCCACCTGCCCCGCAGGCTGGTGGCTGTAGGGAATAAGGTATATGTGACCCTGGGTCTTGATGCGCCGGTAAGTATTCTTGATGCGGCTACAGGCGATACCCTGAAGGTATTGAAAGGCACTGAGCGTACGGAGGAGATCGCCGTTGATGGTGGCGTAGTATATCTTGCAGTTGGCACTTCAGAAGTTCATCGTTGGGGCGGTGGATTGCATGAACGCGGTGAACCCAAGGCTACGGATTTCAGGTATATCATGGCTGTAGATGGTAACAGTGGTAAGCACCTATGGAAGAAAGATTTTACAGGAACTGATCTTCTCTTGCCTATGACTATGACGGTCAGGAACGGTAGTGTGTTCTACCAGGATATCAATGGTGTGGGACGACTTGATGTAAAGACCGGCAAGGAAATTTGGGAAAAGAAACGGCAGACAGTTGCCAGGCGCATGTCGTTTGCTTCACCTACTGTCGTAGCGACAGATGATATTCTGCTGGTTGCCGACAGGATTCCGAAGGTTGATTCTCAGGAGCCTGAGCAGATGGCGGCAACCGACAAGATCGAATGGGGCGTTCATGGATGGAACGAAAAAGGATTTGCGCGCAAATGTCCCAATCTTCTTGTGGCGTATTCAGTGAAGGATGGCAAGGTGCTGTGGAGCAAGCCATGCTACGAGAACTACAATGCGGCCGTTGATATCTTTGTTGTGGGAGATAAGGTGCACATTGGTACCAGTTGGGACAGGTTCGATTTAAAGACCGGCGTAAGGGAAGAGGGTCGTGAGGTCAAGATGACTGGCGGTAAAGTTGGTATGGCTCATCATCGATGCTACAGGAACAAGGCATCTGTTCGTTATGTGTTTACCGGAAGATCGGGCATCGAGGTGGCTGATATGGAGAAAGGCTGGCTGGGTAATAATAGCTGGATTCGTGGAGCATGTCAGTATGGAATAATGCCGGCAAATGGAATGCTCTATGCGCCGCCGGATGCCTGCGGCTGCTTCAACAAAGTTAAGGTGCAGGGTTTTTTTGCTGCCGGTCCGGCCAGAGAGAAGAAAGGTGCGGAAATCAGTGATATTGAAAGACTCCGGAAAGGCCCTGCATACGGAAAGATTTCTGATTCACAAGCGGCTGATGATGAGGACTGGCCGATGTACAGGCGTGATGGGCAAAGAAGTGGCGGGGCAAGAACCACGGTTTCCGGAACATTGAAGAAATCCTGGTCAACAGAGCTTATAGGCCGTCTGACCCAGCCGGCGATTGTAGGAGACACGGTTTATATCGCTGAAACAGATTCACATACGGTATATGCCTTAAACGCGGCAAACGGCAGAGAAAGGTGGAGTTTCACAGTTGACGGTCGTGTGGACAGCACGCCTACAATCTACAAGGGAATGGTGCTGTTCGGTTCGGCAGATGGCTGTGTCTACAGCCTGCGTGCTAAGGACGGTGTCTTGGCATGGAAGTTCCTGGCGGCACCGGAAATCAGGCTGGTATCCTCTTACGGTCAGTTGGAATCCGTATGGCCGGTTCATGGTTCGGTTCTGATCCAGAACGATGTCGTTTACACTTCGGCAGGGCGAAATACCTATCTGGATGATGGAATCACCTTCTACAAGCTGGATCCCACAACAGGTAATGTATTGAATAAGAATGTACTCTACAATTTTGATCCAGAGACTGGTGCACAGTTGGGACCGGAAAGCGGATTTGACATGGACGGGGTGAATACAGATATCCTTTCCGGTGACGGTGAAAACGTGTTCATGAAGCAGGAGCGGCTTGATGATTCCTTGCAGAAGGGCGCCAAAGATGCGCCACATCTTTTTGGTGTACACGGTTTTCTGGGGGAAGAGTGGTTTGTTCGCTCGTACTGGCTGCTTGGAACGAACGTCAGGGCTGGTTGGGGCGCATGGGCTTCAGGGAACGAGACAACCTTTGGGCGCATAATGACGTTTGATGATGAGAGTGCCTATGGTTATGGAAGGACAAGGATTGCCTCGGCCGCTGTCGGTCACAAAGCTGACGATTATCACCTCTATGGAGTAAAAAAAGTCCTGATGATTACGGGCTTGCCAAAGGCAAGGAGAAAGAAGGGGCAGAAGGATCCGCAACCCGCTGTGAGGAGGCCATCGAAACCTGAGCCATTCTGGGCTGATGAGCAAAGCCTGATTATACGGGCCATGGTGCTGACCAGTGACAAGCTTGTTGTTGCCGGACCTCCGGATCTGCGCAAAAAAGAGGTTGAAATTCTTGCCTATTCGAATGAAGAAGAATCGTTGGCATCGTTCAAAGGTGAGAAGGGTGTAATGCTCAGGGTAGTAAGCACGGCAGATGGCAGAACTGTATCAGAGCAGAACCTGGACGCAATGCCTGTCTTTGACGGCATGAGCGCAGCACGTGGTAAAGTCTTTGTGTCGCTGAAGAACGGCGAAGTGCAGTGCTGGGAGTAGCCTATAGGCCCTCAATGGATAACTCCAAGACCGTACATTGAACGAATAATGGCTTTTCGAGGCGTTTTGCCGCCTCGAAAACCTTG
>CAYNKI010000042.1:0-19322 GCA_964397675.1 uncultured Pirellulales bacterium
GGAAAAAACCTACTTATTTGTGGTTGGGAGGGGTTTTAGGGATGTGACCTTCGGGGGTAGATATTTACGTAATACAGAGATGTCTCAGGCTAAGGCATAATCTTGGTATGAAACTCGCGATTGTGGGATGCTGGTGGTTTTATTGTGTATCTTTGTAAACTGTAAAGCTGACTATAAAAGATGAAAGGATGCGAAGAATAGATACCACTTTTTAGTAATCAGCTTTAAATGCTTTTCTAACAGGGTTTGATAACAGATTTTTAACGTCAGGCTGTTCGGAGCTGGCGCCTAAGTTTTGTTCATGGCCTTGTGGCATTTTCATGTGTTGCCGTACTACCTTCGCTAAAAAGATAAAGCTGTCAAGGTTCCGCCGCCACATTCTTTTCGGCTCTTTTATCAAGCGATATGCCCACTCAAAACCAAGTCTTCGTATCCGGCTTGGGGCCCACTTGATATTTCCTGAATGGAAGTCAAATGCTGCTCCCACGCCTATCATTGTGGTCGTGTTAATTTTACCAAGATGCGAAGCCATCCATTTTTCCTGTTTAGGGGCTCCGAGGCCTACCCAGAGAATGTCTGGTTTGGTACGGTTAATTTGTTCGGTAATCGCATCATCCTCTTGCTTAGAAAGAGGTCTAAAAGGAGGGCAATAGGTTCCAACGGTTTGCAGTCCTGGAAACATTCGTGACAGATTGTCTTTCAGTCTGTCTGCCACACCATCTCCTCCGCCATAAAAAAAGTGTCTGTAGCCATACTTACGACCCCAGTCGCACAATCTAAGCATAAGTGTTGGCCCAGCCACTCTGCCATAATTTTTGTATCCGAGTAAATTTGTGGCCAGAATAATTCCAATGCCGTCAGGTAGTGTTATATAGGCACCAGAAGTGGCTCTGTTCATCTGGGGGTCTCTATGGCATAACAAAACGCTATGAGGATTCGTAATGGTTATATATATCTTCTTTCCATCCTGGCGGCACCGGTTAAGCATTTGCATTACAAAGTCATAATCGACTAAATTAAACGATGTCCCTAAAATGGATTGTTTCATCATTTGTGTTTCGGACAGGAACATTTGCAAGATTTGCCTTTGTTTGTAGTTCTTTTGCTGACCTTAGGAGTGGCTGTTAGAGCCAAATTCAATAGCCTTACTATAGACTGACATCAAACGCTTATAATATTTTTGAGGTGAATATTCTTGCAGAACTTTGCGACGTGCAGCTTGGCCCATCCTGTGGCATAGTTCCGGCCTGTCCCAGAGATAACGTATCTTTTGCGTCAAGTCATCGGCGTTGCCGGGCTCAAAAAGAAATCCCGTCACACCGTCATCGACGATTTCGGTCAGACCACCGATGCGAGAGCAAATCACTGGTTTGCCATGCAACATAGCCTCCAGAAGAACCGAGGGAAATCCCTCGTAACATATACTACACAGGACAAAGATACGGCTATCAGCATAGAAGCCCTTCAGTTGTTCACCTTCCAAATATCCACATAGCTCAAAGTTTTCAGGAGCTTGTTCGAGCAATTGTGGTAAGCGGTCGTAGGCCCCCGCTATCTTGAATTGAATATCCGGGCAAATTTTTGCTGCTTCCATAAGTGTTGATATATCCTTTTCAGGGCTGATTCGGCCAACGAAACATACATATTGGCCGAGATTCCTGCCTACTTCGACTTGATTCGATGTGACCATATTGGGAACGACATATACCTTATCAGCAGGAAAACCCTCTTGAATTAAGCGTCTGCGTTGAAATTCGGTTTGCGCATAATAAATAGTGACATTATCAAGGAAGTATCTTCGTGTTCTTGCTATATAGTTTCGTAAACAGTAGCCCAAACTTTTGAACCGATTTTGTTCACAGTTGTGTAAAAAGCACCACCACTCTCGACCGCCGGCGCATTTTTCGCAGATTTCACCTCCACTCAGAAACAAACCGTTCGGGCAAATCAAACGATAATTTGCACAGTGCATAACGACGGGGACATTGTGCTTTTTAGCCTCGACGAGAACAGATGGCGAAATCAGAGGGTACAAATTCTGAATCTGGATAACATCTGGCTTAAAATCGTTAATGATTTGCCTTATTCGTTTGCGACTACTGAAAGAATAGATGCCGCTGAAAAAAGCCCTGAGCTGTCCTGCCAGCGAACCGTTGATTTCACTGCTGCTGCGAAAATAAGGGTAAACATCATGACCATATTCGTGGAGTAATTCACCGATGCGAGAGACTATTACCTCTTCGCCGCTGGGTCTGCCATATCTATTGTGAACCAAACAGATTCTCATAATTTGTGTTTCTCGCATTTATAGTTTTGTCTTCAAGAGCAAAGGTATAACCAATTGTTGCAAACAACATATTCCCGATGTATGCAACATACATAAGAACATTCCCGCTTATGCCGAGTAATAATGTTGCAAAAATTCCATTAAAGCCTGCAAAGCAGATCCAACGCATGTCGTTAGCATTGTTTGACCGGCCTTTTTTGTAAAGCAAAACAAGTAGCCAAACTATCGGGATTGACAAAAGTACTACTCCGAATACACCATAGTCAAAAAGAACTCTTATGTACTCGTTGTGTGGATGCGACCACTTCCCGGCTCCGAAAGTAGCATTACCGAAGATGACCGATGCCGTGCTTCCATCCCCAAACCAAATGTTCTCTATGCCGTTGATGTAAATGGGCCAGGCTGTTAGTCTCCCACCAACATTAAGCAACGCAGGGTCGCAAGAAATAATGTCCTTTATTGTGCCATGACCACTGCGAAACAAGTTCTCCTGGACATGTACTGACATAAACAGAATAATACCTATACTGAACAACAAAAAGCCCAGCACAACTCTCTTTCGCAAGCTTATTTCGCGGAGGCCAAATATCATAACAGCAAATAAAACCAATATCGGCATTCGAGATCGAGTGAAAACCAGTACTATAAAACACAGAGCCAGAAACGTATATCCGTGCCTCGATGCGCTATCAATGTTTGTAATTGTGGTAACCATAATAAGACAAAATGTCGTGGCCGCTCCCTCTGGGGTATACCAGTACATATCGGCTAGAAGCACTCCACTTTGCAACACTGCACACCAATAGATACATAATGAGATAACACCCAGCAGCAGGTAGCTCTTTTTTATCATATTTAAGCTGACTCTATTCAAGGTCGATGCAGCACACGCAACAAGAATAGGTGTGAGGAAAATAGCCAACCGTTGTAGAGCTATGCTACTGGTGAAATCTGTCTTGTACGCCACCCATAGAAACCATGGTAACCAAGGCAACCAAGGGAATCTAACGGCCAGCTTTTTGCGCGGAATCAAATAGAACGCCGATAATGCCAACATCAAGAACCATGCCCAGCCCCGAAGGTAAAATCCAAATAGCTCGAAATTCCCTATGCTGGCAAGTAATGCCATGCCGACCAACGCATATAAAAATAGCCTGTCCCATAAATCTGAGCTGGGTGATTGCTGCTCTAAGATATGCTTGCCAATCAAATGATTTCTATTGTTAATGTTAATAGATGGACAGTACTTCATAAAAAAAACAAGAATTATAGATTTGCGATAACTTCGGTATCGATTGGAGAACCGACTTTGGTTAATGCCTCTCTTCGGGCAGAACTGGTTAAAGCCATATCATAGGCATCCTTAACCTGCTGAGCTATGCTGTCCCAGCTATATTTTTCAGCCTGCCTGAGTGCTCCTTTGCTTAGCTCTTCCAATATTTTTGGCTTCTGCAGGATAGAACCAAGGGCTGCTGAAAAACCCTCAACGGCAGACCGTGAGTTCTTAACCGGGATTACAATTCCACACTCATCAGTGATTACATCACCAAAACCACAAAGTTTCATACATATAACAGGAACACCCAGTGACAGGGCCTGCATTACAGTAGTTGAAGTTGCCTCCAATAGACTTGTAAACGCGAGCACATCACAACTATTAAGTAAATCAAGTGTCTTTTGCTGTTCTAACCATCCGTGCCATTTGCACTGTCCGGCGATGCCAAGGTCTCTTGCTAATATCTGCCATTTGGCAAAACACGGTCCATCTCCCACGATGTGCAGCGTAATGCGTCCTTTGATTTCTTGCTTACTGACAGCTTTAAGAAGAATCGGCATCGCCTTGCCTGGTATACAGCGCCCGACCCAGGCAACGTTCAGCTTCCGTGTCCCGTCGTAATAATGCAAGCTTGCCATTGAAGGATCGCATCCCTGTTCATGCGCCATTAGTGTTTCAACACTGTGCACTTTGCTAAAGTTCTTTTGGTCTTCTGTTGTCTGCGCTAATATACGCTTAGCCGCATAGCAGGCATTTCGTACACGCGGGCTAAAGTGAAACTGAAATGCATTTGCGACATTCCTGACGGCGTACTCAGCCATCGCTTTTGAATCGAGTGTTGTTAGCATTCGCCATGGAATCGAAGCTGTGCCGCCTGTAGGACCCCAAATAAAAGGCACAGACAGCTTCCATAGATATCCAGGCTCCCGAAAAGAGTCACCTCGTAAATGATGTACAAGGTCAAAATTGATTTTAGATTGCAGCTGTTTTGCCAACACAAACGACCGCTTCAGCCACCTCCTATATTCCAACACCTCACGTATTGGCAGGGCTGGCCGCTTACGCCCAAAGCCCTCTTTCTTCAAGCGAGGGATAAACAAAAAATGCATATGCTCTGCCAAAACAGGATTGCTTTTAAGATAGTCTGTAACTTCGTTTCGGTATTGAGTTTCTTCGGTAATGACCCAGAGGTTATACCATTTTGCCAAACGACTCAGTATCTGCCAGGCCGCCCCAGGAGCGTGTGCACGAATAGGGCTGCATTCATACGCCTCGACTAAGACTTTCGGCTTGTGATTTTGCTCAACCATGCTCATGTAGGTTACCAAATGGATTTACAAAGAGTTTTGTTAAGAAAGCTGTTGTTCTGTCTGTTATACTTTGCGACACACAAAAATAATATCCTGACAAAGGACTTTTCCAGCCTTACAGGTATTAGCAATACAGTCGACACTTTTGTGGATAAAGGATGGAAGAATCATTGGATGGTTATCGTAACCTGGCAAAGCGCCTATAGGATAAACATCTATTATCTCCAAGCCAGCTACCGCCACCAGATGATTGACCTCGGTATTACTCATTGATGGTATGTCGCTTTTTATCATGCGTCCAAGAGTAAAAAGAGTGCTCGATGTGTTCCTGTGATTGTTGAATACGAGAAGCCCATCGGGAGCGAGGTGTTTTGTTAATACGTCAATAGCCTCAACTCGCAGACTATTCTGGGCATTAGGGAAAAACCGGAAAGCTGTTATCAGGTCAAAGATCCTCTCATTCAGGACGTCATTTCTTGTAATGTCGGCTTGAATAATCTCCTCCCCCGGTAGTTTTTCACGACACACTTTAAGCATACTCTCTGAGATATCAACACCTGTACAACTATCGACGCGAGCTTTCATAAATTGCAAAATCCTGCCTGTACCACATGCAAAATCAAGATACCGAATAGGCCGGCTCGGAAGGTGCTTCTTTAGAACATCGTCCAACGCATGCTGCTCGCATTCCCATAGATGCTTGCGCCACTTGAAGCACGTAAAGTGGTTATCATATTGATGGCCTTTGTTGATACAAGTATGCGAATATCTGTAGTCAATTGCCGTTTTCATCTTTCAAAATCCTTTCAGGATACTTTAACAGCAACATTTTTTTTGAGCAGGAAGCAGATGTTGTTTTTTAGTCCACTGATTGGCTAAGTTTCGTAGTATTACCTCTCCAACTAATGTTTGGGCTAAGGATATCAGCATTTTGCATCGCCACTGTTTTCGCAATATTGCAGTGTTTACCCTGCTTATAAACTCACCAAGTACGGATAAGTCGATGGTCCGACCCAATTCGTCTTGATATGCCTGTAAAAATGCGTTTGTACGTCGGCGAAAGAACCTGAGAGCTTGTGGGAAACGCCTCTGTTGCAATAGGAGACTGCGTATGAAATGGACCAAATCCAGATATCTGGGGCCAACGGTACCGGTGAATTTAAGTGCGGGGGCAGTTGCCCAGTCTAATATGACAATCTGGTCGGTATCTTCTTTATAGCAGACGTTTATCAAATTGAAGTCGCCATGCAGAGTAACACAATCATTATCCGATGCCTGCCAATCAGATGGAACAAAACGCTTGATGTCATCGGATACTTCAAGTTTACTATGCACACAAGCGAGTGTTTTGCCGACCTTCTTAATAATTTTTATCCCTACACCTGTTTTGTTGAGATAATCTGCCAAAGAAATAATCCCCTCTATTCGCTCCAATTTCAAAATGCCGCTCTGTGGATCATAATCCAGAACTTTGGGGCAGTAAAAGAGATTGCAACTCTCTGATAAGTCGTGTGCTGCTTGTGTAACTTTGGCCTCTATTGTAGCAAGTTCGGGATTGACCTTCTTAATAACGAATAGTTCCTCGAACCCTATTTTCTTTGATTGACTGTTGCCTTTTCTGGATAGTAATTTCATCATAACTTCATCTCCGAACTGGCTAATCCCGACCAAAAGCTTGACCTAACGCTGACATTAAAGGCCTTCCATTTTGCTGAAAGTACCCATAGGACCAGATAAGCAACGGAGTTACCTAAAGCCCTTTTTAGTTGTTTTTGACGGAGCTGTATCTGAATTCGGCGAGTAGCCATTTTCAACAAGTATTTTCTTGCTAAACAGTAATCCAGATTCCGTCCTAATTGATGTTGATAACCATCAAGAAATGCAAACGCTCGTTTATTAAAGTTGCTTATCGAGCCGAGAAGAGAATATTGCTGGCATAGGAGGCTGCGAAGAAACTTGCCCAAATCGAAATATCTGGAACCAACAGTTTTGCCCCGGCTCACTACTCCAACGCTTGCCCAGTCGAGCACCACAATACGGTCTTGTTGTTGCTGGTAGCAGACGTTATTAATGTTGAAGTCACCATGGAAACACACCAGGTCGCTGT
This sequence comes from uncultured Pirellulales bacterium, assembly GCA_964397675.1. Taxonomy (GTDB): domain Bacteria; phylum Planctomycetota; class Phycisphaerae; order Sedimentisphaerales; family Anaerobacaceae; genus CAYNKI01. The sequence continues at coordinate 6,981 of CAYNKI010000042.1, forward strand.
CCTCACACTCCCAGCCCAGCGTTACCTTAATCTTTAGTTCTTCGGGTAATTCAAGATGCTCATGCGTATATGCGAGGGTTCTGCCGGCTCTGTTTAGCAAATCTAAAACGTCAGTCTCTGCTGCAAATAGGTCTCGAAGTGAAACCAACCCGTCAATTCGCTCAAACTCTATCACGCCTGCATCGGGGTCTTTCCTCAAAATGCGAGGTACATAAAACACACCCGAAGCCTTTGCTACGTTATGGGCCGCTTCTGTAACAGCGATTTCCATCCCTGCGTATTTCGGATGAATTTTCTTCGCCACTGATGTTTCATTGTATGTGATTTCCCGAGCTCCGGAATGGGTGTATTCTCTTCCAAAGAATTTTCTGAATATCATGCCATTTTTTCTGTACGATTTTGTACATGGTACCAGTTGACGCAACCAAAGTACCATCCCAAGGTAATTCACACAGAGTGACACTATGTAGTGTGTCATCATAGCCAAAGCCACTCCGACAACACCAAATTGAGGAATAACAACTACGGCCGTCACAAGCGTGATGAGTGATGCGATGATACTGCTGTGAAAAACTGTCTTTGGTTGATTCATTGCCATAAGAAAAACTCTTATGGGTACATCGACCACTTTGAAACTAATTGCAGCCGCAATTATCGTCAACGCCACCGCATAACCCTGGTATCTCGCTGTGTACAAAATACCCACAAGGTAGTCACCGAATAAGAACATAAACACAACGTAAAAGCCCCCGATGATAATAGCAAGCTTGACAAGCAATATAACTTTTTTTCGTGTCGAAGTGAAACCGTTTGACTGTGCATAATTTGCCAACTTTGGTGTCAGATACCCTGCAAACGCCTCTATAGCTGGCCTGATAATGCAGGCCGACATCGTTATTACCCCTACAAGGGCGACAATCTCCCTGCCACACCATAGAAGCGTCAGCCAGGGAAGTAAGCGTATCCCCCCCACATTGGCTCCGGTGGCTGCAAATATCCACTTGCCATAACGCCAATTCTTTGCGAAATCAGACAGTATTTTAGACCGCCTGATACATAAGCTCCTGCGTTGCATAAGAAGAGCCAGAGCGGCAGGAACAACTGACCCGAAGGCCATTACAAGGAATGCCGTACGCGCCGTCAAATAATCTGCAGCATATAGGGTTACAACGCCTCCTACGGTTATGGTGTTAATGACTATACCCATGGCTAAGCTTGTCCAGGGACGAAGTTTAGCAATCAGCATTGACCTCATAAAAGTTTTGAAATGAATCCCGACCGCAACGGCAGCAAGAGGCAGAAGTAAATCTATTACCTCACCAGTCTGACTAAATAACCGACTCACACCCCAGGCCATAGTGAAACAAAGTGCAATCAGCAGGCCAAGACATAGGTGCTGCAAAAACGTGCTTCCCAAATAAGTTGCATGCCTTCTGCCTGTTAGTTTCTGACTAAGAACGGCAAAAGGAACATCTACAAGACTGTGCTGAATAACACCACAGAAAAAGACTAATGTCAAACCAAGGACATAGCTGCCGTATTCAAGCTTTGTACAGGCACGCGCGACCAGCGTTGCTGTAATGAAGGTCACGATACTATAGCCCGCCTGGTCAAGCAGCACTGCTGAACCCTGCAAAATACTCGGCCGCAGAAATTTGCTAAGAAGGTGGCGAAGCTTCGATTCACTATGGACTTGGGTTGCGACAGCGGATTCAGCCGGTATGGTTACATCATCCGGTTCGACATCAGTGGGTGTAATTGTATCAAGCTGCAACGATGTGGTTTTTTTGTAGAAGTCTTCTGGCTCCCAATCCTTTGCTGCTTTATTGCTCTTTTTTGTTTTACACCGAGGCTTGGTAGACACTACGTTACATCCCATAGAATAATATTGTCCAGCAGATTGGCAATCTACAGCTAAAGATTTCCACCCAGGGATAGATACCTAAACACACAGGACTGCTGTTTCACTTTATAAATTTGCTACGCTGTATTCTTCCAGCAGCCGGCCAAGCAGTGCTGCCCGGCGACCGGCTGACTCCAGAGAGCCGTTTGCCTGAATTTGAATTTCCAAGTTCAGAGGTGAACCTGCACGGCGATCAAGAACGGGCAAAGACATTTTAACAATGTCGTTTTTCTTGATGTTTGCGCTGCTTCTCTCCCACGTCAACGCTCGCTTGCTTCCATCGCGGTTTGTTATAGGCAATAAGCCCCTCGCCAGGCCCAGCTTATCTGCTGCAATACAGACCGCCTGCCACCACTGGTCAAATGTTTCCGCTTGGCTGAAGTAGAGCTGGATATCCTCAAAACTTGCTCTCTCCCGTCTTGTCTGGTTAGAAATCATATATTTGCGCTTCAGGCCTTCTACCATTTCACATAGCCGCACTGAATCCACAACTCTGAATACCAGTATAAGCAGTAGAAGAACACAAACGAAAACAACAATTGTTTGAGCGTTGCGAGTGCAGAGCATAAACATCCCAAGGCCAGTTGCTGTCAGGGTTATCAAGTAAGCAATGATTACTGCATGACGCTGACGAAGACCAAGGGCCAAAAGCCTATGGTGGAAGTGACTTCGATCGGCGGAAAATATAGATCTGCGCTCAACAAATCTCCTTAGCATGCTCAACAGAGTATCAAAAATAGGTATTCCTAAAGTTAGAGCAGGTAATGCCAGCCCTACCACGGTCTCTATCTTAGCGGCACACATTACACTGCAGGAAGCAATGGTAAATCCCAGAAAAAGGCTGCCTGAGTCTCCCATAAATATCCTCGCGGGATTAAAATTGAAAAATAAAAAGCCAGTTAATGCGCCCAAAAGAGACAACATCATAATTGTCATTATGGCCGGACCAAATAGCAGCGAGAGTATCGCAATCACACCACAAGTTGCTGCACATATACCAGCTGCAAGACCATCTAAACCATCAATAAGGTTTATCGCATTAGTTATACCCACGATCCAGAGGATTGTAAGGGGCCAGGAGAACCAGCCTAAGTTTATAACTAAGGAATCTGTAAGAGTAATGGATTTAATTTGAATGCCAATGCTGCAAACTATCAAGGCCGCAATAACCTCAGCCAATAGCTTTGTTCTCACTTGCAGCCTTCTGATGTCGTCAATAAGCCCCACAAGGAACATAAGCCCGCCAGCAAGCAGCAGGGTGGTTATTTTAGATTGAACCAACCTGAAGCTTTGACCAATTATGTTTGGCACGAAAAGCACTGGTATAATAAGGGCCATTGCCGAGATAAAGATTGCAAGGCCGCCAATGCGCGGTATAGGCTTGCTGTGTATCTTGCGCATACTAGGTATATCAACAAGACTAAATTTCCGCGCAAAACAAATAACAATTGGCGTAGTTATTAACGCCAGTAAAGTAGAACCAAAATACACGGCCAAGTAAGTTTTCATCAACATTGACTCTGCGCAAACTCCGTCCCCGTCGGTGTACCTGCAGGAAATTTGGGGCACCTGTATTCAATATTCAGCCTTCTTTCGAAAGCCGCGTAATTCATGTTTAATTTCAATAATTTTCAGGGCGATTCAATTTCTTCGCCAAAGGAAGCAGGGTGAACTGAAATGTCAGCCACGAGCTTTTTAGCTGCATTAAGCTGGGGGGATAATTGCAGACATATCTTTGCTTCATGCATTGCTTCTTGTATCATTTCTTCCCCAGCAAGCAGCTTTGCCAGTTCAAGCCTCCAGCTAATACAAGCGTAGTCAAGTACCAGGGCTTGATGGTAGTATTCTATTGCTGTATCGCATTTTCCCTGCTCCTTATAAATTTTTGCTAAAGAGGCAAAAGCCCAAGCTGGTGGATTGGATTGAGAACACCTCGCCTCAAGCAGGAACTTTATTTTCTTTCGGATTTGCCCCACAAGGTCATCATATTGCATATCTTCAAGGACTTTGGCCACGTAACTCAGTCGACTAATCTTTTCTCCAGCAAGTGACATAGCCAAGTCGGGGCGACTGAGGTGGTTGACATATATATCAACAATTTTTTTGAATAATCTTTTATCGAGTTGTAAAGCCCTTTTGAATTTCTTAACGCAATCTTTGACATTTCCTTCGGTGGCGTCAAGATAACCGGCAACGTAACAGGTAATTGGGTCGCAAGGTGCAAGTCGAAAGCCTTTTTTTATTCTGTCTGCACCGTCGTCGTTATATAGAACAAACTTTTCGATTTCACCGACCGTGCTATACGCTGGTCCATATGTTGGACAAAGTATGCGCACCTTATGGAGCTCATCAACAATATCATGCACCCGTGGCATTAAATCCTTAGGGATAATAGTTTCTCCTGTCTCAGGGTCCGTCATTTGTTTGACCGAACGCCAGCGATAAACATTGAGCCAGTAACGGTATTTGATATTTTCAGGCTGGTAATTTGATGCTGTAGCTGCGTGGGAGATTAAATTTGCGTATTCGGCATCCGTTCCCTGCCAATTACTTTTTGCAAGGCCTCTTTCTATCTTAACGGCTTTTTTCCAGCGGCCCTCGGCGATACGGAGATTATTAGCACCGATAAAAGCCCATACCCATACTCCGAACACAGCAAGAAAGGCAAGTGTATATAAAGCCTTAGATTTGCCAAAAGAAGCGACTGTTTGTGTAGGGGAGCTTCGGTCTTTGCTTTGTCGACCCAGAACCAACAGAAGAGCACAGAGTATAGCGGATAAAATGGCGTTCGCTGGAAGATGCTGGCCAAAATCACTTAAGCTATTAATAAGTATTGCCAGAAGGCCAAAGCCAAGTCCATATGCTGCTCTATAAATTGGTAAATCAGTTTTACGAATGCTTCTCAGATAGTTTGCCCCAATTATTATTCCGAAAACTATTAGCGAAACTAAACCGAGCAATCCCGTTTCTTCTATTACCTGAGCATATTCGTTTTCTGCGTGTAACGCTAAAGCGGCAATCGTCGAGCGGTCAAACATTGGATAAACTACAGGGTGTGTTCCAAAGCCGACTCCAAAGATTGGGAATTTAGTCCAGGCAATTGCAATGTCTTTAAGTATCTGTATTCGGCCACCTTCGACCTTGTCGAAATCCCTGAGAGTAGCAAGCCGGTCGTAGATAGCGTCAAATCCTACAAATAAGACGCAAGTAAATGCTATGAGAGCCATAGCAACTATTATCCAGGTATTTCCTTTAAGAGGTCGTCTTGAGGCAATGAGCAGTGTTGTAATAAATATGGCTGTGAGCAGGCTGACCATACCACCCCGAGTCAGAGAGATAAAAACCGATGTCGAACCGAGGCCTATAACTATCACCAGAAGCCAAAAGGAATGAGCACGGCTTGAGCTGAGGTACTCGAATACAACTGGCGTAGTTATCTTCTTTGTTTGAAAATCTTCGTGCAGCTTCACAAGAAGTAGCCCAAGTGCCGCACCAATAGACAGATTCATGAATTGTCCGTAGTTGCTGTGATTAACAAACGGACCTGAATACCCTTTACAGTGCTGACTCGACACGAACCAGTATATTTTGCCATTACCAAATAGATTTTGCGCTATAGTCAGGGCAGCAATGATACCGCCAATTAGCGCTATGGCCATCAAAAGACGTTTTATCTGGACGGGGCGTTGAAAGCTGTTGAGAACAACTATAAAAACTGCCGCAACTGCTAATACTAACCGCAAGCTGTGCCTTGTAGCATAAGGATAAAAGCTGAGTGTCATCGACTTAAGTATGATGTTAGCGTTTGGCAAGTCGCTTAAGAGCTCCTTTTTTAGGGTAGCTATGCCTGGGGAAATGATGCCAACAAAAGATGCAGGTAACGGTAGAAGTTGAAATAAAGGTATAAGTAAGAATATTCCCAATGGTATGTAAGCCCAAGTCCAAGTTGCTCCCTGATGGCGATGTAATATAAGCTTGAGCAGAAAACAAAAAACGATGACACCAACTACTACAATAACAACCTCTTCGCTCCAAGCATGTACAACACCAAATGCAAGCGGCATAAATGCTAAAAGAGCCACGAGAAGCCATTCGATTACTATGTCGAATGGACCTATCTCTCGAATATTACCGCTTAAAGTTGCCGTAACTTCATCTGTTTTACTGGGGATGTCACAGTGTTGTCTCATCACAACACCTCCCTGCGCCAATAGAGTAAACAGGTATCATATCTTTGCCAGTTAGTAATCGTAATGGATTTTCGATACAGACTAACTGTGCGGTTTCTTCTCCCAGTTTAGCACTTATCTGTTTGAAAGCGGGATTCATACAGGGACCTCGTCCCTTTAAACTGTGGGAGTCTGTCGCTATAAGTGAGGCCCAGCCTGAGCTTAAAAAGTGCCATGCCGCCTTTTGAGCTTGAATTCCAAAATAGCCAAGCAAACTGCCAGCTGTTATCTGTAGATGAGCTGAGTAGTCAATAAATTTCATCAGGGTCTTATATTCTTTCGCAAGCATGAAGTGTCTTTCAGGATGTGATATAACAGCCTGAATACTCATGTGGGAAAGGTCTATAAGCAATCGCTCGATATCTATTAATATCTCGTGTGGAAGCTCCAGAAGGATATACCTGCCACCATCGGCAAGGGTAAGTACTTCGTCATCCTTAATCAGTTGACAGATCCTTTCGTCCACCCGAACATCGCCCCCCGGCATTACGGTCAGGGCAATAGCGTTACTCTTCAATTCTTCATTAAGGTTAGAAACGCCTTCTCTTATCTTTGCGGCGCTGTTGAATTTATCGAAGCGGCCTAACTGATGCGGTGTTGCTATAACAGTTCCTATCCCATCCTCAGTTAAAGCCCGACACAAAGCAAGTGCATCGGACATTGTAGCAGGACCATCATCAATGTCAGGAAGACAATGGCAGTGAATATCAATATATGACTGTTGACTGAACTTCTGAAATCCATCGTTTTCAGTCTTAGTCAAGTTGTTCTCAACAGACTGTATCATGTTCTATCTTGATTATTTACTATAAATAGTATCAATGGGAACGCTTTTAATCGTTGGTTTAGACGATTGGGGATATTCTTTTTTCTTCTCTCCGCCACGATGGTCACAGTAACCGTAATTGTAGTATGCGCTGCTAGTGTAGCCATAACGGCCGCCACTTCGGGGAACATCATTTACAATCACACCAAGTACATGAGCACCAATGTTCAAGAGGCTGTCAAAGGCCTGTCGGCTGACTTTTCTTGTAGATTTCTCTGCTCTAATAACTAATAACGTTATATCACATATAGCTCCGAGAATTTGGCTGTCTGTGACAGGTGTAGCTGGTGGCGAATCTATAATGATACGGTCATATCGTTGGGAAAGCTCTCGCAATGTCTCGACAAATACCCTGCTGTTAAGTATTTCAGATGGATTAGGAACTTCCGGTCCACAAGTTAGAATGTCAAGGCCTTCGATTGAATTGTGTCGGATTGCTTCATCAAGGGTAATGTTCCCTGCGAAGACACTCGATATCCCCTTCTTGTTATCAATCTCGAAAATATTGTGTTGCATTGGTTTTCGTAAATCGCAATCAAAAACAAGGGTTTTTTGACCTGCCTTTGCCATTGCAATAGCCAGATTACTCGCGCAAGTAGTCTTGCCGTCACCAGGGGCAGGTGAGGTGATAAGGATGGTCTTTGCCTCATCCTTGGGTACGCCGAAAAACACAGAGGTTCGTATTGTTCGATAAGCTTCGGCGACGATAGATCTCGGCTTGAGATGTACCTCCTGCCCACATTCTGAAAGATTCTGCTTCTTGGACGTAGATTTCATATCTGACGAAGTGGATGTGGCAGCAACGACAGCCCCTCTTTTTATCTGCAGTATGCGTGAGAGAACAGCAGAATGTATTCTTTGATAGGCGTTAGCTAAGATATCTTTGAAGTTATGCAATACCTTCTGGCTATGGGCTGCGATGGTTCGCCCCTCTGACATTGACGGTACTACACCAAGGACCGGAATACCAAGAACAGCTGATACTTCCTCAATGGACCGAAGTCGATAATCCAACCAGTCGCAGAGATGAGCGAAACCGCAGCCGAACATAAGACCAAAAGCGAGAGCTATAGCCAAAACCTGAGCCTTTTGTGGTTTTGAGGGTTTATCTTCCACACGGGCAACTTCCAATATGCTTATATTGAGGGCACCCGTATCTTCTGTAACATTGAGTTCTTTAATGCGCTCATCAAGGATCTCACAGAGTCTTTCAGTGCGTTTTAGTTCTGATTGGAGCACTGAATACTCAGTGGCCTTAACACCCAAGCTTCGAGCTTCCAGATGTTGGGAATCAAAGGATGCCAGTAACTCATCCTCCCTTTGTTTTGCCATTATCCATCTTTGTCGCATCACCTCGATATATGCTTCGGCAAACCCTTTTGCACGGTTCTGAAGTTCTTCCTCGATATAGTCAATTTTTGATTGAATCGACAGAATAAGCGGATGTTCTTTGGTGCAATGACGTCTTGCGTTCTTCAATTTGGCTTCCATGTTTTGTAGCTCGAACCGCAGTTGAGTTTCTTCGTCATTAACGAATATATGAACACCTGATGAAGGTTGAGCCATCGCGAACTGTTTAATTTTGGCTGGGTCATCCGCTATATTCTTAACGGCTTCATAATCGGCTTTTGCATTAATAGTTGTTAGTTGTGCCTCAGTAAGCGCCTCGGACAATTTAGCAAGCCTCTGAAAAACAATGTTCCCCCCATTATTGTCAAAAGAAACTATCCCATTTGCTCGCGTAAATGACAAAAGGTGCTCGAATTTTTCCGATATTTCCTTATCACGTTTAGCTTTTTCTTTCTGAAGGATTTTTAGCACTTCTGAAACCGTACTGCGTTTGCGAGTGGAGTGATACCTGATATAGGAATCGACTGTAGCATTGACGATTTGAGCGGCTTCTATAGGGTATGGAGAATCAAAAGACACAGTGACAATATCATCTTTTTTGCCGACCTTAACATTCAGATTTTTTTTGAGATAAGCAACTAAATTGTCTACATGAGCAAATGTTTTAAGCTTTTTAATTTGAGCGTTGTTGGCAACCTTGGCGACAATAGGAGTAGATTTTAACAATTCGCTCTGTGTATAAAGATAATTCTTAGACTGGGTCATGAGTCCTTCATAATCAGAGATAATTTTAGGACCATTTTGTTCAACGTATAGTCTGGATGCGCTTGTGTAGATTGGCGTAGCGACCAAGATATAGAAAAAACCAGCAGTTAAAAATAATATGGCTGTAAGCAGCACAGCTCGGTAGTGCTGCAGAACTATTTCCAGAAATCCTTCTTGTAGTATACCTTTGTTTTGTGGAGTGCCGGGGTCAAGTTCTCTATTTTCAATTGTCATATCGCTATGTTGATGCATTCTTTCTTTCCAATATAAGGTTTAATCGCTTAAAGACCTTCGGGGCGGAAATATGCTCCAAAGCTTAGACGCATCATTTGAGACAACCAAACATTCATTTTTGTTCGCGGAGTAATCTCTACAAGTACAGTATCCCCTGGTTTGATTATGACTTTAGAAGCATCAGCTAAAGATTTGCTATTGATACTAAAGGTAGAAGATACAATTTCACCGTTCTCCACTGGCCGAAGGATTGTCGCATAATGTGGGTCAGCGACTAAGTCGATTCCACCAGCCAACGCCAGCGCATCCATTAAATTGTATCGAACGTTCGCAGGATAGGGAAAAGCGTTAGGCTTTTTAACAAGACCCAGAACAGCAAAAACTCTTTCATTGCGGTGCTCTGAGATTCTGCAGACAACTGCGGGTAGGTCGTGAACATACTTAGGGAAGTAAGCATTAACAGCCGATGATTCTACCTCAGCAAGTGTCTTACCGGCTACGGGTACTTTACCGACAATCGGCAAAGTAATGGTTCCAGCGTCGCTTACCCGACACAAATATGGTTCAACTTTTTGGAGCCAATCCTGTGAGTCACTGGAGAGCTCCCGTAAAATAGCCGGCATTTGTAACTCTAAAACGTCGCCGGCGGCTACTCTATAAGTATAAGGAACTAATGTCTTGGCTGGTTGATTGGCGTCTGCTATGGGTGTTTCCTGCCCCGCCTGCTCAAATCTCTTTATCTGCTCAGAGGTTGATAAGGCCAAACCGTTGCATCCTGCCATACAAAATAAGTAAAATGCAAGGATACATGTCGGAACTATTTTGCAAGGATTCCATTTTGAGGGTAAAACTACGACGTTCAAATATCCGAGAAGGGGATTTTCCGAGGATTTGACATTATCTTGAAGATAATGATATGCGTTTGAACTTCTGGCTCTTACGTATCTCGTTTTCACCGGACGGCTCCTTAATCTTTGTGTTACATATCCTTAAATACCGATTGTTCTTCAAAAACATCCAATGTTTCAGGGCCGGAGGACCCCCAAGAAGAACAAACCGTCCGGCGATAAAACAAGCGTTACACATCACCCGTCCAGCATTAATTTACCTCCAAGTAATATATTTTTCCGAAAAATAACTCATATTTAATTTTAGAGTTGGTGGTCCTAAGAAAGCAGGTGAGACCACTAATTCTATTTCCATTTCGGATCTCAGAGACTTTAACTATGGATTGCTTGGGCTACGGGCACCACCACCTCCACCACCTCCGCCGCTGGCTCCGGCGGCAATCGCGGTGCTTCCGCCTCCGATGAGACCGGCAGTCATCGGGCTAACTCCCATTATTAGAGGCCCAGCCGCAATCTTCATATCCCCAATACCAGTAACGCTGCTGGCCAGCAAGCTGGATACAGATCCTGCCCTTCCAATTATGACTGAAGTGCTAGAACTTTGCATCGCAACTGTACGGGCGGCAGGTATGCATATTGTTGCTACAGGATTCGGAGCACCTTCACAGGCTAAAGCAGCACATATATTAGCCGCTTGGCCTGCTGCCAGGCCATCATTTTGGGCCCACTGAGGCAAGGGAGTTTCTTTTTTAACCTTAAGACCTTTCTTTTCCAGCCCCACTTTTTGCACAAGTTTCTCAAATTTCTTGCCCAGACCACTTAGATTTACCGATGCTCCCGTCGAATCGGTCATATACGTTCCGACCTCATGACGCAGATGTTCTTTGAAACCATTAATATTCGTGGTTGCCTCGAAGACAGATATGCTCAGATAAATATTCTCGATTTCCGAGTCAAAAAGATAAACAGCGCCTATTTTGGATTTAACATCTCCAGCATAACCTTGTGCTCCGGATGCCTTAAAAACAAAGGGTTCCGATAAAGCCCTTATCGCTACCACTTCACCGAAAGCCCCCGTGTTCAGTTGTATGGCTGTCAAAGTGAGTTTCAGTTCCCCGGTAAACAAATGCTCGAGGAACGGCATACTAAAGGATTGCTTCCATGTCTTTCCAATATTGTCTTTTGTTACTTTCTTGAGTGAATTGATGCAGTGATTGTTTATCTTTTCAAGAAATACCAAATCCTTACCGCCCTCTGACATACGTCCGGTCTTTCCATCGACAATGAATGAAAGTTCTCCGGAAGACGACTGCTGACCAAGATTCAAAATGCCCACAGCCAAGTTAAAATCGTTTGAAGAAATAAAATACCTAACTTGATCGTCTGATAACAACTGCTTCTTTACCGTTAATAGTGTTTCGACCTGATTCGTAAACTGTCCTTGCCCGGAATATTCCACAGAAGAAAGCATCTTGTAGTGCTGGACGCTTTCGTTTCCTGCTGATTGGATAGCGTTAGCGAGTGCTGGGCACAATGCTGCCCCGACCGACATCATCAGGCAAAAAGTTTTCGTCCAAAAATATCCCGTTTTGTTCTTGATTGTAAAATTCATAGTCTTATCTCCTTAAAATTTTCACTTTTATACAAAACTTACATATCCGCGTATCGGTCTTATTAAGTTGCTACTTTATTAAGTAAGACCCCAAAATATCCTCTTTTTTCAATGATTTGGCTTCTCTCTTAGCCTGATTGGGGATGGCGCTAAAAATGACGCAATTTAATGCACCGAAAATTTTTGAATACTAAGCGGCTGGTGTTAATAAAAATAGGAGGGTATTTTTTATTCTTTGCAGCCAAAGCGTTGTTTATAGGACGTTAGAAATTGTTTCTATGCTCTTCAATCGAATATAATAGCGAAATGATTATAGTGTTTTTGGCTACTCGAGTCTTTGGAGTTTGCTCAATCACAACTATCCACATCTAAACCACGCTTGCCCTACGCATTTCGAAAGCAGTACCGAATCTGAACATTTGCTATCTTGCTTAGGTAACAGACAACTGCGAGCGGGAGGTAGCATTCTTGTTTTTTCGGGATAAAATGGGGTATTAAATTTTATGGATTGGTATGGAATTTGGGCATATTATGTGATATTCTGTCCTATTGATTTAGGTGGATTGATTAAGAAA
>CAYNKI010000043.1:0-19145 GCA_964397675.1 uncultured Pirellulales bacterium
ATGCCCGAAAATACTGCTTGAGTGGTGCATTCTTTGCGATTTCGTAACTGCCAATGTCAAAAAAGTTGCATGGAAAAAGATGATGGCTGTTCATCCACAGCGTGCCACAAAAAAACAACTCAAAATCCTACGTTGTGAGAAATGCAGGCTAGGCGGTAGGTTATGCACGAGGCTATCAACAGCAAAAAGACCAAGATCCAAGCCAGCCATAGGTTTATTTTGCCAGCGGGGGGATTCACGAAATCCTCCTGTCAGCGTCGCCTAACACTTGCGAAAACCCGATATGGTGAGGCTCTGCCGGTCAATGCCGGATTTGTGCGCGTTGACTTTCTTTGGGCCTTTGCCCAAAAGCAGGTCAAATTCCACGTCCGGTTACTGTGCCTGACAGGGTAAGAAGCAGCCATTTTTCTTTCAATGCCTCACAGCAAAAAAGATACATCTTGCTCAAATATCAATCTTTCAAAGTACTATTATCGTCTAATTTGCTTAACTATCTTTGCTTTTGACAAGATTATTCTTACAATTTATACTGGAGTGGTGTTAAAGCGAGTTGATAAATCGCTGCTTATAGAGACTATTCTAGTAACAACCGCTGCGATTTTGGCGCTCCGGGTATTAGCGACAAATTCAGCCTTCGGTTCTGGCTGGTTTATAGCTCCTGCTGTTCTTGTTGTTTCGGCACTTATCCCGACAGCAATCAAAAGACGCAAGTTTGCCAGGATCGGTTTCGGCGTGGAGCAACTTCGTTGTTCGCTCGTACTTGTTGGCTGGGTGTGCATCTTTGTTTTTCCAGCTTTGTTCGCCGGTCTGTGGTTGCTGAAGTTCTACGGATTAGAACTGCCTCTGCGTCCTGCGCAGCCCTGGGGACAAGACTGGGCTGCATGGTTATTTTATCAGTTTCTGTACGTGGCGGTAGCTGAAGAAGTATTTTTCAGAGGTTATGTGCAAGCTAATATACTGCGATTAACTGACGCACTAAACAGTAGTCAGTCCAGGCTCTGGAAGATTATGAGCATAATGCTATCGGCCGCCTGTTTCGCGATTGCTCACGCCATAGTTCAAGGCCAGGTAATATCGGTCCTGACCTTTTTACCTGGTCTGATTCTCGGCTGGTTGTTTGTCCAAACCAGGTCACTTCTGGCGCCAATCTTGTTTCACGGGCTGGCCAACACCTGGTACTTGTTCGTCTTTAGCCTTTTAGTAAGTAGCTAAAAACCCAATTTCCGGGCGTATTCAATACATCTGCATCTCTGCAAAAGGTCGACATTTTATGGGACTTTTAGCTTGACATTATTCTTAAGCGTAAATATGCTAAATTTAGCTATATAATGGAGATAGGGTTTGCTTGAAGCTGCGGCCAAGGCAGTTATTGCTGTGTAGCGACGTACGGGTACTTTCATAGCCCCATAAGATAGCTCTTTCAAAGGCCGGGCTCCCGCGAACCTCTGCTAATCGTAACGCGAACCTCTGCTAATCGTAAATAGAAGGGTCTGGGTTAAGTACAGGGGCTAAGAAGACGATAAATTTTGGAGGCGAGAGGGTGTGCCCGAGGAGATAGGAGTTGATAAATTGTATATTCGTAAGGTCTTACTTGTAAGTAAATTAGCACTTGTCGTAGTGCTTGGGTTTGTAGTTGTCAGAACAGCAATAGTATTGCGACAAACGGCAGGATTTCTTGCGCCAATCCCAGCAGTCGGTAACCAGTACACAGGTGCAATGCAGGCCCAAGATCCCACAGATACTTCCGCTAAAAACTACTCAGCTATCATCAGGCGGAATATATTCTGCGGTGCAGATTCATCGCAGGCCACGGGCAAGCTCTTATGGGACGAAAGTGCTGCCGGCTCAATCCGGTCAGCCGAAGAGGAACTAGGCTTAGTGCTAATTGGTACAATCGCTGGCAGTCCCCTGTTTTCCAGAGCGATCATAAAAGATGTCGAAAGCAAAATACCCCAGCTCTACAGGATAGGCGGGATAGTTTCAGGCGCACGCATCAAGAGCATAGAAAAAGACGCTGTCATCTTGGTCCATAATGGGCAGAACAAAATCATAAGGCTCCATGTAGGCAGAGACCATACGAAAAGCCGCACCGAGGCAACTTTGGCTAAATCCAGCGAACTGGGCAAAGCTGCGCAGCCTATTTTGCCCGTTGGTGAGTCTGCCTCGAAGATTCCCGGGACACTTGGACATCTCGAAACTATATTCGACGAAGTAATTATTGAGCCTCACGTTGTTAATGGTCAAACAGAGGGACTTAGAGTGACTGGCTTAGAAGACGTAGCGTTGGTCAAAAACATCGGCTTAAAAAACGGTGACATTATCCGTCAAGTTAATGGACATCACTTAACCAACAAGCAGAAAGCTTATCAGATTTTTAAAAAGGCAAGGACGCAGCCGACGCTGAGTGTGGAGCTGCTACGCCAGGGTAAAACGGAAGAGCTTTCCTTTAATTTGCGATGAATAGACAAGAATTTTGAGGACTTAAGGTAGGTAGGGAAACACATGTCATCAACTAATCCAGACAAAGCCAGGCAGAAACTGCAAAAGCTGTTGGAAGGCCTTTTATGCCTTATGTGCTTACTTTTAGTGAGTTTTGCAGGCTGCCAACCTAAGTCACAAATTGTATCAGTGGCCCCGGAGCAGCAGGACCGGAACCTATTAGAGGACTTTCTTGGTATCAAAGGCCTCGCTATCACAGAAGCGAGTCAAGCAAAGTCACAATCGGTCAATCGCTCTTACGGGGCCTCGGACAAAACTGTAGCTGCAACGAGTCTTCCAACGTCGAATAGGAGCGCAAGCGACAACGAAGCCTTGCCATACGAGTCAGAAGCCCACAAAGACCGGGAAAAAGCTATTGCAATACCTGCAAAAACACCGGTTCATTCTGAGCGAGAGAATCCTGCTGTAAGCGACAGTACCATCAACACCCCTGCTCCTGTCTTCCGACAGGAAGACGCAGGGGCTGTCGATCTTCCTAAACTGAGTAACCCGGATATAGCTGATGAACTCATATCTGTAAACTTCGACCAGGTTGATATACGTGTCGTTATAAAGACCATTGGCGATATTACGGGGATTAATTTCATCGTGGATGAGAGTGTCCGTAGAACAGTTACTGTGATGTCCCCTAGTATGATACGTCTTGGCGATGTTTATGGTTTTTTGGAATCGATTCTGGAAGTCAATGGTTACGCGGCTGTGCCGGCCGGTGATGTGGTTAAAATAGTACCGAGGGCAGAGGCTACCAGCCGTAACCTACAGGTTCGTATCGGTAGTGATCCTGCAGAAATTTCCAAAAATGATTCTGTTGTCACCCAGATTATTCCCTTGAATTACGCCGATGTAACCGAGGTTAGCAACATTATTCAGCCGCTCCTGGCTAAAGATTCCTACATGGCAACCTACCCAAAAACGAATTCAATTTTGATCACGGATACCTCTTCGAATATACATCACGTTGCCAAGGTCATTCAAAATCTTGATGTAGAAGAAAAAGTTAAGGTAATTCCACTAAAGTATGCCTCTGTAAAGGTGCTCAGTGAACAAATAACCCGCATTATGCAGAAAAGTAGGGTTGCTTCTGTATCGGCTGGCCGTAGTCGAACTACACCGCAGATTGAAACGGGTATAAAAGTTCTGCCGGATACAAGAACAAATTCTCTTATCATTATTGCCAATCAGCAGGACACCCTGACGATCGAGAAATTAGTTAGTAATCTCGATGTTGAGCGGCCCAGCAGGGCAACTAATATCCATGTGGTGTATCTACAGAACGCCCAGGCCAGTGATGTTGCTGAATCGCTTACTGCAGCCCTGGCGAATTTGAAAATTACCGGAGCGCTGGAAGGACCGCAGGAAGTGCAAGTTAGTGCCGATGAGGGCACCAACGCACTGATAGTCACTGCTTCGGCGCAGGACCTTGAGGTTATCGCCGACATTATAGAAAAGCTGGATATCGTGCGTGAGCAGGTATCAGTCGAGATGCTCATTGTGGAGGTCAGTGAAGATGCCTTAACGGAAATCGGCATCGACTGGGCCACGCTTGATGAGGCGGTGGCAGATAGTGTTCGATTTTTTGGAGCCACAAATTTCGGGCCACGAGTGGATTTTCTTAGCGGAGATTGGGAGGGCTTAAGCGTTGGCGCATGGAAGGAAACCGCCTCGGGCGTAGGCATCACGGGAATTTTGCACGCCTTAGAGGAAAAGTCCGGCATCAATATACTTTCCAGACCCAATATTCTAACCTCGAATCATAACAAAGCCAAGATAACTGTGGGTGAAAACATCCCATTTGTTTTGCAATCGAGAATCACTGAGGCAGATCCTTTAACTCCTACAGCGATACGAACGTTCGAGTACAGAGACGTCGGAATCATATTGGAAATAACGCCACACATCAGTCAAAGTGGGCTTATAAGACTCGAGATTACCAGCGAGTTCACTAAGTTTATTGATACTGGTTCTATCGATACACAAAGAACAACTAAACGACAGGCTGAGACCAACGTCACGATGAATAGCGGCTCCACTGTTGTTATCGGCGGGCTTATTCGGGACGAAGAAGTCATTGTTGAGAAGAAGATTCCCTTGGTCGGTGATATTCCTCTGATTGGTGACTTGTTTAAGCTGCGGAGAGAGCAGCAGCAAAAGACAAATCTACTTATGTTTATAACTCCGCACATTGTAGGTGACCAGGATGAATTGGCCCAGATAACTTCGGATAAGAAAAACGAAATGAAAGAAGTACTGGAAGGTCTCAAGCAGGAGCAAGGCAAGCGCTGACAATTAGGCGCGCTTTTGCAAGTCACGCGGCGGCTGGTTTATAGGTGCAAAATTGGATAGACAAGTGGACAATCAGTATTTAGAAACTATACTGCCGGAGCAGTTGGACCCCGAATTGGTCAGAGAGCTGCCTCTGGAGTTTATCAAAAAGCAGTGTGCTATCCCGATTAGATTGGAAGATGGCGAAATAGCAATTGCGCTGGCGGACCCGCTCAATATTGAAGCGTACGACGCGATATTGAGCGTCCTGGCCCAGCCGTGCAGGAGAGTTATCTGCCCCGCCTCTGAAATAGAACGAGCGGTAAGCTGCTGCTATTATCAAACCACCACTATGGATAGTGACAATGAAAATCCCGGTGCAGAAGAATTGCCAAGCACCGATAGCGACATCGGGGCAACGGGCGCTCAGACCCAAGCCGAAGACCTGCTAAGCATAGCTAACAAGGCACCGGTCATAAAACTAGTCAATAAAATCTTCTTCCAGGCCGTACATAGTCGGGCCAGCGATATTCATTTTGAGCCGTACGAAGAAGAAGCCCGAGTCCGTTTTCGGATTGATGGGGTCTTGCACAACGTGTTGACTTTGGCCAAGCAACAGACCAGAGCACTGCTGTCGAGATTGAAGATTATGGCAAACCTTGATATCGCTGAGCGACGGCTGCCGCAGGACGGCCAGAGCCGGATTAAGATAGGCCAGGATTTAGTCGACGTTAGAGTCTCAGTCATTCCAACGCTGGGCGGCGAACGGGCAGTGCTCAGGTTGCTGGATAAAGGCAGCGGCGAATTGGGCCTGGATGAGACCGGATTTGGGCCAGAAGTACTTGTTCGCTTCAGAAATTTGATCAGAGTTCCTCACGGCATAATTTTGCTTACCGGCCCAACCGGCAGCGGCAAGACAACTACCCTTTATGCAGCTATGAACGAGCTTAATTGTGAAGAACGAAACATTCTCACCGTTGAGGATCCGATCGAATATCAACTGCCTGGCATCGGGCAGATGCAGGTAAAGCCAAAGATAAATCTTACGTTTGCTAATTGCCTGCGTCACATTCTCAGGCAGGACCCCGATGTGATTATGATAGGAGAAATTCGCGACCTGGAGACAGCTGAGATTGCCATTCAAGCTTCCCTCACAGGTCATTTGGTTCTGAGTACTTTGCATACCAACGATTCGGCATCGGCTGTAACTCGGCTAATCGATATGGGCATTGAGCCTTATCTGATTTCATCTTCGGTCATGGCGGTCATGGCGCAGCGGCTGTTGCGGCTGATTTGCCCTAAATGCAAGAGCACCTGCCGAGCGGAAGAGGCATCCCGATATACTTCGGGACTCTTCAGTGAAAGTGAAAAAGCATCAGTAGCTCAAGGACAGTTTTACAAAGGGCTTGGCTGCGAAAATTGTCTTAACACGGGATACTTCGGAAGGACGGGAATCTTTGAGCTGTTAGTTATCGATGACCACGTCAAGGAACTAATCATAAAACGGCGCGGTTCACACATTATAAAAGAAGCCACTATTGAAAAAGGCATGAGCACCTTGCGAGACGATGGGCTGCGTAAAGCACTGGCTGGCCAGACCACTCTGGAAGAGGTTTGTAGGGTCACACAGGATGTAGAGACGAATATTGGGGTAGCTAAACGTGTCAGTAATTGAACCTGATTTGGTAAGTGGAAAGCAAATTTCCGGCCGCCATGTAGCCGAAAGTGGCGAGCGTGTCGATGAGATTCAAGAGGCATATAAAAAGGAGATAGTCGGAAGAATCGGCACAAGGGAGATTTGCAGAGTCGCATCTCAGCTGGCGACTCTCTTGCGTGCTGGTATGCCGCTGGTGCCTGCTTTATCGGCATTAGTCGAACAGCTGCAGAGCGCTCCCAAGCATAAGCTGATCAGGCTGGGGGCTGAGCAGGATCCTCTCACCCAGATTCTGGCTCAAGTCCGTGACAGTGTTAATGCAGGAAGTACGTTAGCTGACGCACTGGGCAAATACCCAAACGTTTTTTCGCCTCTTATTGTTAATATGGTAGCTGCCGGCGAAGCCAGCGGGACATTAGAAGAGGTACTGCTGCGTCTGGCGCAGATGTTGGAAAAACGGGTGCAGCTTGTTAGCAGCGTGAAATCCGCTATCGCTTATCCACTAATGATGGTAGTTGTGGCGGTGGCAGTGGTGGTGTTTCTTTTATCTTATGTGGTGCCGAGCATAACACAGATCTTCCTTGAAATGAATCGGACTCTGCCGTTACCTACGAGATTGCTCATCTCAATCAGTGCCTTTATGAAAACGTATTTAGTGTTGATTGCCATTGTAGGCTGTGCAGTTGTATTAGCAGCTGGAGCAGCTTTGCGAACCAGGGAAGGTAAACTGTTTGCGGACCGTGCCAAGCTGAAGCTGCCACTTTTTGGTAAGCTTTTTGTCAAATTGGAAATAGCCCGGCTGACCAGAACATTGGCAATGCTTCTTGCCAGTGGTATCCCCATGGTCCGCGCTTTGCAAATTGCAAGAGGCGTCACACAAAATAGCTTCATTGTCAATGCCTTGGACCACATAAAGGATTCGGTTAGCAGGGGAGATTCTGTAGCGGACGCAATAAAAAGAGCTGGATTTTTTCCGCCTGTCGTATTTCATATCGTCTCTACCAGCCAAATCAGCGCAAATCTGGAAGCTGGTCTTATCGATATTGCTGAGATGTATGATAGCGAGGTGGAGATGACAGCCAAAACCTTGACTTCGCTGCTGGAGCCTGCAATACTTCTGGTTATGGGTGCAGTCATCGGTTTTATTGTGCTGGCCGTTTTGCTTCCGATATTCGAGATAAATCAGATGCTGTAGTGGAGATTTGCAAAATGATGCTCAAAAACAGACTACCCGATACGCAATACAAGGGCTTTACTTTAATTGAGCTTATGATTGTGGTGGTGATCTTGGGTCTTTTGGCTACTATTGTTATGCCCAGGATATTGAACAGGCCCGAGCAGGCTCGCAGAACCAAGGCCAAAATTGATATACGCAATATCCAATCTGCGTTAGCTTTGTTCAAGACTGACACAGGGTGCTTTCCCACCACTTCTGAAGGTCTTGGAGCCCTCGTTTCAGACCCAGGCATAAGAGATTATAATCCTGACAGCTATCTTGATAAGGTGCCTGTGGACCCATGGGGTAATAGATATATCTACATTTGTCCTGGAATCCATAGTAGGGACTACGATTTGGAGTCCTACGGCAAAGATGGCGAGGACGGCGGCATGGGAAACGACGCCGACATTGAAAGTTGGAATCTCGATGAGCGAAAATAGCATAGTCAGCCAAAATAATACCGCTGGCACTCCAATGTACATCGGGGCCAGCGGCTTTACCTTCATAGAGGTGCTTATTGCCCTGGCAGTCGTTTCAATTGCTCTGCTGGCATTGCTCAGGCTCTGCCTGCTCAGCATTAAGATAGCTGATAAAGCGCAGATAACTTCTCAGGCTGTCTTTTTGGCAGAGGAAAAAATTACCCAGACCCTGGCTGTTGATTATCCAAAGAAAGGATCTGATTCAGGCACTGTCCAAAATAATGGAGTGCTGTTCGATTGGAATGTGAAAATTGCAGAGGCGCATTTGCCCGAATTGGACGAACCACACGTTGAGGGACTGCGAAAAATATCCGTCGATGTTAGCTGGAAGCAGACAATCGGCCGGAATCATTTGCAGATGTCAACTTATGTCGCGGACAAAACTTACCATGAACAATAAGTTAGCCAAAGCCGGTTTTACACTGCTGGAGATTCTTGTGGCGGTGACGATAATCGTGGCCATTGTCTCGATGGTATACGGCAGCTATATTGCCACCGCAAGATCGACTGAGGCATGCGAGGCCGCGATAGCTCTGTCTCAGCACACCCGGGCAGCGCTGGCACAAATAACTCGACAAATACGCTGCGCGTATGTCCCGCAGTCTTTTTATGTTGTAGAGGACACTCAAAAGCCTTCGGGAACGCCCGGCGAGCTGTCGTATCCGACAAAATCTGCATCCGAAACGAGAAAGGTGCTATCTGAGGAGATACCGAACTATTTCAGCGGCAACGCAGAGGACCTAAACGGCGAAGTTTTGCATCTCGTGACCACGGCGGGGCCTCCCCGCTTTTGCGGGGACAAGTTTACCCCTGCCAAGACAGGGGCAGAACCGGAGTCGGCACATGGACTGTTTGAGGTCGCATACAGATTTGACAGAAACAAGAGGGTGCTTTTTTTAAGCCGGCAAAGATTTGTTCGGGCGCCTGATAGCATGGTCAGAAGTAGGAATTGGCAGCAGGTTGTAAGCGGCGTGGAAAGCTTCAAACCGGCGTTTTTCGACGGGCAAAATTGGCTGGATAAGTGGGATTTTAAGGACAGGCGGAGACCGCCATACGCAGTAAAGATTGATATTATCTGTCAAGACAAAAACTACCGCAGATGCCGATACACAACGCTCGCTCATATACCTTGTCAGAAGGGTCGAGACAAGAAGACGGCATCCGATACATCAGTAATTGTCGATGAGCCATGGGACTAAGACTAACAAAACTGCAGCAAAGTGGATTTGTGCTTATTGTCGTATTGTGTACGATTATTCTGCTGGAGGTTTTGCTGCTTGGCTTCAACTTTAGATGCCGAGCCAACCTGCGGGCAGTCGACCATTTGCGAAGGTCCCAGCAGGCACTGAATTGTGCGAGAGCAGGGCTCAATATTGCGATTGCGGCTATCAAGGATACCCACGATCACGAAGTACATCGGGATACAAATAAAACGTTGCTGGGCCTCCTTTCAGGGCAAGTAGCCCCGATGTACATCGGGGTTGGCGATGGCCAATGTTTGATAACGGTCACCGAAGAGAGCAGCAAATTGAATGTGAACCTTCTCAAAGACAAGAACGACAAACTGAATCGGACCAGAATAGACCAGCTACTTCGGCTGATAGATCTACTAAACCGAGAGCAGCTGGGCGATTCCAATATTGGCTATGGCCTGGTGCCTGCGATTATTGATTGGACTGATTACGATGAACAAGTCACCTGCTTGGGCTTTGTTAAGCACCAAAGTTTAGGGGCAGAGTCGGACTACTACAGTAAGCTCGAGCCTCCGTATAAGTGCAAGAACAAGCCTCTTGAAGTTATTGACGAGATGCTGCTAATAAAAGATGTCACAGCCGAGAGCTTCGACCGTTTGCGTGCCTATGTTACGGTAAATGGCGATGGAAAAATTAACATTAATCTTGCGCCGAAGCTGATAATTGAGAGTTTATCTGAAAAGATGGATACGGCTTTGACGCAGATGATCGTTGACCGGCGAAAAATTAAGCCCTTCGAGAGCACTATCGAACTGCGTGACGTCCCCGGCATGACCGACAGTATCTATCACTCGATTAAAAATATTGTCACTGTCAGCCCGGAAGATGGATATCATCGTATCGAGTCACGAGGAAATGTTGGCCAAGTTGGTTGTACAATAGATGCAATACTTAGAAGAGATCCACAAACCAAAAGTGTTGAGGTAGTTTTCTACAAAGAGCTACGGTGACGGTGGATTTTTTGCGTGGCAAAGGCCAAAGAAAAAGCAATGGTTAAGCGGTGCATTGGCATAGATATTGGTTCTTCCCATTTGCGTGCGGTTCAGCTCGCCCGTGCTGAGCAGGAATTGCACATCGAAAAAACCTTTAGCACAAAAATCCGACGAAACACCGATTCACCGCCCGACATACTGAAGTCACTGATCAGCCGACATGGCTTTGATAGCCGGGCAGCGATAGCAACCTTGGTACCGCGGGATGCTGTTTTCTTTCGGAATTTGGAAACTGATTTTGCCGGTCTTGAGCAGATCCGCCAGCACGATTCAGCCGCATTGGAGCACGATTTCCCGCTGCCAGCCGAGAAAACAGTCACTCAGATGTACTCATACCGCCAGTTGCCGGACGGAAGGTTTTCAGTCCTTACGGCAGCAGTGAGCAAAGAATCGCTGCGACGAAGACGTCATCTGTTAGCCGAGGCCAAAATGCATCCTGATCTGGCAGAGACCGCTATCTTCGCCATACACGCTGCAGTAGCAGTTAATCATCCGGAAATTAGGCAAGGCCTTGCCATTATCGCGTATTTGGATGAATCTTACCTCACTCTGGCAGTTACACAAGACAATAATATCTTAATCGTAAGAAACCTTAGGCTCATTCGCCGCCCTGACAGCAGTGTTGACTCTACTGCCGAGCAGATCACAGAGGTCTTGTCAAGCGAAGCAGAAATTTCCTGGCGAAAAATATTTAGGACCGATATTGAGCCAGACTCAAGACTTTACCTGGCGACCGGAGGCGGTGTCTCGGACGAGCTTAAGGCAGCAGTTGAGGAAAAGTTGCCTTGTCAGACCATCTTTGTCGATCCCTATGCTAACATAAAACGAAGCCCTGATTGCCAGGCCGATGGCACAATGTGCCTTGCTGAGGGTCTTGCCTTGAGATTGTTGGCACCCGAAAAAACCGCAGGGATCAACTTTCTCCAGGCCGATAATGGTGGTACAAAGCCGACGTTGAATTTGAAGAAAGAGCTCGTAATTTCTGCGGCACTTGTGAGTGCAATCGCTGTGTTTCTACTGGTCGGCCTGTTTGTGCGACTGTTCTATATGGAGAGAAACTATGCCCGTATAAGAAACGAGATCGCAGAAGTTTTCCGAACCGCCTTGCCGGAAGAAAAAAATATCGTCAATCCGCTTGTGCAGATGGAGCAGAGGATGGAATCTCTCCAGAAGGATTACCAGCTTTTCGCAACGTTCCATCCAACCAGCCTGGCCTCGCTGGAAGTTCTGCATAGAATCAGTACGAGCGTGCCTTCGCAAGCCGGCTTCAAAGTTGACGACCTGTTGATAACTCCCAGCTCAGTCCGAGTAAGTGGAACGTGTGATTCATTTGAATCAGTGTACCAGTGGCAGGAGCTTCTGCAGAAAGTTCCCGGCTTTGCACTTGTGGACGTGCAAGACGCGCAAAAAGAGGCTCAAAGTGACGTCGTACGATTTATTATCTTGATATCTTCAGCAAAGTCTCCGAGCGTGGCAACGAGCAGTCGGCAGAGCTCACCAATATCGCAGTAATGATGATACGGTTAACACGAAGAGAAAAACTACTGATTATTGTTTCAGCCGTTTTCATAGCGGTCTGGGCGATCTATGCGTTCGCGGTCAAGCCCGCTGTAGCGAGGATGGAGACGCTCGAACGCATCATCCCACAAAAACAAAGGGAGCTTGCAATGCTGCGCGCCAAATGCGAAGAGTATGCTCTGCTCCGCAGCAGCCTGGACGATTTGCGAGCGAAAGTGGCTTCACAAAAAGATGGATTTGAACTGCTGCCTTATTTGGAATCGTTGATTCATCACTGCGGCCTGGCGGAAAATGTGGTGATGATGAAACCACACACAGTGCCGCTCGAATCGAACTACCGCGAGACGATAGTTGAAATAAAGCTGGAGAATCTGACCCTAAGCCAACTGGTCGATTTTCTGGGGAAGGTAGAATCATCAAAGGTCTTGGTAGAAACAAGAACCCTCCACATCAAGAGAAATCTTACCAACCAGGACCTGCTTGATTCAGTGCTCGAAATACACAGCGCAAAACTAATCCAGAGCTAACTTGCCACCGGGCGATTTAGTGAAGGTCCCCGACTAAAAGTTGGGGCATCCTGGTTTATTCTCGTGATCTTGAAAGATTAACGCTGCAACCAAGGTTAAAGCTGTTCGATTCATGCGATGACTAATCTTCTCTTAAACTAAGGGATGGGCTTCGCCAGCTTCAGATGCCGTCCCACCAAAAGGAGATGTAGTCAATGATTTCCTTGTTTTGACCGCTTTCTCTGGATATGGCTATTGCCATAACTCGAAGCTGCCGCATGCAGTTTAGTCTCCCCATTTGCCACGCCTTAAGACCTATGTCCACCGCTTCACGTTCTACCTGCCCAAATTCGGTTGTATCCGTAGTCAAAAGTGTTACCAGATTTTCAGCCTGAGGATTGAGAACTTGCTGCCAGTGCAGCCGCTCAGACTCTTCCTTTGACAAGATCTCTGCTAATAATTGTTGATGCTCTCTTTGTTTCTTCTCTCGCTCGGCTTTGGCTTGCGCGAGGCGTTCGGCTCGGTGTGATGGTAAAGACGAAACAGTCGAAAATACAGCGGCTTGGGGTACAGAAATTCCTTGATAACAATCGTGTTACTGCTTAGAATGTAGCAAAGTCAACGGGAAGTGACAGGTACGGCTAGAATGAAAGGAATCATGCAATGGCAAAAAAGAAACTTGTCAAAGGCTCATGGTCAAAGCGCGAGGTTAGTTTGCTGAGAAAACTATTCCCGAGTAATCTGACTGGCACGGTAGCTGCAAAGTTGGGACGGCCAACCGAGGCAGTAAAAAGAAACTATTAAAGAGGTTGCGGCAACGGACCCGGTGACTATCGTTTCACAGATTTCGTCCGAGTAGGATTGCCCTTGAACATACTTCTGCTAATTTGTGCAACAATACTAATCCCAAAGGCGTGGCCTTTTTAGTTGACAGATCAATCGAGTTTTATATGTTCCGGGTATGTTTTATTGACGATGACAATAGCAGGAAATACCCTTATCTGCTGCGAGGATTGAAGATAGAGCGTCCCAACCAGGTCTGGGCGACGGATATAACGTACGTGCGATTATGGCAAGGCTTTGTGTATCTGGTAGCGATTATGGATTGGTACAGCCGGTATGTGTTGAGTTGGGCGTTGTCAACGACGTTGGATGTAGATTTCTGTCTGGAGGCACTCAGGCAAGCGTTGGCAATAGCCAGGCCTGAGATATTCAACACAGACCAGGGCTCTCAATTCACCAGCGTAGCATTTACAGGAGTCCTGGAATATGCGGCTGTGGCCATCAGTATGGATGGGAAGGGTCGAGTGTTTGACAATATCTTTGTTGAGCGGCTTTGGCGGACGGTAAAGTATGAGGAGATTTATCTTAAGGATTATCAGGATGTTGACGAATCTCGGCGTGGTATAGGCGTTTACTTTCGGTTTTACAATCAGGAGCGATTGCATCAGGCATTGGGCTACCGGACACCAGCGGAGATCTATTTCAGCGTTGAAAAAGAGATATCTTCAATCACAGCTAATTCAATTTCCGGCAGCTTGCGATTAGCCGGTGTATGAATGAGACGGCATTGAATAGCAGATTTAACAATTTAACAGATCTAACAAAAAGAAAAAGAAGCAAAAAGAAAAAGGATGCTACTACTACAGAATACTATCTTAAATCTTCAAGTTTTTGGTCTTGACAAGTGGGAGTACCTCAGGTAAACTATTATTATATAAAGTTATATGAAACAAGAGATCCACTACTGGGTGACAAATAAATCGCGCGAGCATATGGATTTCTCGTTGTTATTTGGTATTGAAAGTTGCTGCATGGAAGACTCCTCTTATTACGAGACAAGGGCTAATTTTTAAAAGATGGGTTGGGAAGCTTTTTTCTGTTTAGCTGTTCTTATACTGATATTCGTTGGGTTAGTCACCAACCGTTCACCTGATGCTTTACTGCTGGGGTCGGTGGTACTAGTGACAACTGTCGGTATCATAAGCCCGGAGGAGGCTTTAATAGGTTTTTCGAACGCAGGAATGTTAACTGTCGGCGCTCTTTATGTAGTAGCGGCGGCTTTGCGAGAGACAGGTGCGCTTGACGTAGCGGGATCATGGATTTTGGGCAGCGCTAAATCAGAGAGGGCAGTACTGGTACGGATGGCAGGCTCAGTTACAGCAATGTCGGCCTTTTTGAACAATACACCAATTGTCGCGATGTTTATCCCTGTCATATCCAGTTGGTGCAAGAAACACCAAATTACTCCTTCCCGACTATTGCTACCGCTTTCATATCTTTGCATCTTGGGGGGTACCTGTACCTTAATAGGTACAAGTACAAACTTGGTCGTGAATGGACTCATGCAGGAGACATCGCAGTCAAGCCCAGAGCTAAGTCAAGCCTTACACCCGATGAAGTTTTTTGAACTGGGTTACGTTGGACTGCCTTACGCCATTGTGGGTATTCTTTATCTGTTTTTTATAGGACAGCGTCTTTTGCCCAGGCGCAAGGACCTTATCGAAAGGTTTACAGATTCTGCTCGCGAATACCTGGTTAACTTAATCATACAAGCCGACTCTCGGCTCGTGGGTAAGACGATACAAAAAGCGGGGCTTCGCCACCTGCCAGGACTGTTTCTCATCGAAATTGAGCGTGAGGAACAACTGATTTCACCTGTGCCGCCGGACTATGTGCTGAAGGCCAATGATATTCTCACATTCACAGGGGTCGTTAGCACTATCGTTGATCTTGAAAAAACAGCGGGTTTGGTCCCTATTGCGGACAAAGGATACGAAACTCGAGCAGCAAAGCGACGAGGACGCCTGCTCTGCGAAGCGGTGGTTTCTGAGAATTGCCTGAATATTGGTAAAACAATCCGGGATGCAGACTTCCGGGCTTTATACAACGCTGCTGTTGTGGCTGTACATCGCGGGGGAGAACGGCTCGCAGGCAAGGTTGGTGATGTTATCCTACGTCCTGGTGACACACTTTTACTGCAGGCCGATGTGCATTTTATTCGAGCCCATAGAAACAATCCCCATTTCCTTCTCATTAGCGGTGTCGATGATTCTCGGCCTCTGCGACACGACAAGGCTGTATGGTCTTTGATTTTGCTGATAGTGTTAGTGTTATTGATGGTTAGTGGTGTGATCAGTATCGTTGTGGCTGCGTTTTTAGTAGCGGGTTTGATGGTACTGATGCGTTGTATTTCGGTAGCCGACGCTCGGCAGAGTATCGATTGGCAGACTTTGCTTACGATTGCGGCGGCTTTCGGGCTGGGTAAAGCACTTGTTAATTCAGGATTAGTGTCTTCGTTGGCCGAATATCTGGTGAACTTTGCTGGAGATTGGGGGCCATATGCCGTACTGGTTTGCGTCTATCTCATGACGAGCTTGTTTACAGAAGTGGTTACCAATAATGCTGCTGCCGCTCTTATTTTTCCATTCGCGGTGGCGATCGCAGTAAAGACCGGGGTTAGCCCCCGGCCGTTTGTTATGGCAGTGGCATTCGCAGCATCAGCAAGCTTAATGACGCCTTTAGGTTACCAGACTAATCTTATGGTCTACGGACCCGGTGGCTATCGTTTCACGGATTTCGTCCGAGTAGGATTACCCTTGAACATACTTCTACTAATTTGTGCAACAATATTAATCCCAAGGGTGTGGCCTTTTTAGTTGACAGATAAATCGAGTTTTATATGTTCCGGATATGTTTTATTGACGATGACTATCCAAAAGTGCCTATCCCGATGTACATCGGGATTCCCGTAAGGCTACACTCCAAGATGCTATTCGATGCTTGGCCTCTAAAAATGTTTGGTGGGTTGAGAGAAAACCCACAGGGACAGATCCCTCTGAGACGGTTGAACTAACTAAATCAGCAAAAGAACATATTGGTTGTCGGTTTAAGAGAATAATTTCAAAAGAAGACTCAGAGAAAAACAAACGTTTGAAACAAGCTGCCCGAGTTTTCACGGAATTCCTTAGCCAGTTCAGTTGAAAGTAGGATTCAATTAAAGGAGAACAGCAATGCAGTCACATCTTATTTCGCCACATGGGGACTCACTGGTTAATTTAGTAGTTGATCAACAAACCGCTGAAGAGCTCAAGCGTCAATCCCGAGATTGGCCATCTTGGGACCTAACACCTCGGCAGATATGTGACTTTGAGCTTATTGCAAATGGAGGCTTCTCACCGTTGCAAGGATTCCTTTGTCGCAAAGATTATGATACTGTTTGCAAGAAATTTAGGCTGGCAGATGGAACTATTTGGCCTATTCCGATCGTCCTTGATGTATCTGAGGAAGTAGCAAGGAATCTGCATAACGGTTCGATGCTGGCACTTCGAGATCCGGAAGGTGTTATGCTCGGCGTCCTCCATGTAGAAGAGGTTTGGCAGCCAGATTTAATGCGGGAAGCAGAGCAGGTCTTTGGTACGACGAACTCAGAGCATCCTGGTGTCGCTTACCTGATGAATAACGCGAATCAATGGTATGTCGGCGGTAAAATCCAATGTGTACAGCTTCCTAACCATTACGACTTCATAGAATTGCGCTTTACGCCACGGCAGTTGCGAGAGAGATTTAGGAACATGGGATGGAGTCGCATGGTTGCCTTTCAAACACGTAATCCTATGCATCGTGCCCACCAGGAGCTTACTTTCCGGGCGGCAAGAGAGCTGGAAGCGAACCTTCTCATTCATCCAGTAGTTGGAATGACCAAGCCCGGTGACGTGGATCATTATACGCGCGTGAGATGTTATTTATCAATCTTGAAACATTATCCGCACAACACAGCAATGATAAGCTTACTGCCTCTTGCCATGCGACTGGCCGGGCCACGAGAGGCAGTATGGCACGCGATTATACGCAAGAACTACGGGTGCACCCACCTAATCGTTGGTATAGATCATGCTGGCCCAGGCTCTGACTCAAGTGGCCGACCATTTTATGGGCCTTATGAAGCTCAAGAGCTTTTGAAAGGGCATGAGGAAGAATTGGGCATTAAAATGGTGCCGTTTAAAATGATGGTTTATCTTGCTGACCAGGATGCGTATGTACCTACGGACGAGGTTCCGGAAGGTGCTAATGTAAAGACGCTATCCGGCACGGATTTACGAGCCAGGTTAGCGGATGGACGCGAGATTCCCTCTTGGTTTTCGTTCCAAGAAGTCGTCAAGGAACTACGTCGCACATATCCGCCGCGAAGCAAGCGAGGCTTAACGGTGTTTTTTACCGGTCTACCAAGTTCAGGGAAGTCTACTTTGGCAAACGTTTTAATGGTAAAGCTTTTAGAGGCAGGCGGAAGACCCGTGACTTTGCTTGATGGTGATATTGTTCGCAAGAACTTATCTTCAGAGTTAGGATTTTCGAAAGAGCATCGAGACCTTAATATTCTCCGTATTGGTTTTGTTGCTTCGGAAATTACAAAAAATGGTGGTATCGCAATCTGTGCTCCTATCGCACCTTATGATATCATTCGCAAGGAAGTAAGGCAAATGATCGAAAAAGTAGGCGGTTTTGTCTTGGTGCATGTTGCAACACCATTAGAAGTTTGCGAGCAGCGCGACCGAAAAGGTCTCTACGCAAAAGCACGTGCTGGTACGATTAAGGAGTTTACAGGAATATCTGATCCGTATGAGCAGCCACGTGATGCTGATTTAGCTATTGACACTACCTCAATGTTGGCAGAGGAGTGCGTACAACAAATTATTTTACATCTTGAAAAAGAAGGCTACATAGGACCAAACAGCGAGTCTCAGACAGCGTCACTTTAAGGCTGATAGAAATCCAGGCGTATCTGGGTCATTTCAGGTATAGGAACAAAAGATGAGTAATCTGATTCGGGACTTAGAGGTTTTAAAAGACTACGCGCAACAAGCGGGTCAAGCCATCTTCCAGATGGCTGAGAAGGGTTTTGACACAGCATACAAGGAAAATAAAGATCCTGTTACGACAGCGGATCTTGAAGCTGACCGTATTTTAAAGGAAGGTCTATTGAAGTATTTTCCTGAATCTGGGTGGCTTTCAGAGGAAACCCGTGATGATCAAAAGCGTCTGGGAAAGAAACAGGTTTGGATTGTTGACCCTATCGACGGCACCAAAGAGTTTGTTAGTGGAATTCCTGAATATTCTATATCTGTGGCCTTGACGGAGAATAGACTTCCAGTATTGGCGACAGTATATAATCCGGCTGCTGGAGAGCTATTCAGTGCAGCAAGAGACAAGGGCGCGTGGCTGAATGGAGAAACCATCAAGGCCCGGCATCCAATGGGCGGTCGTCCTGTTTTACTCGCCAGCCGCTCAGAGATTAAACGAGGCGAGTTTAAACCTTTTGAGCCTTTCGCGGAAATTCGCCCATGTGGTTCGATTGCATATAAGCTTGCTCTTGTTGCAGGTGGTTTTGCGGATGCCACCTTTAGCCTTGGCCCTAAGAATGAATGGGACATAGCAGCTGGAGTGCTTTTGGTGGCTGAAGCAGGTGGAGAGGTAAGTGATATAACCGGCAAGTCATTCCTTTTCAATCAGCGTTCTACCCTGGTGGATGGAATTGTGGGTGCCACCAAGTCTGCTATTCATCCAGTGCGAGCCCTAATCGACCGAACTGCAATTGACAAGAAAAGGCAATTGAAAAGTGGTTGAGATGTAAGAGGAAGCGAATTTGCCTCAGATAAACATACTATGCTGAAAAGACTATTAGCTTCACAGCTTCGTATCAACATGGCTACGGAAAGACCCAGGCGATATACGTTCCGGTGGATATGGTCGAAGAGGTACGACA
>CAYNKI010000044.1:0-19115 GCA_964397675.1 uncultured Pirellulales bacterium
GTGGTCCAGCTTTGATCGGCGGTGGAACAACACCTCGTCCTGGAGAACTGTCGTTGGCTCACTTCGGAATATTGTTTCTCGATGATTTTGTTGAGTTTCCGCGACACGTTCTTGAAATGATTCGTCAGCCTTTGGAGGATGGTTTCGTCATCGTGTCACGTGCCAAGAAAACGGTCAGATTTCCTGCCCAATTTATGCTCGTTGCAGCGATGAATCCCTGCCCCTGCGGCTATTTCGGCACCGCTAACAGAAGGTGTAAGTGCACTCCAGGCCAAATCGAACAATACATTTCAAAGATATCCGGGCCATTGGTGGACAGAATCGATATTCATATCGATGTGCCGCCAATAACATTCAGCAAGCTGCGGTCAAAATCTGACCAGCTCGATTCAGCCACGATGAGACAACAGGTAATCGAAGCCAAGCGCATCCAGGTAAGGCGCTTCGATGATAGCAATGTAATGACCAATGCAAGGATGACCCACAAACAAGTACGCAAGTTCTGCGAGCTTGATTCTGCTTCTGAGATGCTTCTTAAGCAGGCAATGACAGAATTTGGTCTATCTGCTCGTGCCCACGACAAGATTTGCAAGATAGCCCGCACTATTGCGGATCTGGCCTGCCAAGAAAACATCCACCCTGAGCACATTGCAGAAGCCATTAGCTATCGAAAGTTGGACAGAAAATTATGAACATGCGCGTTTTTCCACGTCCAGGATGAGCATCGGGCATCCAGTATCAAGAAAAATTCTTGCATGGTTCAATCCTGGGTGGCAGCCTCAAAGCCTGCCTTGAGCGAAGTCGAATGGGCGCAGCTTAGGGATGGCAAAGCTTCAAAAGCGGAGTAACCATCCCCAAATCCTTCCCTGGCTACGGCTTGGCTCTTCCGGCTACGGCACGCTCCGCCGTGACGAGTCGCCGAGACGAGCGGATTTGAGGCTGCCACACACTATGGAGCCACAAATCAATGTTACCCAGAATCTGTGCTGTTTGAACCATGCCAAAATTCTTGCCCTTTTATTTACGGTTTTTGACAAGTATAGGCTTCAAAAAAACAGAAAAGCAAGTTTTTATAGGTCGTTATTTCGTGATAAAAGCCTAACTGTTTTTTATTTAACCTGGCCTAAGCTTATGCCGATACACCATTTGAAAGCCCCCCAGAAAGGTATATATGATTTTAAAAGGAGATTTAAGATGGGGATTCAAAATTGGTCGGAAGATATCATTCTTGTGGATTTGCCAGCCGAACCCGAAATGAGCGATGAGCTCAAAACGGTTATCGAGATCGTGCGTGACAGGGGGGATTGTGACTTGGTTATTGATTTTTCCAGTGTTGATATTATAACCTCATCAAGTCTGTCCAAGCTGCTGAAGTTACGTAAGCTGTTGGGCGATTGTGGACATAGACTAGTATTTTGTGGTGTTGCCGCTGCCACCAAGGGTATCTTTACGGTAACCGGTTTGGACGGGATTTTTGAAATTGCTGACGACAAGTTTATCGCCTTAGCCAGCTTACAGATGGTCGGCTAATTCTCGATCCTTGACAATCGGCTTATCTTTTGGTAATTACACATGTGTTTTCTTGTTGAGCCGGCTACCCCGCCTGTTGCAAACAGGTGGAGTAATCTGCTCGCAAGGTTCATTTAAAGTAGGACGTAATTAATGGACAATGGAACTCTGAAGCAAATAGAGCAGATAATAGGTTACAAATTTTCCAATCGCAAACTGTTAGCTAAAGCGTTCACCCATTCCTCCTCAGTTGATAATCGTCTCTTAAGTAATGAAAGGCTGGAGTTTTTTGGTGATGCCATTTTAGCTACAGTTATTTGCCAGACCATATTCGATCGCTTTTCTGATTATCTGGAAGGCGAACTGACAAAAATAAAAAGTATGCTTGTTTCCCGTGAGATCTGTGCTCGCCTCACCAGGCAATTCGGACTGCAAAAATTCTTGAAAGTGGGCAAAGGTATGATTTCCAGCAGGGCGCTGTCAGGGTCTCTTGCAGCCGGCCTGTTGGAAGCACTTATCGCTGCAATTTATATTGATGGGGGATTTGATGCTGCCCGTAATTTCATCCTAAAAACTTTTGGTTCGCTAATTGAACAAGCCGATAAGAAGCAAGCTCAGGGCAATTACAAATCTGTATTGCAGCAGTACTGCCAGGAACAATTCAATATCACACCAATTTACGTATTGCTTGATGAAAAAGGGCCTGACCACCACAAATGTTTTGAGACCGAGGTGGTCGTCACAGAACATCACTACCCAAGTGCCTGGGGGACTAACAAAAAAGAAGCTGAGCAAAAAGCTGCTTTCAATGCTCTTATTGAGTTAGGTGTGCTTGAAAAAACCCTGTCCAATCCCAGCGATTAAAGCACAATGAGTTGGATATGGTAACTTGTAATTGGTAATACGAAAAAATCAAAATGATTTGTAGAAAACACCGTAGATCGTCATTTCGAGCGAGCCAAAGGTGAGCCGAGAAATCTATTAAAAGCAGATTTCTCCACTTCGCGTCCCTTTGGAACGCTTCGGTCGAAATGACTTAGGATCTTTTCTACAGAACAAAATTAAAAATAAAGAATCAAAATTGTGGAATTCAGCACTTAAAAAAATTAAGTGCTGAATGACTTCCTTAATTTTACACTTTACACTTTAATTTTTGAATTTATTTAATCAGGTACCATTTAACCATCTTGGTAATCATTCTGCAATTAGCCAGGTCAGTACAAATAGTGCCAATGCCGTTATAATAATAAAAACAACGATTGAGCCAAATAAAACTACTACTTCTTTTATAAAAGAGCCCGCTTCAACTGTCGGCACCTTTGTAGCTTTGTAAACGATGGCTATCGACGCTGCTAAAGGCAAAAGCAACAGAATAAACTGCGGATTTGTCCCAATCTTTTCCGGTGCTGTGAAGCTCGCTATTATAAAAAAATTAAATAGTGACATTTTAGCCTCCAGCTTTGGAACGAAATACGAGGCACCCCTGCTGCTGCAGGGGCAGGCTCGCCCCCGCGAAAGCGGGGGGACGAGAGACGAGGCACTTCGTCCATCCTTCATCGCTAATCATCTTTCGTCTATCGTCCATCATCTATCGTCCTTCGTCCTTCGCCTTTTGTCCCGTGTAGGTGAGCCAGGTAAACTGCGTTGACTATGCACAAAAGATTAAGTAAACCTGCGATGCTTGTGTAATACTGTCCGATTTCGCAAGGCCTTCCATACACTTGATACTTTTCCGGTGCGTTTGAAGTCAAATGTCCCAAGGCCGCCACCATCGGAGAATTCAGAATTTGTGCCAAATACCATGTCTTTGCGTCAGCTCGGTCGATTATACCGATAGAGCCGATGTATAATCCTATGAGAAAAGTGATGACAATGGTTACAAATATTATTATCGACCGTTTTTTCTCATTGATCATAAAATGTCCCGCTCCAGGTATTACCCAGGCTAACAGTCCTACAGTTATCAAAAACACAAAGTCCTTTTCTCCCGAACGCTGGGTCATTACGGTGCCTCCTTCGATTCTTCAGATTCTTCTATCTGTGCCAGCCTAAACCTCATACGCTTTAATATGTTTTCCGGATTAAAGTACACCGGCGCCAGGCTCTCAGATTGAATATACTCTTCGGTCAATAAATGCCTGGCCTTAATTTTCTCGTACTCTTGCTGCTCAAGGCGCTTAACTGAAATATCTTTGATAACGTAAAAACTCATGTCAGGCTTAAATTCCAGAACCAAAGGCAAGCTGTCAACGGTGTTGCTATCCGGCGGAACAAGCGAATAAAGCTGATCTATGAACTGTCTGTTTACCTTGGCCCTATTAACGACTAACCGTGCTGCCGGATTACCAGCGCTTTGCGCAGCTAATGTCTCCAATAGCTTACTTGAGATCCTCTGTAGAGCTGTCAAATTTTCCAGCTTGAAACTGGGATTGTTTGGCTCTTGCCCGGCTTGGCGATGTACATCGGGATAAAGCTGGTTAAATTTATCGATGGTGGTCTGCCAGCTATCCTTTGCGACCAAATCGATAAACTCTTCGGCTTTGCTTTTGGTGTTATCCATCGCCACAAGTTTCTTTAAGTCCTGTGTTACTTTTTCTTTTACCGTTCTCGATACTGGATGCTCGATACTCGATTCTCGATCATCATCGAGCATCAAGGACCTATTATCGAGTATCGAGTCTATGCTTTCCGGTTCGGACGCCTTTTCAGCTTTAGTCACCCGCACCACAGCCATTATTTGTCCTAAGTAGTCTTTCACGGGATCGATGTTCTCATATATTTTCGGTTTTTGTACATCGATGAGCTCTACACTCGTAGACTTATCCGCCTGTAGCTGGTCTCCGATTAAGTCGGGGATTGAAAAGACAATCGTTGCCAATCTCACAGGATTACGTCCGCTGCTTAATACGTACAACCTCCTTAAATATTCATCATCCTGCATATCAGATGCACTAAGCAGCCCTGTTTGGCCGGAGTAAATCTTGATTTTGTATTTTTTAGCCAGCTCTTTGGCAGCGGTTTCATAGTCCCCTGCCTTTTGCTTTAACTGCTCGATACTTATATTCTCAGGCTCAATATCCTGCCCGCCGGAGGCGGGTTTGATCCTGTCCAGGCCTTCGGCCTGGTCGGCGTCGGTGAGCGTTCTTGCCTCCTGGAGAATGCCTTCTGCTTTTGAATTAATTTTGTCTTGCAAAAGTTGTTTTGAAATTATATTTGCCACCTCTGCATAGCTTCTGGTTCTTTCTATTGACGGCGAATTTGGGTCGTTTGGGTCCTGTGGTATTGATTCGGTGAATTGCTCCCTATATTTTTGGTAGAATTCTTCTGTCTCTTCAGGTGTGGGCTGCTTCACTATCTGTGAGACATCATCGAGCTTGACAGCAATGTATTCCATCTGAATCATGTCAGGAAGTTTATATCCGAAGCCACAAGGATTTGCCTCGTTTACGTCACCGGCGAAGAAATTTTTGTGTCTGTTAAAATGCTTGAGCATTTCATCTTCGCTTGGCTGGTACTCGGTTTCGGCAAACACATTGGAGTCAAATTTAACAAATTCAACGTTGATTGTTTCATTCTCCCAGCTTGCCATATGCATTAGCTGTGAGGTAGTAACATCCTCAGTCGAGGATATTAGCGCCGAATACTGAAATACCGCCAGCAATTTACCAAACGTTGCCAGTATTTCAGCCTCTGGCGTCCCGTACCGGTTCATTACTGGGCTCATTCGCTGTGAATATGTTTGGCCTTCGAATAGCTGCGGTATTGCTCTTCCCAGCAGATCACGTGCATCATCATTTTCTATCCTTATGCCAACAAGCTGGGCCTCATTTTTCAAACAATACCAGTATACATGGCCTGGCATCGAGCGACTGTAGATATCAATGATTTGCTTATCGCTGATTCTGTACTGGTTTGCTCTTATCATTTGTCTTACATGACTGACTGATGTTAGTGAGGCTTTACCCTCGGAAAACAATAGTTCCGCTAACAGAAATCCTCTTAAACCTCGCGATCTTATCAGACCATCTACTCCCAGGTGCTTTAGAATGTCCAGCTCCCAGCGGGCCAAAGCGAAGTCGGAGCTGGTTATTTTCTTGTTATCTCCAAAGTAGGCTACTACCTGACGCCCTGACGTTCTTTTTGGACTAAGCAGGTAGTTTAAAGCGCTGCCTCCTACAAAGGCGATCATTAAAACGATGACCACAACAGCCATCAATTTCTTGTTATTTTTTCGAAACCATTTGACCAAATTCATATCGTTACTCCAGACCCCCGATGTACATCGGGGAACCCTTACGCGGGATTTTGGTCCCCAAAGTATATTCAACTGTCCGAGCTTTGCAAGAAAAATAGTTTTTTTACCAAAAACCACGATTTACAATATACGCAATACGAAATACGATATGCAAGATGAGTGAAAAAAACATTAATCCCGCTCCGGCGGAGCGTCCGTCTTGGCTCGGCCAAGCCGAGACAGGCTTCGCAGAGACGAGCTGTCTAAAATCAACTAATGCCTTTGCTGAGGCTTGCAATTTTTTGCCTGGCGGGGTCAATTCGCCGGTGAGAGCTTTCGGTGGAGTAGAAGCGACACCGATTTTCATCGAGCGTGCATCCGGCTCAAAAATCTATTGTTTAGACGGCAATGAATACATCGACTATGTAGGCTCCTGGGGGCCGATGATACTGGGACACGCACATCCAAGAGTTATCGAAGCTGTTCAGTCCGCTGCGCAGAAAGGAACATCCTTCGGCGCACCAACATTAGCCGAAACTGCCTTGGCCGAAAAAATAGTTACCGCCTTTGATTCTATCGAGAAGGTCCGGCTGGTAAGTAGCGGCACCGAGGCGGTAATGACCGCTATCCGGCTGGCCCGCGCATATACTAAAAGGGATTTGATAATCAAAATGGCTGGTTGTTATCATGGCCATAGTGATTCATTGCTGGTTGCGGCAGGCTCCGGTGTAGCTGAACACGGTACAAAGTTCCCGCAAGGCGGGGTCGCCTCAAGTGCCGGCGTGCCCGATTCGCTGGCCAAGCTGACCATCGTGATACCGTATAATGACGTCGATGCGGCTAATGCTGCCTTCGACAAGCATAAAGGGAAAATCGCAGCAGTATTGGTTGAGCCTGTCGCTGCAAACATGGGTGTTGTGCCGCCGGTCGCAGGATTCTTGCAGACGCTCAGAGAGTTATGCAGCCAGAATGATGCGATTTTGATTTTTGATGAGGTTATAACTGGCTTTCGCCTGGCTCAAGGCGGAGCACAGGAGCTTTTCGGCATACACGCTGACATTACATGCCTCGGCAAAATAATAGGCGGCGGTCTGCCAATCGGTGCTATCGGGGGCCGAGCCAATATTATGGATATGCTCGCCCCAGCAGGACCTGTGTATCAGGCAGGGACACTGTCCGGCAACCCAATCGCAACCGCAGCAGCAAACGCAACATTGGAAATATTAATCGCAGAGAGCGCAGAGAACGCAGAGAAAGAAAAGAATATAGATTCCTTCTTTCGCAGGAATGACAATATTAAAAACTCGGCGAGCTCTGCAGACTCGGCGATAAAATCAATGGGGCCCTACCAAAAGCTCGAATCGAGAGCAGCTATGTTAGAGGCTGGTCTGGCCAACGCTGCAAAACAGGCTGGAATTCCTGTCACGATTAATCGTGTCGGTTCTATTATGAGCTGCTTTTTTACCGACAGGCCGGTACTAAACTTTACTGATGTCCAATCAACCGATATAAAAAGCTTCAAAAAGTTTTTTGCCGAGATGCTAACACAAGGTATATATTTGGCCCCAAGTGCATACGAAGCGATGTTTGTGTCTTTAGCTCATACAAAAGAGGATATCGAAAAAACCATCGAAGCCGCACAAAAGAGCTTCCGCAATATCAAAGGTTAGGTGAGAAAATTCTTCCTCAAACTCAAGCCGATAATATGAACAGTTTGGTTCGTGCAATCCTATTGGCAGTAATTTGTATCACTTGCGTACAACAAATAGCTTCGGCCCAGCCCAATTCCAATAAAAGCGTAAACAAATCCCATCTTTTGCCGGATATCCTGGGAGTGACACACGTCGCGGGCAAGTATTATTTGACAGATAAAGATTTTCTCAATGAAGGTGCTGACCAGGTTTTAGCTTTAGGCTCGCGGGTAATTAAGATTTGGTTTCACAATCTGCAAGGGTCATATCCCTTCAATTCACAGTGGCCGGATATGAATAGTTTAGTTGAGATTGCGCAGTCGCCTTACTTTCGGATACTATTTGATAAGCCTTTTACTACCTATGTTATGATGTGCTTTTCAACTGGACGAAGTGCCGGCTATTGGAGGAACGGCATTACCGAGCAACAAAAACAGGACGAACAACATCAGTTTTATGAATTGACAAAGTATCTTTTGAGCACTTACAAACAGACCGGCAAAACGTTTGTCCTACAGCACTGGGAAGGCGATTGGCTTATTCGGGGCAGTTATAATCCTCATATAGAGCCAACGCCAAAGGCCATAAGCGGCATGATAGAATGGCTTAATGCGAGACAAGCTGGAGTGAATCAGGCCAGGCAGGAGGTCGGCCAGCAGGAAGTTAAAGTTTATCACGCCGCTGAGGTGAACCTGGTAGTCAACTCAATGAAGCAGGATAAACCTAATATAGTGAACATGGTTTTGCCGCATACCAAATTGGATTTAGTTTCCTATTCAGCATGGGATGCAACAAATAAGCATTTTGAAAATCCTGAGCTATTCCGCGAGGCGTTAGATTTTATATCGGCCAATATACCAGATAGTCCAGACTTCGGCAGCCGAAATATATACATAGGCGAGTTTGGTATGCCTGAGAACAAGTTCTCTTCCGAACAAATCAAAAAGGTGATTCCTCATGTAGTGCAAACGAGCCTGGATTGGGGCTGTCCCTACGTAATTTATTGGCAACTTTATTGTAATGAGTTAAAGAATCCCCAGAAAAAACCGCCGATTAGGAGTAACGATGCCGTCAAGGGTTTTTGGCTTATAAAGCCGGATGGCTCCAAGGCGTGGACCTGGCACTATTTCAGTCGACTGCTAAACTCGACCGCCTATGAACTTGGCTTCAAACCAATCCCCATGGAGAAAATCGGTCCAACACGATATTCTCGCTGATGATTCAAAAAGGATATTTAGGTGCGAAACGGTAGTTACCCGAGCCTATAGCAAAGACCGCATTGCCATCTTCCATACGTAGGAAACGAACCGCTTTGGCTTGACCTGCAGGCCTTCCACCTTCGGTGACACTTTCAGCGCAGCCAGCGAAAGCCAATGCTATTGCTGCTGATAGAATGATAATTAACTGTCGCATCTTTACTTATCTCCAATCAAACAGTTAATTATTTGGCATGATTTAATCCTGGGTGGCAGCCTCAAAGCCTGCCCTGAGCAAGGTCGAAGGAGTCGAATGGGCGCAGCTTGGGGATGGTAAAGCTCCAAAAGCGGCGCAACCATCCCCAAATCCTTCCCTGGCTACGGCTTGGCCTTCTGGCTCCGGCTTTGCGCTTCGCCAAGACGAGTCGCCGAGACGAGCGGATTTGAGGCTGCCACACACTATGGAGCCACAAATCAATGTTACCCAGAATCTGTGCTGTTTGAACCATGCCAATTATTTTGTTTCAACGCTTTCAGCGTTTCTGTGGTTGGTTCATAGATGATGAGCCGCCGTAGACAAAGCGCATTTGGCCGACATTCGGTATCCACCTGAGTGAGATTAAACCATGCAATATTCTCACCGGGAGATTCCCACGGCTGTTACGTAAGAGAGAGCTTTTTATGCTTTTTGGCCAGGGAAATTCAAAACCGCTGGGCCAATAGACAAACAGGGCCTTGCCCACCAAATAGTCACGCGGGACGATGCCCTTGCGATAATACAGACCGTTATTTGCCTTGCCCGGACTTTCCCACCATCTACTATCTTCACTGTTGGGACTGTTGTCACCCAGCACAAAAAACTCGTCTTTTCGGAGATCAAAAGCATTGTCCTGAGTTGCTCTGCCTGACTTGCTATTTCTGCCTGATCTATACCGGGTGTAATGAATGTCCCTGAAAATTGCTATGTGTGAAAGAGTTAGCTTGCCGGCACCAAAAATTTTAACCTGTGGCTCAATATCCGTCTTTATAGGTCCGGCGTCTTGTGGGTTACATCCCAAATCATAAGTTAATTTTTCGCTGCCGAATTCAAAAATCAATTGATGGTCAACAATAGCGAATTTAATCAGAGTGGGCTGATTTATAGCTAACTGCCGGATCGGCTTGCGCTTTAATTCTACGGCCTGTTTACCTTGCTCCTCTTTTGCAATGATCATTTCACCCGTCAAATCGACCCATGCTCTATAATGAACTGCATATTTGCTCAGCTCTATTCCGATAAGACCTTGTCTGCTGTTTGAATCAGCATAGAAACGCATCTTCAAGTCACTGCAGAATGGCATTTCATCTTCTCTTCTCGCATTATTGTAAGCATACCCAGCTTTGAAGTCTTTGCCCTGTGATGTGTAATAAATTAGAGTGTTGATTTGGTCCGCAGGACTATCCAGCCGTAACAGTGTTGGATTATCTTTGTCGTCAATTAGCCATTTTGAACCGGAGTCATTTTTAAAAGGCTGCTGCCAGTGATGCCCACTAAATAAGCCTTCTCGTGGGCGAACAGGCTGATAGTCATTATCATAAACAATAGTCCATAGGTCATCCTGAACTTTAGGTGGTTTTCGTCTGATTCGATCATTTATATAAATATCACCATCAATAATTTCGACCTTCTCTTCGGGTAGGCCAATCAATCGTTTGATGTAATTTTCAGTAGGATCCAGAGGATTTTTGAACACTATTATGTCCCACCGTTTGGGGTCAATGAACTGATATATACATTTTAGCACCAGTATACGGTCACCATTTGCTACCGGCATCTTTGTGCCGGCAAACCGGTTATAACCCTGCTCATAACCACAATTTGGGCAGCGAGTGTAAGGTAATTCGACATTGCCGGGGGGGATAGAATCATCATTTTGGGTCGGGAAGCCTTGGTCGTATCTATATCCGCACTGTAGACAGCATAGTCGGAAATGAGCTCCTTTAAGCGTATCAGCCATACTGCCTGTAGGTATCCGGAACGCTTCCATAACAAAAGCCCGAATGACAAAGGCCAATACAAAAGCAGTTATCAACCATTCGAAAGTATTAGCGATTTCAGCCACTCTGTCTTTTTTACTTCGAGTAGCCTTGTTAGAACCAGTTTTTTCGCTCTTACCGATAGGCATAATAATCATTCCTAATGCAAATGCAAAGATACCAATTATGCCGACAAGTCTTAAGATGGT
Source organism: uncultured Pirellulales bacterium (assembly GCA_964397675.1). Lineage (GTDB taxonomy): Bacteria > Planctomycetota > Phycisphaerae > Sedimentisphaerales > Anaerobacaceae > CAYNKI01. Next base: position 10,856 of record CAYNKI010000044.1, read on the forward strand.
CAATAAACTATCTTTCGTCTTCGACCGAATCAGGCTCGGCCTTGAACGAAATGATAAAATGGTAAATTGTGTTATGTTCTTATAAAAACAGCACTTACAGCAATATATGGCCCAAATTACTTAGTCTAAGTAGTTATTTTAAGAAAAGAATTATTTATAGGCGGCGTATATTTTCTGTTAACTGCTGAATCATATTTTGTGGGGAAGGTTACAATAACAGTGCGATAGGGATGGATTTTTTACTTGGTTTTAAAGTAAAGTTAGATTTTTTTTATAATCTGAAAAATTTTTATATAAAAATTGCTTGATGTATAGAAGTCTTTGTTGTATAGTATCTTGCATTAGTTTAGAATTTTTAGCTTTCTTGGTCGGCTCTGCGCTTGGCCAAGAAATTAGTCGCCCAAATTACCATCAAATTGGTTTTTCGGCCAGGAGTTTTGCAGAGGTGTGTGATGAGCTGTTTGATATTAGTAAAGTTGATTTGTCGGACAACGGCTTTCATAAATGTAAATCGAACTTAGTTTCCCAATAGCTCTTTCCAGAAGTGAGGTAGTCTATGGCAACGATTACAAAGAAAGAACTGATCGACCGGATTGCAGAACGTACACAAGCAAAAAGAGTATCAGTCAAGTACATTGTTCAGGCGTTTCTTGAAGAGGTAACAAAGGAGCTCTGCGAGAACAACAACCGTTTGGAGTTCCGAGACTTTGGTGTATTCGAGACAAGGACAAGAGCCGCAAGAACCGCGCAAAATCCTAAAACCCTTGAACGTGTTGATGTCCCTGCAAAGCGAACGGTGAAATTTAAGATGGGGCGACTGATGAGAGAAAGTCTCTGTGTCCCTGCCGCAGAATCGACTGAAGCGAAATAATTATTCTATAGATAAAAGGCAACCGTTTTTTCAGTTATAGCAGGCCAATATGTGCATTATGTTTACTTCCGAGGTCAAATCCGGGCTGGATTGCAATGTTCTGGTGCTGAACAAGCACTATATGGCTATCCGCATCATAGGGGCCAAACGCGCCTTTTCGCTGCTTTTTCGGGATTTGGCCGAGGTCGTCTCGCTCGAGGAGGGAAGCTATTCCAATTATGATTTCAAGAGCTGGTGCGAGGTAAGCCAATTCAAGCGCAATTTCGAGCCGGCTGGACATGATTGGGTCTCCACTGTAAATTTTTATATCGCGGTGCCGCGGATTATTCGGCTGTTATTCTATGACCGGCTGCCGCGAACCGAAGTCAAATTCAACCGCCGAAACATCTTTGCTCGTGACAAAAACAGATGTCAGTACTGTGGCAAGCGCCGGCCCACCAGCGAATTGTCACTTGACCATATCATCCCCAAGAGTATGGGCGGTAAATCAGTTTGGGAAAATATAGTTTGTGCCTGCACCGAGTGCAATGTGAAAAAAGGTGGCCGAACTCCACGGGAGGCTGGAATAACACTTGTTCAAAAGCCCATCAAGCCGAGACACAATCCGCTCGTTCACATTCACCTTGGCCACCATCGTTACAGAAGCTGGAAGCAATTCCTCGACCACGCCTACTGGTCAGTTGAGCTAAAATGATGTCATTCCCGCGAAAGCGGGAACCCATACTTCTTTTAGTGTCATTCCGAGCGTAGAAAATCTTTAGCCCTGAGCAAAGCCGAAGGGGAAGGATCTCAAAATAATCAATAAAATTCACTTCGTTGGGCCGGGGCCTTGGCCGGCATGAAGGGCTTTTATTTCATCTTCGCTCAGGGCATAACCAAAGCCGCAAATTCCCGTCAAACAAAACTTAGCAGTTGCTAATTGCCAATCCCGAGCATTGCTAAATCAAGCGTCCAAGCCTTGTTGCCCGCGCGATAGGGAATATCTGCAATCCACTTAACATCTTCAGGGATGCGCTTTTGAAATTCTTCCGCCGTGGGAATGATACTGGTTTTCTGCTGCTGCTTAATGTCCCCAGGCTTAACGCGCAGCTTTTTCGTCTGACTTTTGTTGGCGAGGCATCCTGGATAAATCCGTCCATCTCCAGTGCATACACTCTGGTGATACGATGACCCTGATGTCAGTGGTCATGTGAAAAAAATTATCGCCAAACCGTCGCAGTCTGGTGCCGCGTCCTTCATTTATCTTTTCACCCAAGGAATAGGTGAAACCAGCTCTGCCATGTGCCGATTCATCATTGAATCGTATGAAGTAGTATCCCTGGACTAAAGTTTGGCCGAACTGATCACGCCACAGCAAGTCCAGAGAGAGCTTGCCCTTCTGGGCAAGAGAAAGCATAATGTCGGCCGATGTTATTACATCGGGCTTAAACATGTCAGACCTTATGCGATGGGATTTTACTTCAACGTTTGTGAATTTCAAATTCTGATTTAGAGTCCGGATTAGAACTTCGGGAATAAGAATTTTATCTTTGTTGGCTTTAAGCCGTTCGGCTTCTGCGCGGAACGCAGAATAGATATGGTCAATTCTCTCCTTCGGAACCTGGTAAATTTCTATCTTCATCCAATCTTTGTAAGGGTGGGTGTCCATTCTGTGAATTGGCTCTTCCGGTCTGCCGCCACCGTGGTAGATTGCTGCGTACCACCAGTTTTGTTTATTATCAATAGAATCAATGATGTGGGTGCGTAATTCTTGGTCAAAATGAAATTTGATTTCGATATTATGCCTCCTGCAGATGTCAACCAGACAATCGAAGACACTAAAGTAGCCTTCGTTAAAAATATCAGGCCGTAAGGTCTCTATCTGGCAAGGGTCAACGGGAATATCAGACAGGAGCTCTTCAATCGATATTTTTCCTTTTCTATTACTATCCGGAAGCGTATTTTCAGCCAAGCCGATGATTTTGCAGTCGGGATTATTGGGAAACGGTGCTTCAATACTTTCAGGATTTCGTGAGCTTACTAAGTTACCTGCAAAAGTCAGGCAGGTACATATCACTACAAATAGGATTACAAAAGTCGAACGTTTGTACATTTTGTTTTCTCCTAACGAATGACCGGCTTAAAGCTCCGCACAACAAGTGCACAACATGCTTTTCAACACATTATTATTTTATCATGTATATAGAACCATCTCTACTTATTTTTAGTGAAAAAACCGAGTAGCGATTTGAAATAACTTTTTATCCGGCTCCAGTGCAGAATGATGTGCACCACCATCAAAATGACAAATCCAATAGCTAAATAGAAATGAATGTCGCCCCATTCATGGCGGGTCATTGACCATAGATATTTAATCACTCCAGGCCCATGCCCAATGCGGTTCTCAAACGGAGATTTCAGTGTTTTGGTGGATTTGCGACGGTAAAACCTTCCAGAGAAGCTGAAATAAGTTGACAGGTCTGGGTGGATTATGTAATTTACTCAAACTGACCGTTTACAGGACAAACACTACTATAATTGATTATTTAACAAGAAGATAACACAATTTGTCATTCCCGCGAAAGCGGGAATCCATTACATCGATACGTTCTTGGATCCCTGCTTCCGCAGGGATGACAGCGCGAATCGGTAAGTTTGAGTAAATAAAAAGATTATTATAAAGCCATCACCAGGATTTTATAAAGGCCGAGGAGGGAATGCTCCTCGGCCTTTGGTTCTTGAGCTTGATTCATCCTAATCAAACCCTCCTTATCCATAACTGGCCGGTTATTTTTTTTGTTATTTTTTTTGTTTTTTTTTGTTATGCTATACTTTGTACTATATAATATTCAAATTAATAAATTTAACCAATTTTTTTTAAGAAGCCACTTATATCGGCTAAATAATTATTCTATTCGGTGAGTTTTTAAAAACAGGTGCTATAAATATCATTTTAGCGATTGTCTCAGTGCTCCTGATTATTGGGGGGATTTTACTGATCATTTTCGCCGGTGAAAGTGGTGAAACAACGAAGAAATTTACTAAAGCAATGATGATTGGGCTTTTAGGAGCATTTGGTGCAGGAATTGGATTTGCAACATATTTTGTTCCCATCCGAATTTCGGAAATTTCAATGTGGGTAGCAACGCTTCCGCTTTCTTTTGGAATGTTTGCCGGAAGTATTATCCTGGTAATTTTTTCAAAATCGGCTTTGAAATTAGAAAAATCATCTCACTATTATCGCGTGTTGAGTACAGGATTGTTGTGGGGAATCGGAAATTATGGGGCCCTGCGAATGATGGAGTTGATAGGTACTGGACCAGGATTTACTATTGCTCAGCTTTGTGTTGCAGTGAATGCCCTGATTGGGATTTTTTTGTTGAAAAATCCAAAGCCCGGAACAAGGGCAGCACGCCTTACCTTGCTGGGTATTTTTATAGCCACGATCGGAGGCGTTGTACTTGGAAATTTAAAATCGTAAAACCATCCGTTTAGATCCTTTAGAAAGGAGAGTTGGATATGAATCTTCCGAGAGAGCCTTACCAATATAAAATGTTTATTGACGGACGATGGATTGAATCAGTTAGTAAAAGGAGATTTACAAGGGAAAGCCCAGCTCATGATGTACTAGTTGGAGAATATCCGGAAGCAAATACTGAGGATGTTGAATTAGCCGTTGCTTCCGCACGAAAAGCATTTGACGAGGGTCCTTGGCCAAAAATGAAAGGGGCAGAACGAGCGAAGATCATACGAAGAGTTAGCGAACTTATTCGTCAAAATAAAGAACAACTGGGTTTAATTGAAACGCTTGAAAGTGGAAAGCCGATCAAACAAGCTGTATTTGAGATGGAATGGGCAGCAGGATTATGGGATTATGCTGCAACCCTGCCTTATCACACTTACGGAGATGCGTATAATGCTCTGGGTGAGGATATGCTTGCTATGACTATAAAGGAACCGATAGGTGTAGTGGGTCTGATTACTCCATGGAATTTTCCGCTTCTTATCATTAGCCAAAAGCTTCCATTTGCTTTGGCGGTAGGTTGTACAACAGTTACAAAACCAGCTAAACTAACCTCCGGAACGACCGTAAAACTTCATGAATTGTTACAGGAAGCAGGAATTCCCGATGGCGTTGTTAATATAATCACCGGTTCTGGTGGCACGGTTGGTCAACACATGTCGAACCATTCAGATGTGGATATGATATCGCTAACTGGCTCCACAGAAGTTGGCAAAAAAGTGGTCACGGCCTCAAAAAGTAATATGAAGAAGGTTGAATTGGAATTGGGTGGTAAAAATCCTCAGATAGTCTTTGCAGATTGCGATCTCGAGGCTGCTTTGGATGCTGTCGTCTTTGGTGTTTATTTTAACCAAGGTGAATGTTGTAATAGTGGAAGCCGTCTTCTTGTTCAAAATGCAATCGCGGATGAGTTTGTGCAAGCAGTAATTGAGAGGTCCAAAACCGTACCGGTAGGTGACCCGCTTGATGAAAATACTAAAGTTGGTGCTATTGTCAGTGAAGAGCAATTTAATACTATCATGAACTACATTGAATCTGGTAAAAAGGAGGGAGCTAAATTGAAGCTCGGTGGGAAGCAAATGGCTACAAAATGTGGAAGATTTATAGAACCCACCATCTTTGATGTCGTGCGTCCTGAGATGACTATTGCAAAAGAAGAAATATTTGGTCCAGTTCTGTCGGTTTTACGATTCGAAACGGATGAGGAGGCAGTTAAAATTGCTAATTCCACTATTTATGGATTATCAGCGAGTGTTTGGACAAAGGATTTCGACACTGCCATTATGCTCAGCAGAAAACTTGAAGCTGGGACAGTCTGGATTAACACGTTTATGGATGGCTATCCAGAACTCTGCTTTGGAGGATATAAAGAAAGTGGCATCGGAAGAGAATTAGGGCGTTTTGCAGTGGAAGAGTTTACAGAATTGAAAACTATTTTATTACATCTTGGTCCAAGAACAAATTGGTGGCACAAATCGTAATTTCAGAAGAAAAAAGTGTTATCCCTGAACGGATGGAGCAATCTATATGAAGATTACGGACATCAAAATGCACGTGCTCAAACATGAAACTCCCGCTTTAGGTACGAGCCACGATGGGCTGTTTGAGGATTCTGGTCCGGGAGGTGTCATCCAATACAGCCTCGTTCGTGTCCTGACTGATGCCGACATTGAAGGTGACTATATAGTTTGGTCTGAAATCCCTAGCGCTAGACCAGACTCATTAGCGGAGGTGCTTCGCTGCTTCAAGCCGCATCTTATAGGAGAGGATCCTTTGGATAGAGAGAAGATTTGGCAGAAGCTTGGAGCTTTTTGGTATGGTATGAAAGGTCCTGCCTTTGCGGCGGTAGATATTTGCCTTTGGGACATCGCGGGTAAAGCGACAAATATGCCGATATATAAGCTTCTTGGTGCTTATAGAGATAAAGTTCGTGCCTATGCTAGTGGTAACGTTCCTCGCAAAGTTGATGAGATTGTGCGAATCGGTACCGACTTAAAAAAGAGGGGCTACACAGCTATGAAAATGCATCCGGTACCTGTTGAAGCTTGCGCTGCTCTAAGAGAAGCCGTTGGAGATGAGGTGGACCTTATTTATGATGCTGTATTTGCTCACAATCGTGAAGAAGCTTTAAAAATCGGACGTGAGCTAGAACGATTAAATTATTGCTGGTATGAAGCTCCACTTCCTGCCGAGGATATCGAGGGTTATATTCACTTGCGAAAAAAACTTGATGTGCCGATTACGGCCGAACTAATGCATGAAACGGAGTATTTGGAATATATTCGAAGAGGGGCCATTGACTATCTGAGAACTCTAAGTGGCGTCCGAGGGGGTATAACCGAAATGGTTAAGTCAGCGAACCTATGTGAGTATTTCGGCATGAATTGGGAACCACATACATATGGAGGTACTTTGTATCAAACAGCAAACTTGCACGTCATACTTGCAATAAAGAATTGTAAATTTTTTGAACTTCCAATTCAGGACGGCAAAGAAGGCTGTTTTGATGTCGGTACAACTGAAGTCATAAGGATAGATAAAGAAGGTTATGTCCATGGCCCTACAAAGCCCGGACTGGGCTTTGAAATCGATTGGCAGCAAGTCGAGCAAGATACGTTGAGCAGTGTTCTTTAAAATCAAATTATAACATGATGGTACTAACAGGACTGTTTCATCCGCCAGATCATTCGGATTGTTAAAGTTAGGCTTTTTTCCAGTCGCTTTAACAAGGTAACTTTCATCGGGATACTCAAGGGCTCACCGTTCAGGTGTCTTCTGGCGGGCAGATATACAGTTCAGCCGCTATATTCGTTCGCGAACCTATTCGATAGTGCGTTGAAGCTGTGAATCCAATTGTGGCTTTGCCGGTCTCATAGTTGGGCTACCGCTATCGTATCTCCTTTTCTGATTAATCGTAGGCGCGATGATCGTAAAAAAGGTGGAAAAACACCTAACCAACATAACATAGACACAGCCGGTCAGGCCGATGGTAGCCCCGTAGTCAAAGCAAAAATTAAAATGCAAAATGTAAAATTGAAGAAGTCATCCAGCGCTTAAAAACTTTAAGTGCTGGATTCCGCAATTTTGATTTTTTATTTTTAATCTTTGATTTTTTTAGTGCGTGGCAAGCATTTAAATAGATTGCTCGGTGGAGTTTCCTTGCTCGCTATCCTTCTTCGTCAAGGCTACGAAGGAACCAGATATGACGGACAAGTCCGTCTTCGTCCTGTGGGACTACAACGGACAGGTCGGCGGGAAAGCAGGGCAGAATTAATTCAAAGTAGCACAACCATCCCCTCGACTACGCTCGGGACAGGCTTGGTTGTAATTTAATTCCACAAGCTGGAAGCCTGCCTTCGCCGAAGCGGCTACGCGCAGGCAGGCTTGTGCTACACTGTTGGCCCTATATTCCTGAGATTTTGCTTGATTTTTGGCCGTTTTTTGGTATAATATGCATCTAACTAATAAGCTGAAAGCTTATGAGTTTTAAGTTAAAAGTCAAAAGTTAAAAGTCAAAATCGAAGATCCTTGTCTTCGGGCGGAGTCAATCATCAATAGTTAAGATAGGTACAAAGTGGCAAAGGTACACAGGCACATAGTAATTCAGCAACAACTTTGTCCCACTGGACCTCTGTGCCTTTGTTCCTTTGGACCTTTGCTCCTTCAAAATCGACGCCGATTTTGACTACTTTTATGCAAAACAAACCCAATTTCAAAAAAGCAGAAATGAATGTAAAGTACTATTTGCAAAAGGATTGTGAAAATAAATTGCGTCGGCGGCTTGGTGAAAACAAAGCCAAACAAAGCCAATTTCGGACGACAGAAGACAGATGACAGACGACGGAAGACAGAAGCCTGCCCTGCGAAGCCCCATCGTTTCGGGCGAA
>CAYNKI010000045.1:0-19090 GCA_964397675.1 uncultured Pirellulales bacterium
ATGACAACAGACAGAACTCATAAGCGAAAAGAGAAAAAAATGCATGAACCCTAGCTCAGCGACGGAAACATCAAAGGTACCTCCGTGGTGGGAATGGGACAAAATTGAAAAATATGCGCAGGCGTTCGACAATATAAGTCCACACTTAGGCAGTCAATTAAGAGCTGCTTGGGAGAGTTACCACGGTACGACACATGATCCAGGGCGTGGTGTTCTTTACCATCTGAGGGAACTCTTTGACCAATTCTTCAGAGCTATAGCACCAGATGCAGAGGTTCAGCAATCAAAATTCTTTCAACCAAAGAAACCACCGAAAACAAGCCAGGTCTACCGTGCAGAAAGGTTTGAATACGCAGCGTCAAGAATAAAGAACCAAGAGTCGGCTGCCTATCTTAGTTCGTTGACTCCCGATATGGTGCAACTTTATGAGAAGCTACACATCTTGCACAAGCAAGGGCGCATAGAGGCTGGACACATCCGCGATACGATTATTGCAACCGCAGGTTTGCTTTTTCAATGGATTGAAGCCATAGAAAACACTTAAATGTTGATGATACAAAATTAATCTGAGCTCTCATTTGGATCAAAATTTGCACCCAAAAGGTACGTTTGGCCTACGGTTGGATGTCTGTTGCATCTTGGTCAACTTCATAAGTCTTTAGGGGCGAATGTGTGAGTATCCGAGTATCAATCTCGACAAAATCTGCGTCAAAAATGCGTCAGTCGCCAGTGCTTAACTACTCCTAATTGACTTGTTGATTATTTGTTAAGTACTTGCAATCCTCATTTTTGCGCAAAAAATGCGTTGTAACGACTTGTCAACACAGCACTTATGAGGGGGATTGAGGATTATGAGTCCACTGCTCTACCGCTGAGCTACGGGCCCTGAACTCTTTTTTACTTTACACAAGACCTGCCGGTATTGCAAGAAAATTAAGGGAAAGCTCTGTTGTTTTGGAATGACTATCCTACAAACTTGGATTGATCCTATCGCTTTTAAGACCCACAGATAGTTTTTGCCAATCTGTTCGGCAGCGATTTTGAATGACTTTTTCGATGGTTATAAATTAGTAAGAAAGGGAAGCCCTAAGGTTAGATTACACATCCCGCTTAAAGCAGGAGGTTAACCTTAAGGCTCCCTGATGACTACTGACAAATCCATAAAAATGTCTTTCGACTTATGGTTTTGTATTTGTTTGTTAATTAGCTACCTGATCCTGCCGATCCTATTAGTACGACCTTATTGGTACGACCCTATTGATACTAAGACCATTGTTAATCACACCAGCAGTCGGACCACCAACACCGTCAAGCAAGCCGACACCAAGAACCTGAATATTGGCGCTTACTCCGAATGGAGTAATAATGAACTGGTTCTGGCTACCTATGAAGTTTTGAAGTGCCACTGCAGAACCTAAACCGCCTATTGACAACACATCTTGTGTAAAGGCTGTGCCAAGGCTTTGATCCTGCAGACCCAAGGTCAAATAGTTAAGCGTTGTTTGCCATTGGTTTCCTACAGTAGATGCGCCCTGATTATAACCGTGTATGCCCAATAGACCTGTGGCACTTGCGCCCTGAACCAGCGAACCGACCCCTACCTGCACGAACTGAATATGACCGGAGCCATCGCTAACTTCCTGGATATTGGCTATCGGCACTAAATTTATGCTCGACAATGCACCAGTTCCTGCTCCTGTTAGCGTGCCGATATTGCTTGTGTTAATGTTGAATTGTTGGGCTTGATCAATGGCTGCAAAGGTCCCGGATGACAGCAGAAGTACAAGCGCTACTGAGATTGCAAATCCTTTGTGCATTATTAAAGCTCCTTTTTCTTAATATTCTGCTTTTATTTCGATTTAACCGCCGACTCGCTGCGGTCAAAGTAGCCAGGAAAAACTGATCACGATTGTTCTTTGCATCACCGCATCCTTCCAGGCTTTTTATACTTCCGGACCAAGCCGGCAAAAACACAAATCGTAAGAAAGGGAGCCCTGAAGATATCTGCCCTCTGGTTAATCAGGGTGCGACACTTGAGGGCTCCCCGCAAATATCAATAGATGCGGTCGTTTTAGTAAACTACCTGAGCCTGCATCGTACTAGCTGTCATGCTGTTTGCCAGTGTGACGGTTGAGAGTGCCGCGCCACCAAGAGATGCATCCTGAGAACCCTCGATGGTCGATGTCTCTAACATGCTCCCTGCTGCATTTACACCAGCTTGTTTCTGGTACAAATCAGCGTAATTTACGGAGCTTCCACCACCTGCACCGTCAGATCTTAACAGGACCTGGTCTGCTGCCATGCCCATGCTTTGCGCCTGGGTCTTCGGGGTTGTAGCGGCACCGATAGTCTGCTCTTGTATACCACCAGCATCAAGGAAAGCGTTTACGCTGACAATCGCGCACTTTCCTGCGGCATGTGAATACTGCTTTAGATAAGCGTCCTGCCACTGAGAAGCCGCGGTATCACAAGAAGGACAAGGAAGACAAATTGGTCCGTAACATGCTGGCACACTGTGCTCATTGTTAATATTCAACCATTGAAGAGAAGTACCTCCACCATCTCCATGAACCAGGTTCACGCTGCTACTTATACCGGGGCATAAAAGATCACCAACGGCAAAATTCTGGTACTGGAAAACGCTACCAGCGAGGATGCTCGGTGGCTGCGCGAAAGCGCCGGAGCACACAAACAAAATAACTGCTACTGAAAGTAATAATCTGCTAAGCATTTTAGAACTCCTTTTCGTTTTTACTGTTGAAATTCCTTTTTCTGATTGCTAACTACGCATTAGCAATTACAATAGATTAAAACCAAGTTGTTTGATCTAAAAACTATTCAATTTGTTTTTTTTGCCAGCTCCTTTCTCACCCCCTTAAAAGTTAATATATTAGTTTCTTTGAGACGTCTCTTTTCTATACGAGATTTAATCTATTATTAAGTTCTGAACCTTTTGTCCCTCTAATCCAGCCAAGTCGATAAGCTCTTGACTCGCTCTTACTCCTGCTTGTTTTCCTGCTTTAGGCGAAGTAACCTGTGCAGTTTCTGTGCCATTCGGTTTTTGAGTCGTGGTCTTGGCGTGAATTCTATCGTAGAGAGCCTTGGGGATTCTTCTTTTAATTAGGGCCTGGGGCCAGAACCTATAACCTTCGGCGCTGACCATAGCCTTTCCCTTACCTTCTGTGATACCGGTGGCAGCACTTCCCATCAAAGAAAGAGAATAATTGGTCTGACTGTAGCCTAAAGCGGATCCCGGGAAGGAGATATTGGTGCCTACAGTGACCCCTTTCATGCCGCCAGAGATAAGCAGGATATCAATATCCCACGGCAAGGCCTCTGCTACTGCGGCATCGTAGACCTGGTCCCAGTTGCGTTCTACCTTACCTTCTAAACTTATTTTTCCAACATAGGCGTAACCAGCATTGTTTAAAAGTTTTCTGTCTATATTGGAGTCGATAAAGACCAAAATAGGCTTACCTTCGGGTCTGCGTTCACGAATAAGGGCATTTGCTATTTCAAATCCTTTACCACGATGGAAATTGTCAGGCCCTCCGAACACAACAGAAACACTATTTAGCATCCCTTGTAAGGTTTCAAGTAGGCCAGTATAAGGCAGTGAACCAAAAACGCCTTTAAGCTCTCTCATGTCATCGGGATCGCTGGGATTAAACACACGTTCATATACCTGGTTATGGCTGCTCGGTCCGTTAGGAAAATAAGCCGTGAGAGTTCCCCATCCTCCATGCTGCCAATAGGGCAGGTAAGGGGGGATCGTAGAAAGTGGTGGTATCTTGATCTTGGGCCGCTCTGAAATCGAGGTAGTACTGATGCTCGAAACAGCACCAGCGGTTGAGTCACCGCTATAAGAAAGAGAACTGGCATCGCCACCATCTGAATAAGAATCACCACCTCCGGCAAGGGCATAACCCGGCCCTTGTACCGTCTGATTATGAATCTGAGTCTGATTCTGAGTCTGATTAGAATTCAATACATCATTAGTATTTACTAATATCCCATCGCCAGGCGGGGTGGTTCCATAATCATCTGCATAAGAAACGCTGACAGATACTAACAGAACCAAAATTACAAGTATAACTTTCCTTAGTCTTTTCATCATCCTTCCTTTCCAATCCATTATTTTTTTTATTTTCCACATTTCACAACAAAACACAACTAACAACTGCTCCTAATGTTTTTACAATAAGCGTTATTCACCTTTCTGTTATCACCTCTTTTCTTCCTCCATAAAACTATTAATGACTCTTCTTTATTTTTTTGCATATCCGCAACAAACTCCCTCAGCCATCCAGCTTTTATTACTGTCTAACTGAGCAAGACTTCGTAGGTTACAATTACCACCACACATGTTAACCGGGCCTACATCAGAAATACTAAACCCTACCACGAAGGCGGCAACTGCGACAATCCTTTGTATTGCCTTATGAGCATCCATCCTCAACCTCTCAGCGAATCCGCCAAAGGCGAGTCGCTGGTAATCGCGGTAGGGTTTAAGGCAAAGAAATCACCCTATCCATCCTGAACGAAAACGTATTATTAGTATTACAATTGATTCAAATCCTTTTCAAGTCGTCAATTGTGATGTCATTGCTGGTGAGGACGCTAAAAACCAGCAACATTTCTCCACCATAGGTACAACAATTTGAGTTTTGTTTTTGTGTCCCTAAGTGCTCAACAACTATACCCTCATTATTCACAGCGTCTAAAAGAGCCTGACATGCGGTATTAATAGCAGCATCTAAGTGCAAATCTGAATTGGTCTGAGAAGCGCTGATGAGCCCAAGGGTGGCAAATATTGTATCTTCTGTATATCCGCTTACACAGCAACCTGAGTCACCATCATCATGGTCAAATCGCCAATAAAAGCTACCCGCGCAAAGGTCACCATCCGGTACTTGGTGGCTCACAAGCAGAGCAGGCAGATCTTCCAGTTTTTTCCCATTCCAGTAAAGTATACCTGTTGCGTATGGATCAATGAGCGTGTCATCTAATGGTCCAGTTTCCGCCAGTGACCATGTGGCTATACCCAATCCCATCACCGGGGAATCAGAGCAGTCATCACCAGTTCGGGCTAGATAATCGATCAATGCCTTTCTCCAGATTTCCTTATCCTCAGCGTCCACATAGTGAGCCGCAACAACATAATATGCGAGGTGGAACACTGCTATAGATGGCTCAATGTCTACAAACTGGCAAATGTAACCTTCAGTACCATTTATTTCGCTCTTTATATCTCGATAGAAATCGCTCACAGCCTTCCTCCACAGATTGTCTGAGGGATCGTTGGATATCTGACTCAAACGGCACAGGGCATAGACCTCATCACCACAGAAATTGCCTTTAGCGGCAGAAAGAATGTAATTGCCGCCATATTCAGCGCAAGTAATGTAGTCACAATCTTCCGTAATTTCATATGCACAAACTATCCCGGCAACGATGGAGCCGGTGCAATTTTCTTCCTCCGGCCATGTAGCTCCACATTCACATGAGGTATCCTCGCATCCACAAACATTGACTTGGTTCTGCTTTAATCTGCAGGCTATTGCTTTGATTGCATCTTCGAGATCTTTGTTGAATATATCCTCCATGAATTCAAAATCTTCTTCGATTATTCGTTCGTCAATTGCTTGTTCGATAAGAGTAATAGATCTGTCTATTGCCTCTTCTACTAGAGTAAAGGCATCATCGATTATCTCTCCGAACGGCGCAGGATATTCATCGATTGCCTCTTCGACCTCCTCAAGAACCTTATCAATAGCCTCATTTATCAAAGCCAGAGCTTGGTTGATTTCGTCTTGGATTGGTGACGCTACCGTGGTATTTTCGCCGATTAGTGTAAATACAATAAAGGAACACACAAGCAATATTGATTTTAGATTAGCCATTTTAGATTCTCCTTAACCTTACTTTTGTTATAACAATACAGTAATCTATGCTTCTTAATCGTCTATTCTTTACCATTTGTGTTATGGACTAAAGTAACAAAACTGCTTCAATCCAAGCTATGTCCATATAAATATCATAAGCATCCTTATCCTTGCAAGTCGTCAATTATGCTGTCGTTGACAATGGGGACATCCATCTTCTTTACAACTATCACGAAAATGATTAAACACATAAAGAATAAGTTCACTACGGTCCTGTAATGTAAGTGAGTGTCAAGAGGAGAGATGAGCGTACGATGGCCCTTGCTTTGAAGCTTCCTCCCTATGCGCACATGAATCCCGGCTATGCTAGCGTGTCTCAGCCAGGAAACGAAGACCTACACCGGGTCCAGAGAGCTATCTGGGGCAAGCTTGGCTACACACCCACCAAGTGACATTCTTTCGTTCAAAATGGTTCGCACAATCACGAGAGTAGAGAGGTCAGTTAACGCGTCAAGTCGATCGGGAAAGGCTATTGTATTGTTTATTTTATCTGATCTAATGTAACGTACCGCCGGCTACATCGATCGTCAACGCAGGCAAGGGAAGTCCTAATAAAGCATAAAACAGCGCAACTGCAGGCATCACAATGAACTGGAATCCTCCAAAAAACAAAAATCCTATTAGTATGAAAATTCCATACCGGGCAAAGTTATTGTATGTGCTAATAGCTTCTTGAGATTTCAGACTGGCATATACCATTTTCGAGCCATCTAAGGGCGGAATCGGAATAAGATTAAATACAGCCAGCACGATATTGAACAAAATAGCTATTAATACAAAATTGCCCAAGATTGGCACTGCCTGCAAATGAAAGAGATGGAAAGAGGCAGCCAAAGCTAAAGCCATTAACATGTTCGAGGCAGGGCCAGCAGCTGCTACATTAAAGATCTGCCTTTTTGTAAGAATAGAAAAATTCACTGGCACAGGCTTTGCCCAGCCAAAGTGTACCAGAAGCGGTAAGATAATGGTGCCAAAGAGACTGATATGAGCTAAAGGATTTAGAGTCAAGCGCCCCATTCTCTTGGCAGTGTCATCTCCATACCTGTAAGCCATCAAGCCATGTGCATATTCATGGACACTTAAGGAAACAAGAAAAATAGGGAGAACAAATAAAAAAGTTAATAGCTGGCTAGACAATATTCCACCTGCTACAACAAAAATAAGATAATCTTATTGTTCATACACAAGAGCTCATGAAATAGTTAAATCATTCTGTCTTCTGCGCCTTTCCAGCAGTTCTTTCAATCCTGTTGACCCCAGACCTTAGGTACCTTAAAGCCTTTGGGCATTTTATTTGGCGGAATGTTTGGTTTGTCTGCCTGCATCGCGTATGCTTCCAACCGTTGTTTGAGCTCTTGAAACTTCTGTGGGTATTTTTCCATTAGATTGTTGCTTTCATATGGATCTTCTGAGAGTCTAAAAAGCTCAAATACTTTTTCATCAACTGGCTGGCCAGCGTTATTGGCGCCGATGCTGCCATTGCAGACTAACTTCCAGTCACCTCGCCGAATCGCCCCATTGGCAAGTGTGCTATTGAGAAGGATCTCTTCGTGGGGTGAGGGTGCTCCCTCAACAATCGTTGGCCAGACATCTTTACCATCGATCGGTAGGGCTTGTTCCAGATTAGCGCCAGCAAGCTTAAGCAATGTAGGATACATATCTACTATGTGAATTGGCTCGTTTATGACCGTGCCTGCCTTTACTACGCCTGGCCATACTGAGAATGCCGGCACACGTACCCCTCCCTCGTAGAGCTGTGCTTTGTGGTCACGCAGAGGGCTATTATTGCCAGCTGTGCCGGTTCCACCATTGTCAGAACAAAAGACTATCAGTGTGTTGTCCCTCACACCGCGTTCGTCTAATGCCGAGACTATCTGTCCGATCGCATCATCCATGCACGTCACCATTGCAGCATATATTCGCCTGTTTCTTTCCTTTATATGGGTATACATATCAATATATGACTGAGGAGCCTGAAAAGGTGAGTGTGGAGCATTGAAAGGCACATAAAGGAATAGTGGCTGAGAAAATTCGTGCTCTTGTATTAGGCGTACTGATTCATTAGCAATTAGGTTTGTTGTGTAGCCTTCTTCACGCAAAGGCTGATCATCTCTATGCCAGTCTAATCCACCATCACGAATATGAGTAAAATAATCAAGTGCGCCGTTGTAGTGTCCATACTGATGGTCAAAACCGCGAGAAGTAGGCAGGTATTGTGGGCTTAAGTGGCCGAGGTGCCACTTTCCACAGATAGCTGTAGTATACCCAGCTTCCTTAAGTGCCTGAGCTAACGTCCGCTCCTCTAAAGGCAAACCATATTGGGCCCACGGCCGGACAACTCCTACTTGTAATCCATAACGTATGGGGTATCTTCCTGTCATGAGACTTGAGCGAGTTGGTGAGCATACCGGCTGAACATAGAATTGCTCAAGTCTGGTTCCTTCAGAAGCCAGCTTGTCAATGTTGGGTGTCTTAATATCGCCTCCATGGTAGCCGACATCTTTCCAGCCTAAGTCGTCTACAAGGATAAAGACAATATTGGGCCTATCTTTGGATGACTTACTTATGACCTGCCTCTTGGCAATATTGCACCCCGGAATAGACAGCCACGCTGCACCCAATCCTATGGCCTTTAGAAAATCGCGACGTTTAATTTCATCTCTTTTATTTTTTCCCATCTTTATCTCCCTGCTTTTTTTTACGCAAATCCACAACATTTAATTTCTTTTTCTAATTTTCGAGGTGGTTTTGCAGTTTCCTTCTCAAATCCTTTGCTACTTCTGGAAACTTTTTGATCACATTTTTGGTCTGCTTCGGGTCATTTTTCAAATCATAAAGGCAGGGACCTTTACCCGTATCTTTACCCCTTATGTTCTGAAAATAGTGCCAATTCAAATTATGGATAGCCCCAAATCCACCAAAAACCGTGTACACATTATCGTGTATCGAGGGAACCTCCTGCGTTACCAGCTTCCACATATTTTGCCCATCCATATTCTTATAATCATCAATTCCGAGCAGCGGAAGGAAGGTGGGCATAAAATCGATAGCACTGACAAGTCCCTCAACCTGCTTTCCGGCAAACCTCTTATCGGGATGTTTAATAATCAATGGAATATGAGCAACACAGGCATTAAGAAGAGCGGGGGTTTTCTGTACACATCCTTCCTCGCCGAGGTGGGTGCCATGGTCTGTGGAAAACACGATAATGGTATCATCCATCAGGCCCATTTGTTCAACGCTTTTCAGAAGTTGACCAATACAATAATCGCTGAATGACACTTCGGCTGCGTAAAGGTCTCTAATCACCGGTAAGTCATCAAGGCGTATATCCTTACCAACTTTGTTCCTGACCCCATATCCAAATAAATATCTTTCGTATGGGTACTTATCACGATACATTTTCTGGAATCGCGGTGGGGCGTCCCAAGGCTCATGAGGGTCAAACATATCAATCCAGAGCATAAATGGCTTGTTATTTATATTTTGCTCAAGCCAATCCGCCGCTGCTTTGCAGGACCGTGCACAGAAGTAATCTTTAGGGCCGTTCCTGTCCTGCGTATTCATCATATACTGCCGCATATTTGCATCATAACGCTCATTCCACAAATGAGCGGGCATATGCTTTTTAGGGTCGAATTTTTCTTTTGGGCCGCTTTTCCATTTATCAGTTTCCTGCCCACGTACCCATTGCCAGGAATCAAATCCGCGGTGAAAATTATAATCCGGCTTGAAATGATGATAGGTATCGACAATAAAACTAGTGGTAAATCCGTGTTTGTTCAGAACCTGGGCGAAAGTGGTATCGTCCTTGGCAAGGGGCTTCCATTCGGCTTCGGGAAGGACGCTCTTTCCGGTGTGGTACACTCTTCGGCAGGGAATGGTGGGCAGTCCTTCTGCGCTGGTGTTTGCGAACAATACACTCTGTTTGGCGAATGCATCGAGGTAAGGTGTTTTTATACGAGTGCTGCCATAACAGCCAAGATGGTCGGCACGCCAGGTATCCGCGATGATTACAATCATATTAAGCCGGTCAGATTTTTTGGAAGCTCGCTTAGCAGGAGCTTTCAAACTTCCCGACCATATGGGCATTTCTGAATCGTCCTGCTTTGGCATATTAGCAGCGTGCCCTACTAACCCTATAGTGCCTACTGCAGCCAACGACTCAATAAAATCCCTTCGAGTCAATAAACTTTTATCTTTCATAAGAGTATGAGGAGACTTTTCTGACTTTCGTTTCTTACCAGGCATAATTTCTATCCTTTCTATAACCTTGTTAAAAGTGACATAAAAAGCTCTACCCAAGACTTTTTCGTATCAAAACTGATTAAAGTATTTCGAATTCGACAATCTTGCGTTGTCACACTTTATCAATCCGCTGCAGGCGGATTGATTTGGCTGAGATAGATTTTGCTGTTGAGTTTACCTGAATTCTGCTCATGCGATGCTTTCTGCGGTTATTGTTGACAGAATTTGTACCAACGTAGCGCCATTTTTTATATCTATTCTCCAGCAGATTCTCAATCTTAGTGCGTTTCAGATCTGCGAGGGTTTTGGCAATGTACCTTTCGACATTATAAACAGTATCGTGAACGTTACGGTGTGCCCCCCCAAGCGGTTCAGCAATAACCGCATCGATCAATCCGAGCTTATACAAATCCTTGCTTGTCAGTTTAAGCGCCTGTGCGGCGTCGGCGGCCTGTGAGCCGTCACGCCATAAAATTGCGGCACAACCCTCCGGTGATATAACCGAATAATAAGCGAATTCGAGCATCGCCAGCCTGTCACCCACACTTATTCCTAAAGCGCCGCCTGAGCCGCCCTCACCAATGCAGATACAAATTATGGGGACCTTCAAGCGTGACATCGCTGTAAGATTAACCGCTATCGCCTGAGCCTGGCCCCGCTCTTCTGCTCCAATGCCAGGATAGGCCCCCGGCGTGTCAATGAGCGTAACGATGGGAATACCAAATTTTTCAGCGAATTTCATTTTAGCTATCGCTTTGCGATAACCCTCAGGATTGGGACATCCAAAATTACAGGCGACCTTTTCTTTCATATTTTTGCCTTTATTTTGGCCAACAATTAAAACCTTGTTCCTGGCGATCTGTCCAATACCTGCTATGATTGCCTTATCGTCGCCAAAACATCTATCGCCGTGCAACGCACGAAAATCTTTTACCATCAAGTCAAGGTAATCGGTAAGAAGCGGTCTTTTCGGGTGACGAGCCACCTGAACAATCTGCCAGGCACTCAGATTTGAATAGATTCGTTTCAATTCAGCCACCTGTGCGTGCTGGAGGCTACGAATCTCAGCAGAATAGTCGATACCTTTGCTCGAACTGAGCTTGCGCAATTCATCCATCTGACGATCAAGATCAGCTACCTTCTGCTCAAAGTCAAGGTGATCACCATTGTTGATTCTATTACGATTATCAGGCATTTAGCTGTTAACTATCTCCATTAGCCATAGAAAACGTAACCAGGTACATACGGATAAAAGTGCTCACAAAAAAACTGTCCACACATAAGCTGTGGGACTTCATTTTATTGCCACATCCGTCGGCTCTATTTTACTAATCGAAAAATAATAACATTTTAGTAAAATAAATCAAAGAAAAAAATTGACATCCGGTACAGTCTACTATACTTTTTAACAAATATCTTTTTCTGTCTTATTTCCATAAGTTCTTTATTTTGAAAGAGTTAAGACAAATAACTGTTGTCGGGCTGGGTCTTTTAGGAGGTTCTATAACATTAGGGATTTTGCGCTCTTTGCCTGGAGTAACAGTAGTAGGTTATACGCACCGCCCTTCAACTCGCCGGCGAGCAAAACGATTGGCGGTTGCAACTGAAATCGTCGACGACATAGGCCGAAGTGTTTTAAAAGCAGACCTTGTCATTGTGGCTACGCCTGTATGCACGTTTGAGAAAATCTTCAGCTCAATTGCCGATGCGCTACCACGTGGAAGTATTGTAACTGACATCGGCTCTACAAAAGTTCTGCCTCACCGCTGGGCAGCGAAGAGGCTACCTGCAAAAGTTCATTACGTCGGCTCGCACCCAGTTGCCGGCTCAGAACAGAGAGGTATAGAATTTGCCAGAGACGATTTGTTTGACCAAGCAACATGCATTCTAACAACAACCAAAAAGACCAATCGCCAAGCGGTGCAAACGCTTAATAGATTTTGGTCAGACCTTGGCTGCTCAGTAAAATTAATGAAGCTGGCAGAACATGATAGAATTTTTGCAAACATCAGCCATCTACCGCATGTAGTAGCAGCAGCGTTGATAAATGCAAACAACAGTGAAGAACTAAAATTGGCCGGTAAGGGTTTCATAGATACCTCCAGAGTAGCATCAGGACCTGCTAACATTTGGGCTGACGTACTGCTGACAAACGCGAACAATACTACCAAGGGTATCGATAAAATTATCGCTGAACTATCGAAGATAAAAAAAGCAATCAAGAACGAAAATAAAATACAAATTGAAAAACTACTCGAGGCAGCAAGGAACAAGCGTTCTGCAATGATAAAGTATAAGATAAAAAGGAAGGAATTAATATCGTGAGGCAATGGCGCTTTGAGGTTTTTAATCGGCCCGGCTTTTCCGACGTGCACGGCAACAGCGTGCTGGAAGATATCAAAGAGTTGGGAATCAATTCAGTTGAAGCAGTTCAGTCGGCTAAAGTATTTTTGATTCAGGCTGATTTCGATGAGGCTTTTGCTGAGCGTCTGGCAAGAGAGCTTCTGGCCGACCCGGTTTGCGAAGAATACTATATAGGAAGAAGCAGCGCACCAGCCGGTCTGGCAAAAGCAACACTGATCGAGGTGCATTTAAAAAGTGGTGTCACCGACCCTGTAGCTGACTCCGTAATGGCAGCGATTGCTGATATGGGTGTAAAAGCTAACGATGTCCGAACCGCATGGAAGTATGTCCTTTTAGGTGATATTACGTCACGGGAAACAGAGTCAATTACAAAAAAAGTTCTGGCAAATGATTGTATTGAAACAGTATTAACTGGTAATGAAGCTGAACCGCCAAGTCCTCATCTAAAACCCTATGAACTAAAGATAGTACACTGGCCAATACGTGACCTCAACGATGATGCATTAATAGCGCTGAGCAAAGAGAAGGATTTATTCCTTAACTTAGTCGAGTTGCAAACCATTCAAAAATATTACCAGCAGCTCGGTAGAGAACCAACCGATGTCGAACTCGAAGCAATCGCCCAGACTTGGAGCGAGCACTGCGTACACAAAACGCTGAAAAGTGCTGTCGATATGTCAATCAACGGCCAAGAGATACATTTTGATAATTTACTCAAAGATACAGTTTTCAAAGCCACTAAGCAGCTCAACAAAAAATGGTGCATATCCGTATTTACGGATAACGCAGGCGTAGTTGAATTTGACGAGGACTCAGCAATATGCTTCAAAGTGGAAACACATAATCATCCATCAGCACTTGATCCTTATGGCGGGTCAGCTACCGGCATTGGCGGCGTGATTCGAGACCCTATGGCGACCGGCCTGGGTGCGAAACCTATAGCCAACACGGATATCTTCTGCTTCGGCCCACCTGATAAGAAACTCGAAGAGATCCCAAAAGGAGTCCTACATCCAAGAAGAATTATGAAAGGTGTTGTCGCAGGGGTACGTGACTACGGAAACAGAATGGGGATACCTACGGTAAATGGCGCGATTTATTTCGATGACAGGTACTTAGCTAATCCATTAGTATATTGTGGTAATATAGGCTTGATCGACAAAAATAAATGCTTCGATAATCCACAAGCTGGAAATGTGGTTGTGGTAGTCGGCGGCAGAACAGGCCGAGATGGAATACATGGAGCAACCTTTTCCAGCGGTGAAATGACACACGAGCACGAAACAATCTTTTCCCATGCCGTGCAAATTGGCAATCCAATAACAGAAAAAAAAGTGTTAGATGTGATACTTCAGGCAAATGAAGCTGGCCTATATGAGGCAATCGCTGACTGCGGTGCCGGGGGGTTAAGCGGTGCCGTAGGCGAAATGGGTAAAGAACTCGGCGTAGAAGTCGATTTGGAAAAAGTCCCATTAAAATATGCCGGCTTAAACTACACCGAAATCTGGATTAGCGAAGCACAAGAAAGAATGGTCTTAGCTGTTAAGCCGGAAAATTTAAAAGCCATCATGAAAATCTTCGCGGATGAAAATGTCGAGGCAACGGTAATAGGCAAATTCCCCGGCGATAAAAAGCTAAGATTGCGATACAAAGGCCAACTGGTAGGCGAGCTCGATATGGAGTTTTGGCACGGGGGTCTGCCAAAATACTCTCGTAAAGCAGTTTGGAAAACACCGCAGTTAGCAGAGCCTGTATTAGCTAAAAAAGATAATTATAACGAGGAGCTTTTGCAAATTCTTTCATCATATAATGTCGCCAGTAAGGAATGGGTAATCCGCCAATACGACCACGAAGTTCAGGGCAGTTCGGTAGTCAAACCGCTGACCGGCGCAAATAACGATGGGCCCAGTGATGCAGCAGTTATAAAACCTAAGTTCAATTCTGATAAAGGCCTTGCTATCAGTTGCGGGATGAATCCGCTCTATGGTGATATTGATCCTTATTGGATGGCTCTCGCTGGAATCGATGAGGCGATCAGAAATCTTATATGCGTGGGTGGACAAGTCAATCGCGTCGCTCTGCTGGATAACTTCTGCTGGGGTGACTGCACGAAGCCGGAAACGCTCGGCCCATTGGTGCGAGCAGCACAGGGCTGCTTTGACGGTGCAATGGCTTTCAGCGCTCCATTTATTTCCGGCAAAGATTCATTAAATAATGAATTCGCCTGCGAGGATGGAACACGAATATCCATTCCGTCAACGCTCTTGATAAGTGCAATATCCCCTGTCGATGACATCAATAAGTGTGTCACAATGGATGCCAAAAATGCTGGCAATCTTCTATTCATTGTGGGTGAAACCAAAAATGAATTGGGAGGTTCACACTATTATAAAATTAACGGCCAGATGGGAGCTAACGTCCCGAAGTTAGATCTTGAAGTTGCGCCGAAAATTGCAGAAAAAATTTCAACTGCAATAAACAACGGCCTTGTCACCAGTTGCCACGATTGTTCTGAAGGAGGGCTGGCTGTTGCTCTTGCAGAGATGGCTTTCGCCGGTGGACTGGGCATAGAAGCAGATTTGCGAGGTCTGCCAAAAAGTAAGGATTGTTCGCGAATAAATGTGCAACTATTCAGCGAATCAAACTCGCGCTATATCGTGGAAGTTGAGCCGGAAAATTACGATGCCTTCGCAAAGCTGATGCTGAATTACCCGTTTGGACAAATTGGAAAGGTAGTAGAGCAAAAAACACTGGTTATAAGGGCAGAATACAGCAACGCCGTTATCGAACAGGATTTGGATTCATTAAAGCAAGCATGGCAAAAAACGTTTAACTGGTAGTAACCAAGAATGAGGGACAAATATGACACAGATAAGAGCGGTAGTCTTGCGTGCAGCGGGTATAAATTGCGATATGGAAACCGAATACGCTCTCGAACTAGCTGGTGCAAAGGCTGAGCGCGTGCATATAAACAGGATAATTGAAGATAAGAACGTGCTGGACCAATACCATATTCTCGTTGTTCCAGGCGGATTTAGCTACGGTGACGATGTAGCTGCAGGTAAAATTCTGGCCAATCAAATCGTTCATCATCTTTATGAACCTATAAAAAAATTTATCAAAGCCGGCAAATTGGTTCTCGGTATCTGCAATGGTTTTCAAGTACTGGTTAAAGTGGGTATCCTACCAGGTGATGATTCCATCACACAGGGACGCCACCAAGAAGTTACTATAACGTATAATGACAGCGGCAAATTCGAGGACCGATGGGTATATCTGGCACCACAAACTAAAAAGTGTATTTTCATTGAGACTGGCAAACAAATTTATCTACCAGTCGCACATGCTGAGGGCAAAGTGGTCATGAAAAATGAATCCACGTTAGAGAAATTGAAGTCTAATGGATTCATTGCGTTCAAATACGTGGATAAAAATGGCAATGAAAATGATTATCCGATTAATCCAAACGGGTCGATAAATTCGATAGCTGGCCTAACAGATTCTACCGGCCGTGTCTTGGGGCTGATGCCACACCCAGAAAGATACGTTCGACTGACCCAGCACCCTCACTGGTCGCGCTTATACAGGATACGAGGGACGAGAGACGAGACTCGAAAGACGAGAGATGGTGACGGCATGACAATCTTCATAAATGCCATCAATTACGTACAAGAAAACTTGTGATTGTATTTGTTGATGACTTAAAAAAATTATTGAGTATGGTCCAAAGCACTACAACTACAACATTCTATTTTAGATATATCCCATAGCCTTCCAACCATCGTTATTAAACAATGTCCCACATCAACTCTTCTTCCCGAAAACACGTCCGATAAATATATGTCTTAGCCACACCTTTCAGCTCTACTATTCTAACAAATGTCACCGATAAATTTCTCTCAGGTTAACCCAACTTAATAAAGCAAATGCCACTTACCCATATATTGCATTTTGCCTATTCTTCTCGCTGAATTATATACACAAAAAAAGTTTTAAAAAATGGGAAAAATTTCAATTTCTTATTGACAATGTTCCAGGTAACAGTAAAGATTGACAAGGTTTCAGGTAACAGTAAAGTATGAGTTTAATTGCTGAGTGACATAGGTAAAACAGCAATATCTTAAATTGGGGTGTTTTAGAGTTTCTCGGGATTTTTTTGATAAGGAAAATTGTTGAAAGGAGAAAAGTATGGAAAAGACAAGATGTTTTAGGAAAAGGCGAGAATTGTGTTTAGCTATGACACTAAGCATAACATTTTTGTTAATGCTTGGACAAACTACCATAGCGACACAAAATGAAAACTTGAATCATTATAAGCTGCTCTCATCCTTGGAGTATAGTGGCAAGAGCCAATTTAGGAACGAAGTAGAAATGCAATGTACAGTGAAGAAGGTGACTTCAAATGATAAAGTGCAGTACTCTCTTTCTACTGATTCCAGCTTGGGTGAAGACAAATTATCATTTAATATTGATGGTAAGACCCAGTATTTATCATCAACTAAGAAAGACTTGGCATTTTTAGAAAAGGTAAGTAATCAGTGTGCCAAGGCCCTCAAGAAAGTTACAAATAAGAATGTTGGAAAAACATGGAAACAAAGTTTTGATATTTCGCCCCTTGGTGATTCAGTTCCCAGTAAGCTGAAGTTTACCATGACAGCGATACGAATGAACACAGAGGCATTTGGTGAGATGATAGCAATCAGGGCGTTATCGGAACCTTTTTCTGTTAAGACCGAGAAAGAAAATGAGAGCGTAGGATCTATTCAATCAAGAATTAACAGCGTTTATGTCTTTGACCAAGAATTTGAGGATATCTATCTTAGTATTTCTGTTTTCAAAGCAACAACAAATGTCAATGGTTTTAACGAGACGCTGCAACATTCGGTCTCAACATGCAAAACCGGTACTGCTGGCCAACCGATAGACTTTAGTGACCTGGGTAAAAACAAAAACTTTCAAAAGCTCGTGAGCAAGCTGGGGCTGACCAGAAATCTTAAAGTTGTCAAAGCATCATCTTTGCCACATTGGGCTCGAGTTGAGGGTATAAGATCTGCCCAAATAGCAAATATATGTGCCGCAACCTCCTGCGAAGGTGCCTTAAATCCTGTCGCTACAGTTTGTTTGCCAGCAGCCAGAACAGTCGAGTTGCAGAGCCTCAGTGAACCAATAACTACAAGTGCCCAACTGGCTGGATATGGCGACGAAGATGACGACGATAATATATTCACCTGGTTCGGCTGGAACTGGCCAACTGCTATTTGGGGCGCCGGGGTAACTTTTGGCGCACTTGGTGCAGGTGGCGTATGGGATGACACAGATACAAAGTATATCCGCAGCCCATGTGCGCCTTGAAATTCTGCAATAAAGAAGTGTTAAGGTGGGCTGATACCATCAGTTGATGTACGCACAAGGGTGAGAGTAATATATACTTATTGTATTAATGCTAAGGGCCAGATTTTTGCCTTAGAATGTTAATGTATTATACATTGCATATGAGTGATTAATAGTGCAAGCATTCTAAGATGTAGGCGCATGCATTGGTAAAGGTTGAAGGTGATCATTCACTAAAAGATAGCATTGCAATATCCTGACAATCACAGAGAGTATATTTAGTTTTGGCTTGGTTTCAGATTACTTATCTCAATTATTGAATCGAGCAGGTTTGCGTTTGTTAGATTCTTTTTGATGTGTAGGCTTTTTACTTTTACTAAGACCTCTGATGATTCCAACTTTTGGAGTAAATCAACAAGCTGTTCAAGTGTAAGACTTTCCAGTCTTATTTGAACAATTCTCTCATAGTAGTTCTCATCAAGTGGTAATTCCTGCTGCTTCATACTTGCCGTTCTTTCCTCCAGACCACCTTGCTTGATTAAGGATTCTAAAGAGGGCAGAAGCTCAAATGTTCGATCCTGCGATGCCACTTTTGTTCGTAAATTGTAGAGATCATTGGCCACCACAATCAAAGAATTCGTCCTTACATCAGGAAGGATCTTTATATCTGTCTCTATCTGAGGCACAGCCCAGTCACGTCCAGCAAGGTCCGTGTGCTACAAACGTACCGAGTCGGCTGGTTGCGAAGACGCAGGACACTGTGAAAAGTAAATGTGGTCAACAAAAAAGAAAGCGAATCCGTTTGGCTTTACTTTTTGATTTATCACTATGAAATCTTCTTTCTATTTCAGCCCAGCGATGGGCTCCGCCAGCTTCCGATACCGTCCCACCAAAAAGGGATGTAGTCAATAATTTTCTCGCCCTGACTATTGTCTTTGGATATGGCTATTGCCATATTGCGAAGCTCTTGCATGCAACTTAGTCCCCCTATTTGCCACGCCTTAAGACCTATTTCAACCGCTTCACGCTCTGCCTGTTTGAAGTCAGCCCCGTCTGTCAACAACTGAGCGAGCCTTTTAGCTTGCGGCCTCAACTCTTCTTGCCAGTGGCGTCGATCCAATTCTTCCTTCGCTAAGACCTCGGCCAGCAAACGCTCATGGTCCTTCCGTTTTCTTTTTCGTTCAGCCCTGGCCTGGGCCAGC
>CAYNKI010000046.1:0-18793 GCA_964397675.1 uncultured Pirellulales bacterium
GTGCCATCGAGGCCTGGCGCAAGGGCGGCAAGAGAATGAATATTTTTTATAACCGGCTCATAAAGCGGTTCTGCAGAAACATGGGCATAAGTAAATCGATGCCATTTGAGCGAATACCAGATGAAATAAAAAGAATCCTGATGTACGGAACGACCGAGGCTGATGAGCAAAAATATGGTGTATGGTTTGAAGGGGTTATCCCGAATCTGACCCGGCGGTGGGAAACCACAACCAGCGAGTACGTTAAAACCAGGTTGCACGGCTATCTTTCGGAGCAGCCCTGTCGAAGCTGCAGCGGTGCAAGGCTTCGGCCGGAAGCTGTGGCTGTAACTGTTGGGGGCAAAAACATACATCAATTGACAAAGCTATCTATCGAAAAGGCACAGGAGTTTTTCAATAAGTTGAGATTGGACAAAGAAAAGACTGTGATTGCCGCACAGGTGTTAAAGGAAATAAAAGCAAGGCTAAAATTTATGGTTGATGTTGGGCTTGAGTATTTGACCCTCGACCGGATGAGCAGAACGCTTGCTGGAGGTGAAGCTCAGCGGATCCGGCTTGCAACGCAGGTAGGCAGTGGCCTGGTCGGAGTATGTTACGTGCTTGATGAGCCGACCATAGGGCTGCACAGGCGTGACAATAATCGTTTATTGGGCATATTGAAACGGCTCACCCAGCTTGGCAATACTGTTATAGTGGTTGAGCACGATGAGGATATTATCAAAAGTGCGGACCATATTATTGATATTGGCCCGGCGGCAGGTGCTCACGGCGGAGAAGTTGTTGTACAGGGGAATTTGGCGACTGTGACCCGCTGTCACAGCTCGTTGACAGGGCAGTATCTTGCCGGCAAAAAGAGTATAGCTTTGCCCGTGAGGAGAAGACCTTACAATCTGAAAAAGTGCATCGAAGTAAAGGCAGCCGCCCAGAACAATCTCAAAAATATCGATGTGAAATTCCCGCTTGGTGTGTTTATCTGCGTCACGGGTGTTTCGGGTTCCGGCAAGAGTACTTTGGTTAGCCAGATTTTGCTAAGAGCGCTGCGGCGCTGGCTTTATGGGTCTCGCGAAAAGCCCGGCAGACATAAGACCATTCTCGGCACTTCGCAAATTGATAAGGTTATAGAGATAAACCAGTCGCCTATTGGAAAGACACCCCGGAGCAATCCAGCGACGTATACCGGAGTTTTTGACGAGATAAGAAGATTATTTTCGTTGACGCGAGAGGCAAAAATTCGTGGTTACAAGCCTGGCCGGTTCAGCTTTAATGTTAAAGGAGGGCGCTGTGAATACTGCAAGGGCCAAGGGATAAAGAAGATTGAGATGCACTTTTTGCCTGATGTTTTTGTCACTTGTCAAAGCTGCAAAGGCAAAAGATACAATCCGGAAACTTTGCAGGTTACATATAAAGGTAAAAACATTGCTGATGTGCTCGATATGAGGATTCAAGATGTACTTGATTTTTTCGCCAATTTCCCGACGATTGTCAGGTTACTCAAAACGCTCAATGACGTTGGTCTGGGCTATATGAAGCTGGGTCAGTCCTCAACGACTTTATCCGGCGGCGAAGCTCAGCGGGTAAAACTTTCTGCTGAGCTGGGAAAGGCCGCCACCGGGCACACTTTCTATGTACTTGATGAGCCGACCACTGGGCTGCATTTTGCAGATATTGATAACCTGCTGGCGGTCCTGCAGCGGCTGTGCGATTTGGGTAATACCGTGGTTGTAATCGAGCATAACCTGGATGTCGTCAAGATGGCCGACTATATAATAGACCTTGGCCCTGAAGGCGGGGATGACGGCGGTAGGGTTGTTGCTACAGGACCGCCAGAGGAAATTATCAAGAATAGAAAAAGTTATACAGCAAAATTTCTTAAAACAAAATTATCCGCTGAAAGAAAGAAAGCACCGGCTATAGATTTAGAATCAGAAGCCAGAAGTACAAAGCGAAAACGTGCAGCAGGTTAGCGTAATATTACGACCGAACGTATTTTTGGGAGAAACAAATGTGGGAATTTAAGTTGGGTGGAATTGAAGACTTGCAACGATTGAGCGCACAGCTCGGAATCCGGCTCGATGCTAAAGAAGATGTTTCCATCTTGGCTGAGCCAGTGCAGGTGGGTGAGTTACTTGTTCCCAATTCACTGGCGGTGCATCCTATGGAAGGCTGTGACGGCGATTCTGCGGGTCGGCCGAGTAAACTAACCTTTAGACGATGCGAAAGATTTGCGGCCGGTGGGGCTGGCTTGATTTGGGTTGAGGCGACAGCCGTTGTTGGCGAAGGCAGAGCTAATCCGCGACAGTTATGGATTAATAAGGACAGCAAAGAGAGCTTTGCAGCAATGGTCGGAAGAATACGAGAGGTGGCGGCTGAGGCGATGGGGCCCAAGCACAAGCCGGTAATCGTGTTACAATTAACGCATTCCGGCAGATATAGTAAGCCTGAGGGAATCGCACGTCCCATAATTGCTCAACGTGACCCGTATCGAGATCCATTGGTTCCACAGCAGCCGCCCAATCCAAACGGAAAAAGCAGGATACCTGCTGATTGGTCTATCGTGACGGATAAGTATCTCGATGAGCTTGCCGATGCCTATGTCAGAGCAGCCGGAATTGCTTTTGAAGCTGGTTTTGATGCTGTCGATGTAAAATCCTGTCATGGTTATCTTATCAATGAGCTTTTTGCCTGCCATAAACGAGCCGGCAAATATGGTGGCTCCTTCCAGAACCGGACGCGATTCTTATTAGAGGCTGTTGATAGAATCCATAAAGAGCTTGGTGATGACAAGCCGGTTGTAACACGGCTTGGTGTCTATGATGCTATACCGTATCCTTATGGTTGGGGAGTTGATAAGGATGATTACACTAAGCCGGATTTAACGGAGCCAAAAAAATTGATCGCTCTTTTGCAGCAACGAGGCGTTAAGCTGATTAACATCACAGTTGCAAATCCTTATTACAATCCGCATGTAGGCAGGCCTTTCAATGAGCCGATAGTTGGAGGATATGAAGAGCCGGAACATCCGCTCATGGGTGTGGCAAGACTCATCAATCTGGCAGGCGAAATTCAAAAAGAATTTCCAGATATTGCGATTGTCGGAACGGGTTATAGTTGGCTCAGAACTCTTTTTGCAAACGTGGGGGCAGCAAGTAAAGCAAACGGCCTGGCGACTGTTATAGGTGCGGGCCGGATGGCGTTTGCATATCCGGATTTTGCAAAAGATATTTTAACTTACGGCCGGATGGACCCAAATAAAGTCTGTGTGGCCTGCAGTGGGTGCACGCAGATAATGCGTTACGGCGGAAGGACAGGCTGTGTATTTCGAGACAACAAAGTATACGGCGCAATATTTAGACACGGCAGAATGAGCGATAGAGAAAATCTTGTCAGGCTTGCACAGGCCTGTCGGAAGTGCCAGGAGCCCACTTGTCAACTGACGTGTCCTGCCGGTGTAGACATACCGAAATTCATCAGCTTATTCCTGGATGGTCAGGACCAGGCTGCTTACGAGGTTCTAAGAGAAGCAAATGTGTTTCCTGAAGTTTGTGCCTGGCTGTGTCCTGTCGAGCAGCAGTGCGAAGGCAGCTGCTTGCAAGGATTTATCGGCGACGGACCTTTACCGATCGCTGATATACAAAGGTATTTAGCTAAACAAGCCAACAAAAATGATTGGTCGAAACTACGAGTGCCTAAAAAAGTGATGGGCAAGAACGTAGCTGTAATTGGTGCTGGGCCGGCTGGTTTGTCCTGTGCAGCTAAACTACTTGAAGCAGGTTATACGGTGACAATTATTGATAAAAGTGCTGAATTTGGCGGAATCGTAGAATCAGCAATTCCGCCGGCCAGATATAGTGATTCGCTGAAAAATGAGATTGCTGCCGTATTCAAAGATATTCCTGCGGACAGAATGGTTTTGCGTCTGGGCAAAGAATTAAAAGCCGATTATAATCTGGATGCTATTATGTCAGAAGGGTTTGACGCTACTTTTATTGGCATGGGCCTGCCAAAATCGGTTAGTATCAGCGATCAAAGAATCGATGGCCTGTGGAATGCGATGGAATTTCTTTCGGCAGCTAAGAAGCCAGGCAAACTGAACCTCGAAGGCAAATGCGTGGCATCTATAGGTGGTGGCAATACTGCTATGGATGTGGCGGTCACCGCTAAGCAGGCCGGCGCCAAAGATGTTTACATCATATATCGTCGCTCCTTTGAAGAGATGCCGGCCTGGCGAGCTGAGCGTGAGCAGGCGATAGGTGAAGGCGTCCATTTTTTGATATTGACTCAGCCGCTTGGCTTTAATTCTCGGGATGGAAAACTAACAGCAATTAAAGTCTGTCCCACTAAATTAGGTGAGCCGGATGAGACGGGAAGGCGCAGGCCTTGCCCGATAGTCTCGAGCGCTTATGAGCTTGATATGGACGTGGTGGTAGAGGCCATAGGACAGAAGTCGCCGGAGGATATTGAGGAAATTCTCCAAGGTGTGGAATTTAGAAATGGCCTTATCCAAACCCCTGCTTCCGCAGGGGTAAACTTGTCCCCGCGAAAGCGGGGAGGAAATTCACTGGCGACCTCCAGGCCGGCAGTTTTTGCTGGAGGCGACTTGGTAAGAGGACCATCCACAGTAGTTGCGGCTGTTGCCGATGGAATGGCTGCCGCAAAAGAAATAGACCAATTTCTAAGGCAATAAATTAGACCTGGACGTGCCAAATTAAAGTACCGCGTCCGGTCTTATTTAGGTGTCTGCTCACTATAATTTTAATGGCAAATGTCAGCTAATAAGCCCACGAGTTCTACTGGACCTGGTGCCGGCCGGTTCGTAACGACGCACTGGAGCGTAGTTCGAGCAGCCGCTCGACCTGAGTCTGCTCGCTGAATCGTAAGCTGTGCCTACCATTTCCTTTTTGGTGTGCGGAGTTTTTGTAAGTTGATTCGGCTGCTATTGCTCTTGGCGCGATGCGCAATACCTGTGGCAGAGCTACGAGATACGCTTCACGAAATGCGCTTCACATGGGGGCTGGGAATGGCTGGGTATTTCTACATTCGAGGTTAAATCATAACCACGAACCTGTCCGGCCAGGCTACGGCGAAGCGCTCCGCCCAGACGAGCGTAGCCCCGCACGGCGAAGACGGATTAACACGAATCCCGAAGAACATCGGGACGAATAATTAGAAGAAAGCCACAGAGAACTCAGAGGTCACAGAGAACAGAATTAAAATACCATAAACGCTGTACGCTGTCATTTTTTTTTTCCCAACGAAGTTGTTGTAGCTCCTCTTGTGTTCTTATAAACTTCACGGTGCCGTCATTGAGAAGAACACAACCGCCCTTTGGTTCGTGGTTATCGAAAGTAAATAGCTCCGGCCCGCCGTGCTGATTCCAGCCGGCCTTTGCTTCGAAAAGAAACACAGTATCCGGCGGAGAATCCTGTTTGCAATTCGGATTCATCGCGTAATGCCATTTACCGCCACTTGCTCCAGGACATGCAAATAGACTTTGTACTTCTTCTTTGTTCGATCCGTAAGCTCTATCAATCCGCTTAACAATGGCATCACACCATTCAGACTGTTGTGGGTATGGCTCCCCAGAGCTGTCGCCCACATCTAACCAGTCACCCAGATTGTCAATATGTTCTGCACACTCTGCTCGAAACTCAAACGGCTGTATTTGTTCGTGCGCCTGTGATACGAACGTCGCTATGCTTGGAAAGCCTCTGCTCCTGAACCGATGTCTATCCTCGGTTTGTATAACATTGCCAATTCTGGTGAAGGATGTCAGTCGTCCGCTGTTATGGTAAAAAGAAAAACGAGTACGGTTTTTTATACCAATTTCTCCTAATGCCGGCCCTCTGTATGATAATAAACTCACATCATGGGCAAGAGCTTTGATGCGCTGCTGATCTTCCACTATGATTGGTTCAAGAGACTGTAAATATTTCGTCTCCTCAGGGCTTAGGAGATTATGATTTGCAGAAACAGGACAAAAATAGTCTAAAGTTGACGGAAGAAGCTGAATCTCAACACGAGTACAATGGCTAAGATCAGGCGGTGAGGGCTCCGACGGCTTTGGCGACTCATGCACAGAAGTTCTTTTTCGGCAAGATAGCATAATAAATATCAAAAGACCACATAAAGCGATAATCCCACATACTCTTAACTTCGAGGCTGATGCACTTTTCTTGATATCGTAAGTATCCGATCTCATGATTAGCTCCTTTACTTTCATTGATTACCAAACGATGTATTATTTTAGCTTACCCTGACAGGATCGCAAGCGTCAATATCAATACGGTCGTGGGCCTGGGCCGGTATCATTACACCAAACTTCTTTGACCCTAATAACTTCATCCTCATGGTACGCTTTATAAAGAACGTGAAAATAATAGTCAGGACGGTCTAATGTACCAGGCTTACCCAATTCGATCTGAACCCATGTTACTTCAAGAGCCGCACCTGTTACGTCTCTACCGGTCCACGAAGCTAAATTTGCGAGATGGCTCGAATTTTCTTCTTTGCCAATATCATCCCATGCCTTGAAGCCAACAGCGCATTGTCTGAAGTGAATGGTGGCACCCTCTGGCACGGCATTCCCAAGGTCTCCCCAGAATTGTTGTTCATTGGAAATGGGAACCACTTCGCCACCGAATTCCAATGCCTTAACATCGGTAATGCGATCATACTCATCCACTGTCACATGACTATGGTCAAAAAAATACACGTCGGTGATTTCCAATCCGCCATTTACCAGGGCTTCAAGTATCGCTATTATCCATTCAGTATCCGATAATTCTGGATCGAGGCTCCTCATGCTGAAGGCGTATTTACCAAAATCATTGGCAGCTTCCCCTAAAAGGGACTGCCCATAGTATGGCGAATTTGGGTCTTCAACTATCTCATCTGGATCATAAAAACAGATTGACAAAAGCCCAGATGGGTCCACACAGCCGATCGGATTGTTACTGCAGTATCCATACCCATACCCTACTGGGTCGGTCTGCATGAATCGGCCAATGTATGGATTATAGTGCCGGTCACGGTAATAGTAAAGACCAGTTTCAGTATCGAACCGTCGGCCGGTAAATAGATACGGATTGGGATGATTTGGATCCGAAGCGGCCACCTGGCCAAAGATTGAGTACTCGTAGGTTCCATTCTCCGTAGCTACTGCGAAGGATGAACTGGACGATATCGCCGGCCGAATCAGACAGGGCCACCACAGAACCAAGGCCATCATAGTGATAGAAGTAGTAGGTTGGGCTGCTTTGGCCCTGGTCGTAAAGCTGCTCAATCTCATCAGCACTCAAAGCCTCGTCGTAGATACGGACGTCATCGATTTTGCCGTCGACAGTGAAGGTATAATTACTAATAGTTAAATTACTTCCGCTTGCGCTTCTTATGCCAACAGATGAATCGGAATTTTCCTGAGGGGGATTAGAAATTTGGCAGCAGCCATGCAGAGTGTTTGCATTGTTCGCATAAATAGGTTAGTTTAATAGCAGATAAGCTTAACTGCTTGGCTGAGCCAAGTTTAACTCATAGGTAAATGTCGGTTAGATAGGGGATATTGAAAATGGCAGAAAGACCTGTAACCATTGTGACCGGGGCCAGCCGGGGTATCGGAAAAGCCATCGCTATAGAGTTGGCGTCATTGGGTTATGACGTCATAGGTAGCCATTTTGATTTCGATGCTAAAGGCAAGCCAGATGAAGCCAGAGCAGGCCAAACACAAAACCAAATCAGAGGCCTCGGCGCCGGGTGTGAAATTTTGCGAGCCGATGTAAGTAGCGCCGCAGACCGCAGGAGCCTTGTTGATTTGGCCAAAAGCAAGTTTGGCCGGTGTGACATGCTGATAAATAATGCCGGCGTTGCACCTTTGAAAAGAATGGATATTCTTGAGGCTGCAGAGGAGAGCTTCGATAGAGTGATGGGGATAAATCTTAAAGGGCCATACTTTTTAACCCAACAGGTAGCCAATTGGATGATAGAGCAAAAAAGGCGGTATCCGCAGCGAGCCTTTCGGATTGTAAGCACAGGCTCGATCTCAGCATACACCAGCTCGCCGTCACGGGGTGAATACTGTCTGAGTAAATCGGCTATAAGTATGATGACAAAGCTGTACGCAGACAGGTTGGCCGAATATAATATTGGTGTGTTTGAAATCAGGCCCGGCATTATAGCGACCGACATGACCAGCGCCGTCAAGGACAAATATGACAAGCTTATTGCAGAGGGGCTAACGCCAATAAAACGCTGGGGCCAGCCGGTAGACGTCGCAAAGGCTGTTGGGGCCATTGCTGAAGGCAGGCTGGATTTTTCAACCGGCCAAGTCATAAATGTTGATGGCGGCTTTCATTTGAGAAGACTGTAAAGAAAGCGAAAAAATTAAAACGAAAAATGCAAAAAATATAATTTAAAATTCAAAACTTATTTAGTTTTAAGATTTACGTTGTGGTTTTAAGTTTTTAACTTTGAGTTTTTAGTTTCCAGATGAATATCAAAGATACAATTACGACATTGCTAAGAGATGGTCTTATCCTGGTATTTAATCAGGATAAGCTCGACGTTGTTAAGACCGCTGAGGCTCTTATAAAAGCGGGTGTCAATAATATGGAAGTAACCTGCCGGATAAGTAAGCCTTTAGAGAAACTGTCACGGCTGTATAAGGAGCTGCCCGATTTTGTAGCGGGTTCGGCAAGTTTAATCGACTCGCAGGGAATGCTTGAAGTTTACAACAAGGCAAATCTGCAAGACCCGCTGCCTTCAGTTCAGCAAGTTGCCGATGCCGGTGCGCAATTTCTTGTTTCGGCGGGTAATTTCAGCGATGAGAGCTACAAAAAATTTGCTGGCAAGATACCTATGATACCAGGATGCGGCTCGGTGACGGAGATTTTCAGCCAGTTTTCCAAGGGGGCGAATCTTTGCAAGGTATTCCCAGCTAAACAGCTCGGCGGCCCAGCCTTCATCAAAGCAATCGACCCAGCTATTCATAAGATTATTAGCCTTGTACCCACAGGAGGAACGAATCCCGGCAACATTCCCGATTACATTGATGTTGGTGTTTTGGTATTGGGCGGCTCGTTTAGTATGATCGAAAAAAACACAATGAAAAAAATCATCGACGAGCAGGACTATAACCTTTTAGCGCAGGAGCTGAAAAAGATTAAGCAATTGATAGACAAGCAGCGGGCGGACAAATATCCTGATATCGATTTTGCCAAGGCTTCGGTGGAACAGATAAGCCAAACCACCGGCAGAAATTTCAACGTCACATAGAAACATAAGGCAAGGAGCTTATCCATTATGCAAACCAAAGAAATAGCCAATCAGACAATTGCCTTCCATCGCTACAACACGGTGATTGTCGGCTCAGGGGCAGCAGGGATGAACTGTGCGGTACACCTTTATGAGTTTATGAGACAGAAAGGGATTGAAGACCCGCAGGAAAGGATTGCCGTAGTCACAGGAGGAATAGGCTTAGGTGCATCGCGCATGAGCGGCTCAGATAAGCAGACGTATTACAAGATAGGCACCAGTCCGGATATAGCAGATAGTGCCGAAGAGTTTGCAAAAAGTTTGACTGCTGGGGGGTGTTGCCACAGTGATTTAGCCTTTGCTGAGGCGATAGGCTCACTTCGTGAATTTTACCATTTAGTAAAGGTGGGCGTGCCGTTTCCAACCGATTCTATGGGTAGTTTCATCGGCTATAAAACAGATCATGACCCGTATGAACGGGCCACCTCCGCCGGCCCCAAAACCAGCAAATTTATGAGCGTTTGCCTTCAGAAACAACTTGAGCGATATGGTGTTATGATTTATGACAATCAGGAAATTGCGCATCTGCTCACAGTTGGTAGCGGCAAATCAAAAAGAATCGCAGGCGTTGTAGCAATAGATAAACTCAAAACTCAAAACTCAAAACTCAAAATTAACGTTTTCCTTGGTGCTAATATTGTCCTTGCTGCTGGTGGGCCCGGTGAGATCTACAAAACCAGTGTTTACCCCAAGGGCCAGTTTGGCATCCATGGCCTTGCATTTAAAGCGGGTTTAATTGCTGAGAATTTAACTGAATCACAGTTTGGATTGGCAAGTGTAAAGTTTCGCTGGAATGTTTCCGGCACATATATGCAGGCAATCCCGCGGATTTTCAGTACTGATGCCCAAGGCAAAGATGAGTGTGAATTTCTCGCCAGTTTTTTGCCCTCAATGAGCAAGATGGCAACGAATATTTTTCTTAAAGGCTACCAGTGGCCTTTCGATCCTCAACGCATTGAGAATCTGCAATCATCATTAATTGACGTTCTTGTCTTTAATGAGAGCCAAAAGGGCCGACGTGTCTTTATGGACTTTTTAAACAATCCTGTAGGCAATGCTTCAATGAAGGATTTTGACATCAATGACCTCGAGCCGGAGGCTTACCAATATCTGAAAAAAGCAGGTGCGTTTCAGAATACACCTATCGAACGGTTGGCGCATATGAACCCTCTTGCTATCGAGATTTATAAAGAAAACGGCATTGATTTATTTTTGGAGCCACTTGAAATCGCGGTCTGTGCCCAGCACAATAATGGTGGCTTTGCCGTGGATAGATGGTGGCAGTCTAATATTCCCGGTACTTTTGTCATCGGGGAGATGGCCGGTACTCATGGCGTCAAACGACCCGGCGGCTCTGCCCTTAACGCTGGCCAGACCGGCGGCCTGCGCGCGGCAGAGTATATCGTGAATGTCTACGGCAGCGACCTGCCTGATTATTCTGACAAACAGACTGAAATAGACAAACAGCTAAGTCAGTTTATTACCAAGATTGAGACCTACAAAAGCACATCCGGCTTAGTACCAGAAGAAGTAATGCAAGGTGTTCAGAATCGCATGACGGTATCGGCGGGGCATGTAAGAGAACTAAACGATGCCCGCTCAGGCCTAAGCGAGGCGGTTAAACTTTATAACAATATACGACAGCAGGGTTTCAGGTTGGGCAACGCTGAGAGTATCATAACCGCAACCCGGGCAGAGCATCTTGTTTTGACCGGTGTAGCGTATCTAAAAGCGATTGTGGAATTACTTCAGCAAGGTAGCGGCTCGCGCGGCTCGCATCTTGTTTTGACTGAAGATGGGATTGAAATACATTCTGATATTATTAACAAGGCGAATGGCAAAACTCTGAAATTCAAGCCTGAAAACGAATCACTGAGAAATTCTATATTGCAGGTTGAATACGATGAAAGCTCGCCTGATTTGTTCCGGTGTCGGAATATAAAACCAAGACCGGCACAAGATAGAAGAAAAGCATTTGAGACGGCTTGGCAAGATTTTAGAGAAGGCAGGATATATAACGATTAATAAGAGTCATATAGGAGAGTTTGTATGACAGTTGTAGAGACAAAGCCTAAGTCTGACTGCAAATACGATATAGTTTCACTTGGTGAAATCATGATTCGCCTCGATCCGGGCGAAGAAAGAATCCATACGACCAGATACTTTAGAGCCTGGGAGGGCGGCGGTGAGTACAACGTTGCCAGAGGTCTGAAACGCTGTTTTGGCAAAACCGCTGCGGTCGTAACTGCGATCACCGACAATCCGGTAGGCAGACTGCTTGAGGATTTGATTTATCAGGGCGGCGTCGGTATGGAATATGTTAAGTGGGTCCAGTATGATGGGATCGGCAGGAAGGTACGAGTGGGCCTTAATTTTACCGAACGGGGCTTCGGTGTGCGGGCAGCTGTCGGCTGTTCGGATAGGGCCAACAGCGCTGCCTCGCAGCTGAAGAAAGGCGATATCGACTGGGAAAAAATATTTGCACAGGATGGCGTCCGCTGGTTCCACACCGGCGGTATCTTTGCAGCACTGTCTGAAACGACGCCTGATGTTATTATGGAAGCGGTAACAACTGCAAAAAAATACGGTACTGTGGTTTCTTATGATTTAAACTACCGCAACTCACTGTGGAGGGACATTGGTGGACAGAAAAAAGCACGAGAGGTAAATCGCGCTATCGCGCCTCACGTTGATGTAATGTTAGGCAATGAAGAAGATTTTACGACAGCACTTGGATTTGAGGTTAAGGGGCTGGATAAAACCTTCTCGAAGCTCGATCCAACGAACTTTAAGAAAATGATAGCCGAGGCGGTAAAGAAGTTTCCCAATTTCAAGGTCGTGGGCACCACACTGCGCAACGCAAAGACCGCCTGCGTCAACGATTGGGGTGCGATTATATATGCAGATGGCCAGTTCTATGATGCCACATTGAGGCTGGACCTGGAGATTTGTGACCGTGTCGGCGGTGGTGACAGTTTCGCCTCTGGCCTTATCTACGCTCTTATGGAAGGCAAAACGCCTGCCGAGGCAGTAAATTATGGTGCGGCACATGGCGCTTTGGCGATGACCACACCTGGCGACACAACCACAGCGAGCTTGCGGGAGGTTGAAAGGGTTATTAAAGGCGGCGGCGCAAGAGTCGATAGATAACAGAGGACAGACGACAGAGGTCAGACGACAGACACTCTGTCTTCTAAATTCTGATTTCTGCGGAAAGGACGACGGGTGGCAGCGTCAAAACCGCAGGTTTTGGCGATGGCTGGTCACCGAGTCACGGGGGACGAGGCACGAGAGACGACTGTTATGATTGTCCAGGCAGTTAAATGGATTGGCGATGTTAACGGCTTTCTGCAGTTGATAGACCAGCGTAAGCTACCTGGTGAGTTTGTCAAATTGCAGTGCCGGGATAAGGAACAACTTTATGAAGCGATAAAGACACTTACCGTTCGCGGTGCTCCAGCTATTGGGGTTTCGGCAGCTTACGGGCTGGTTTTGTCTATACAAAAACTGCCTTCTGATAGCAGCTTGAAGGAAGGAGTTGATGTTTTGGCCAAAGCGCGTGAGTACTTAGCTTCGTCTCGTCCGACAGCCGTAAATTTGTTTTGGGCACTGGATCGAGTTCAGAAAAGTGCCGATAAATTTATAGCTGCTCAGCCCAACGCAACTTTGCAGCAGTTGCGCGAAGTTGTTCTGGCCGAAGCGAACACTATTTATCAGGAAGATGTGGATATGTGCCGCAAGATAGGCCGGAACGGTGAAAGATTTATCAAACAAGGTTTCGGTATTTTGACGCATTGCAACGCCGGCGCACTTGCAACTGCAGGACAGGGGACGGCTTTATCGGTGATGTTTGAAGCGCATAAAAAGGCCAAGTTGTTCATGGTTTACGTGGATGAGACTCGGCCCTTGCTGCAGGGTGCTCGCTTGACAGCCTGGGAGTTAACCCAGGCTGGTATCGATGTCACGGTTATATGTGACAATATGGCAGGATGGCTAATGAAGCAAGGCAAAGTTAATGCGGTAATAACCGGCGCCGACCGGATTGCAGCTAATGGCGACACAGCAAATAAAATCGGCACTTATAGTTTGAGTGTGCTTGCAAGGCAGCACCACATCCCATTTTATATCACAGCCCCGTCAAGCACGTTCGATTTGAGTATAAACAGCGGAGCCGAGATACCGATCGAGCAAAGACTCTCTGATGAGGTGACGAAATTTGGGAATAAGCAAATTGCTCCAGATGGGGTCGATGTGTATAATCCGGCTTTTGATGTCACGGAGGCCAAAGATATTGCCGCTATCATTACTGAGAGAGGCGTTATTGAAAATCTGGATGCCGATAGTATCCAGGAACACTTACTATTTCAGAAGACAGAAGAAAGATGACAGAAGACGAATCTACTGCAGGCAGTTCTTCCAAATTGCCTCGTTGGCGAAAACGCAATTCATATTATTACAATTGGCTTGACAAAATTTATAGATTTGTTGTTAAGCCAAACAGCAGGGTTTTGCACGTTGGCTGTGAATGCGGCGACCTTCTGGCTGCAGTTAAGCCGGCCTATGGCGTTGGAGTTGATGATGACCCGGATGCTATTGAATTGGCAAGATCGCGATTCCCGCATTTAAAATTCTACGCAGCGAATCCGCATGAAATGCACTTAACAGAAAAATTTGATTATGTTCTTATCTGCAATTCGCTGGGTAAGTGGCATGATATCCAGCAGGTTTTAGAGCGGATTCGTCCATTAACTGTCGATAGCACGCGGATTGTGATAACCTATTACAATTATCTTTGGGAAGGTATTTTGCGGTTAGGCTCACTTCTGAGGATTCGTCGGCCTTCTTCATACATGAACTGGCTGCCGCCCGAAGACATTGCAAACATGCTCAAGTTGGCCGATTATGATGTTATCCGAACCACTTCTTATCTAATGATGCCGAAGCGTATCCCGCCGCTAACAACTTTTTGTAATTATTTTCTTTCTCTGCTACCGGGATTTCGTTTTTTCAATTTAGTGTATCTGGTGATAGCTCGTCCAGCCCCTGCGGCTCTGCATGATGAGGATCTATCAGTTTCTGTTATCGTGCCGTGCAGAAATGAGCGTGGTAATATTGAAGATGCGGTAAGACGGATCCCCCAGATGGGCAGAGGGACAGAGATAATTTTTGTTGACGGCAACAGCACCGATGGTACGCCCGAGGAGATAGAATCCCAGATAAAAAAACACCCGGAGCGCAAAATTCGTTTGCTCCGTCAGGGTAGCGGTGTAGGTAAAGGAGACGCGGTTAGAAAAGGATTTGCAGCATCAAATGCTGATGTACTGGTGATTCAAGATGCAGATTTGACAGCTCCGCCTGAGGACTTGCCCAAATTCTTTAGGGCGCTGCGCGACGGCAAAGGTGAGTTTATCAATGGCTCACGACTTGTTTATCCGATGGAAAAGCAGGCCATGCGATTCTTGAATCTTCTTGGCAATAAATTTTTCGGTGTGTTATTTAGCTGGTTATTGGGTCAAAGATTCAGGGACACCCTTTGTGGCACAAAAATGATTCACAAAAGAGACTACGAGCTGATAGAGGCCAACCGTTCATATTTTGGTGATTTCGATCCTTTTGGTGATTTTGACCTTATTTTTGGAGCGGTAAAGCTTAACCTTAAGGTGGTTGAGGTGCCTGTGACCTATAGTGCCAGAACGTACGGCAGGACAAACATCAGCCGATTCAGACAGGGTTGGCTGCTGCTTGAAATGAGCTGGATAGCGTTTAAGAAAATCAAATGGCTGGGTAAACCTAAATAAAAATAAAATATATTTAGCCCCACCCCGCTCCGGCTTCGGCCTTCGCCGAGACGAGCGTTTTACGTGGAGTCTTTTTCGCACGTATTCCTATGACAGGTTGTCTGCCCAAATTGAAACTCCTGCCCTACCGTGAGTATGCCGGTGTAGATCGAAACGACCCGCTTAGATTTTATTTCTGGCCCATTATAGGTAAAATGTATCGCCGACGGATAGAGCTGTGCTTAGCTGAGTGCACCGGAGGTCAGCGCGTTTTGGAAGTGGGCTTTGGCGCCGGCGTGACATTTGCAAATCTCCACGAAAAATATAAAGAAATTTATGGTTTGGACCTAAACGCTTC
Organism: uncultured Pirellulales bacterium; assembly: GCA_964397675.1. GTDB lineage: Bacteria > Planctomycetota > Phycisphaerae > Sedimentisphaerales > Anaerobacaceae > CAYNKI01. Next base: position 15,442 of record CAYNKI010000046.1, read on the forward strand.
GGTTGAAGATGTTGCATCTGTATTTGAGGCGAGGCAAATTGAGACGCATTTGCAGAACGGCAGTGTGTTATCCATGCCGTATGCTGATGATTTTTTTGATACAGTTATGTTGATTAGTATTCTTGAGCACTTAAAACCCTCCGAGCAAAACCAGGCCTTTGAGGGAATTCGACGAGTCCTTAAGCCTGGGGGACAAGTGATATATGGCGTGCCTATCGAAAGGCGCTTTATGGTATTGATGTTTTGGCTGTTGGGCTTCAATATTCGTAAACATCATTTTTCAACAGAGAAGGATGTGTTCAGTGCCGCTAATTGTGTCTTGGAAAAAGTAAAAGTTATTCAGATGCAAGGTGTCACTTCAGTTTTTGGGCCAGTTTATGAAATAGGACATTTTACCAAGGGTCGATAAGAAAAATCAAATATCAAAAAGCAAAGTGTAAAATTAAGGAAGTCATCGCCGCTTTGCGGCGATTCCACAATTTTGACATTTAATTTTTGATATATAATTTAGATTATGAAGATCTTTAAATGGCTTAGGGTTCCCGAGACTAAATGTATCAAGGACCTTGACGATCCTGCCACGACCTTGTTACACGCGAAGATCATACAGCAAAAGCCGTTTCTTAAAAAAATATATATCGATTTTTATAAGAAGTTTGAAAAGGTAGTCTCTGACCCTGAAAAGCAGGTTCTTGTTGAGCTTGGAAGCGGCGGAGGCTTTATTAAAGAGATAATTGGCAATGTGATTACATCAGACGTCCTTGAGCTGCCAAATGTCGACAGGATTTTCTCGGTCTTTGATATGCAGTTTGACCAGGGAAGTGTTGACGCTTTTTTCATGCTTGATGTTTTTCATCATATTACTAATCCCAGAGCATTTTTCAGAGAGGCCTTGCGGTGCCTTAAAGCTGGCGGCAGAATCGTTATGATTGAACCGGCAAATACGTGGTGGTCAAGGTTCATTTACAAGAGCTTCCACCACGAACTTTTTGACACACAGGCCAGATGGGAGCTGACCGAAATCGGGCCGCTTTCACGTGGTAACGGAGCACTTGCCTGGATAATTTTTTCGCGTGACCGAAAGATATTTGAGCAGGAATTCCCATCTTTAAGAATCGTGAGCATGCGCAACCATACGCCTTTACGGTATTTGCTCAGTGGCGGCTTGACATTGCGACAACTGGTCCCATCTTGTACTTATTCGATTGTTAAGGCTGTAGAATTCTTATTGTCCCCAATGAATAATTTTTTAGGCATGTTTCAGACGATAGAGCTGCAAAAGCAATGAGGAAACGAAAGATACAAAAAGCGAAAAGGTCAGGTACGAAACATATACGGGTTATGACCATTAGCCAAGTTGAGGCTGAGGAGCTCGCCAGGCGAGAAAGGTACTTTGAGTTCTTTTTGATAGGAGCCTTTCTTGCTTTCGGCATTTATCAGTCTGTTCTGTATTTCGGCCATAAGGTTATCCCCATTTCGGATTTTCCAGATATTGTCCGGACCGGGCATGAGCTTTTATCCTTTAAGATTCCCACGCGTTTCAAGCAGGCTCCGGTGGTCGGAATATTGCAGGCTTTGCTTTCCCATTTGGTCGGCGGACAGCATCCGGATTTGACTGCCGGCTGGCTGCTCAACGCAATATTGCACCCGCTTAATCTGGTTTTGTTTTATCTGGTCGGCAGGCAGATAGTGGGCTCCCGATGTACATCGGGATGGTTTGCTATAGTCGCCATACTGAATTACTGGGTGATATATATGGTGACCGAGCCTATTATGGAAACGTCTCTGCTATTTTTCTCGCTGCTTACATTTTATTTGATCTTCAAGCGCTCGAACTGGTGTTATGTTTTTGCCTCGGTTACAACAATGGTACGATATGAGGGGATGGCGATAATTTTGGCTGCCTTCGTAATAGATATGATATACCGCACAAGCAAGCGGGAACGCATCCGGGCTCTTTTGTATTCGGCACTGGCGACCATCCCTCTGGCACTTTGGATGCTGGGTACTGTTTTGACCTGGAAGCCTGGGACAAGCCATTATTTAAATGTGCTGTTCACAAAACAGTATGCAGATGCGCTTGCACAACCTGTTGAGCAAAGGACCGGTTTTCTGCTGCATATGAGATTGCTTTGGCAGGTAGGATTTCGGCCTTTGTTAATGCCATTTTCAGGTGCTGGCGAGGATTTTACAGGAATATTATGGAAGCTGAGCAAAACTCTTGCTGTTGTAAGTTTTTTCTCAGGTTCTATTTATGGACTGTGCAAACGCCAGTGGAAGATACTTGCGTTACTAATATTCTTTGTGCCTTATTTTATGCTTCATGCACGCTATCCTTATCCTCTCCAAAGATTTCACACCAACATTTTTTGGATTGCATTATTGGTATGTTTGTTTGGCCTGCAAAACTTCTGGAAACTTATCAATAAAGACGAGCGGATACCAAAAATTATTGTTTTTGTATTGCAGGGTTTGTTAGCAGTAATATCAATTATTTGGCTTGTTTCAGTCATTCGTTATTTGCCAAAAATTTCCCCTATTAGCCCACGCTCGGTATCTCTGCCTTATATAGCAATGATACTGGTGGGACTTATTTTCGCTGTACGTGTTTATATTTATGGCTCTAAATACTTCTTGCGTGAGTTTTCTATATTAGCGTTATTGTGCCTGATAATTGTGTCCAATCAGTTTGCACTCGTTCGGCTTCTTGGTGACGGACAGCAGGATAAGGAATTCAAGCTTTTAGCTGACTGGTATATCGCCAACGCCAAGCCAAGTGAGAAGATGGGCGTCTACATGGCTGGGGTAGTGAAGATGTTTGCCCCTGAGGATGCCGATTATATTGTTCGTTTACCACAAGCTGACAGCCCTTCGGAGTTTGTTAAAGCCTGTGATGAACAGGAGATCGCTTACGTTGTATGGGCCACGAGGGAAGGGTTAAGAGACGACCATACGGGCTATCGACGGTTTGGTCTGGATAAGAATATAGCTCATCTACACAAGCCAGAAAGTACCGAGAGCTATCAATTTATCACGCAGGTCGGCACAAAGAGAGGGTATGTTAATATTTTCCGCCTTCGCAAAGACCAGAAAACAGAAGACAGATGACGGACGACCCCGATGTACATCGGGGTTCTCTGTCTTCTGTCATCTGTGTTTAGACAGCGATGACTTCTTTGACCTCGGGCACTTTTTCCTTCAGGATTCTTTCGATGCCCATTTTTATAGTCATCGCAGCGCCGGGACAGCCCTGGCAGGCCCCCTGTAAGCGAACTTTAACCGTATTATCATCATCGGTTCCCACAAGCTCCACATCGCCACCATGGCCTTGCAGAGCTGGCCGAACCGACTC
>CAYNKI010000047.1:0-18580 GCA_964397675.1 uncultured Pirellulales bacterium
AATTATGGCTTTTACAGGAAAAGCGACTTATTCAGCGGGTACGACTCTGCCGGAGTTGGCTGAGGACGTGTCGGATTTAATCGGGATAATCTCGCCTTATGAAACGCCATTGTTAGATGCCCTGGGCGATCCCATGAGAGAGGCAACCAGCACACATCATGAATGGCTTGAAGATGAGCTTTTGCCAAACAAAGATGCTATCGACGACAGTACATGGACCGATCCGAACAGTGACACCGAGTTTGACGTCGATAACGGCAGCAGGTTCCGCATCGGCGACCAGATTCAGGTCGAAGGCTCGGAAGAATTGATACTCGTGACCGGTATTAACAGTGATACACTGACAGTAACTCGTGGTTATGCGGGGACAACCGCCGAGGCTCTGGCCGACAACCAGGTAATTAACATACTTGGAAATGCAGCTCTTGAAGGAGCAGACAAGCCCAACCTGAGATTCACCAACCGCAGCAGGTTCGGCAACTATACCCAGATATTCACCGCGGCGGTGGAGGTGAGCGGAACCGATATGGCTGCCAGCCAACTGGGTTTAGCTGACGAAATGGATTATCAAAAACAGGAAAGGCTGCGAGAGCTGCTTCGCGATCTGGGAAATACCGTGATTAATGGCGGTCAGCCAACCAGCAATCCAGAAGGCAGCGGCTCAGTTAGACGCTCAATGAATGGTATAGTTCAGCATCTGTCGACAAATGTATTCCATACCGGCGATAGCGGCTTTCCGACAGGTACCGACCTGGACGAGGCTAAGATTAATTATGTGCTCAGGAAAATTTGGGAAAACAGCAACGGCAATGTCGACCTGATTGTCGTAGGCGGCTTTCAGAAACGAAAGATAAATGCCTTCTGTGCCAACAGCAGAACATACGGAACAAGTGACACTACTTTCGTTGATATGATTGGCGTTTATGAAAGTGATTTCGGTGTCTGCAGGATTGTAACCTCTCGATGGATGCCACAGGATGCGGTGTTATTGTTGGATTCATCGCGGATCAATGTGCTGCCGTTAGCAGGTCGCAGCTTTCATTTCAAGCCATTGGCCAGCAGCGGCGATTACGAGTGTGGCGAGCTGATTGGTGAGTACACCCTGGAATTGAGGAACGAAGCAGCCCAGGGACTGATTCGCGATTTAAGTACCAGTTAAAATTGGGGATTGGTTAGCCCCCAGCTTCACGCTGGGGGTTATAACCCCCCAGTTTACTGGGGGGCTAACCGTGGAAGGGACAAAAATGGTCAGTTTTTCAAACGATGTGGACATCTTAAAATATGAGCCGATTCTGTTCGGAGAGTTGCACCTTCCGGGGCAGGTATTGACAGCAGGGACATGTGGGACGCTCACCGGGACAACATTTACCGCAAATGGTGCCGATTTTGTAAGTGCACAGGTCTCAGCAGGGACAGTTATATACCTGCAATCTTCGGATGGAACGCTTGATGGAGCGTTTGAGATAGTCGCGGTGGATTCGGCAACGCAGCTTACCATTTCAATCATCAGGGCAGATTCAGATGATGGGTTAATAGCGCCGCCATCCGCGACTGATATAACCTACCGTATCAGCACATTCAAGCCGCAGGCCAGCGAAGCCGCCTTTCAACTGACCGAATACTTTAGTATCAAGCCGGGTAATCCTGCGTCTGTCTATGATGTGCAGGATGTGCTGGATACGGATGTCTTAAAGACAGCTTCGGTCTTTGCAGTTATCTCAACTGTTTATGCAATGTTGGCAAGTAAAGCTGAAGATGAGAATTACTGGACCAAGAGTCTGTACTATAAGACGCTTTTTGAAAAGGCCAGAGAGAGGTGTAGGCTCAGTATCGATATCGGTTCTGACGAGGTCGCCGACATCACCAGGATCGGCTCTTCTATAAGGTTGGTAAGGGATTAGAAATCAGATGAGCGTTACTTTAGATGGACAAATCTTATTTGACGAGTCCGCCTATGGCGGATTAGAGATTGAACTGGGTAGCATTGGTCGGGATTCGGTGCAAAGAGCAGTGCCGGGACTTGACGGCGTGCTCAGTATCGATCTGGGCAAACGCAGCAGAAAAATTAAACAAACGGGAGTGCTACGCTCAAAAAGCAGGTTAGAGATGAATAATAGAATCAATGCCATATCAGTCTTTCTGGACGGCAATACTCATAAGCTAATACCCAATAGCGGTAAAGAGTTTGATAATCTTCGAATGGATACTTTTAAGCTGAGCAAGGAACGAGTAAGCGGTGACAGTGTTGTTGCCGATTATGAAATCGTTTATACGCAATTGGTTTAACCGTTTAGCCCCCAGCACCGCTGGGGGTTATAAAAAGGAAAAGTAATGTCACTCATTAGCACCGGCATAGAATCAGTTAGAGCATTTGAATTGCCCGCCGGCATCTGGGCAGATGGTGGATATGTTGGCGCTCCACGGATAGCTCTGGTTAAATGGCGCTCATCACATAGTGACATGTTTTATCAGATTTATTTAAACGGCCGGTTTGCAGGAGCGACTGTTGATAGTCAGCAGAGACAAGAGATTATCCAAATACCTACCTCTTTGGAATCGCCGGTTCGGATTGAGGTCTTTGCAGTCGAGGCCAAAGACGCGCATATTGATTTTAGCAACGAGCTTGATACGCCGCCGGCTAATAATGGCCGCGTGAGAATAACCTTGTTGCGTGGACAGAACCTGCCGATTGGTGCAAAAGCTCAGATTTATTTTGATAATGGCACAGGCCAAGTCGATTATGAAAAGCAGATTAATCATTCACCGATAAAGATTTGGCCGGCCTGGCAGGATAAAGCAGGATTCGGCATGAGTCGGTTCGGCATAAGCGATTTTGGTTATAACTCGGCTGCAGCAGTGGGATTCGGAAAGGGCAATTTTGGTAACGGGCAGTTCGGCCTGGATGCTGATACATTCGAGTGGACCAGCTCACCAATGCCGGCAGGCGTTTACAAATTCGGCGTTAAGATTACTGATGAAGTGGGCAACGAAAGCACAAGCAGCGAAACCGAACCAGTCACGGTGACACCGGCAGCAAAACCAGCGGAGAAATTAAGTATTGATTCGTTCGACAAGCAGACAAATCAATTGGTATTAAACATTAAATAATAACTTTTTAGCCCCCAGCACTGCTGGGGGTTATAAAAAATATTCAGGAGATTATTATGTCCGAGGTTTATCCATCCGACAATGAGCTGTTAAATATCCAATCTGACAGTGAGACCGGCGTTGAGTATATTCCTACCGGCACAGCTCCTTATTATCTGCACTTTAGAAAATTGCTGTATCGATTGTTGTTAGCTACGCGGCGCGCAAACGATTTGAGAGTGTATGATGAAAGTGGACTGGATATTGGTATAAAAGCAGGCAAGTTCTGGCGGGGTACACAACTAATCAACTATGCCGGCTCATCGGGAAATACCTTAGCAGATGACAAGCCGAATATTTACATATATCTGGACTCTGCCGGTAATCTTGTCACCGACGAATACGATAGCTTTCCGGATATGGCGTCCACGCCACATATCCGCCTTGCGATAGTTGCTACTTCAGATGGTGACATCGATTCGATAACCGACAGCCGGGCCGGTCATAACTTTGTGATGCCCTGCGGAGCAGGCGGAACCGCCAGCGTGGTTGTAGCGGCATCCGACTCATCCGACAAACATAAGTATCAGGCAGATTATGTTTGCGACGGCACAGCCGATGATGTCGAGATAAACGCAGCGCTTTCGCAGGTGGAAGCTGCCGGCGGCGGAACGGCCTTTCTGACAGCCGGCAGTTACACGCTCGTCGACACCATAAAAATTCCATCGGAGGTCACGCTCGCCGGTGAGGGAGCTGCAACGAAGTTAGCTTTTGATACCTCAGTCGGCGATAAAACGATGATTACCAATGACTGCGACTATACATTCGCTCAGCGTCACTCGACAGGCAATAAAAACATCACCATCAGGGACATGTATATCGACGGCGACAAAGACAACAGAGGCACAGGTGCGGATTCAGTATGGACCGTCGGATTCAATACCGTTGAGAATTTAACCATTGAAAACCTGACTATTGTCAACGGCTGGACGGCCGCTATCAGGACCGAGTTCTGCTCCTATGTAACAATCGCGAACAACCGTCTTCACAATTCCGGCGACGACGGCATCGGCATCAATGAAGAAACCTATTATTGTAGCTGTTACGGCAATCGTATCACCGACGCCGGCAAGGGCGGCAAAAGCTACGGCGCACCCAACGGCATAGAAGTCCAGGACGGCTCACGTGACGTCACCGTCAGCAGCAACGTCATTGAAAACTGTGATGCTGACGGCCTGCAGGTTTCTACTCATACCGGCAAAGACGGATGTATCAATGTTTCTATTGATGCAAACACCGTGTATAACTGTGAGAGCGGGATATTTGTAAAGGGTTTATCAGGCACTGCCCAAATCGCTGTCACCGTGTCCAACAATCAAATAATCGGGACGACTGATTCGGCACTGTACGGATTGCAGGCAGTTTATACCGAAGACGTTGTCTTTGTAGGCAACACGGTAAATAATCGAACGACAGGCGGTCGGCTGGAAAATTCCAATCTCAGGACAATAATCAGTGACAACAACTTCCATTGCTCTCTGGCTGCTGATAACGATAAGAAGGGTTTTATGTTTTCAGGCACGCTCACCAACATTCGCTTTGCCGATAATATTCTGAGTAACTATGGTTGGAAAGGCCTGGAAATCTCCGGAACCGTCAACAATATGCACGTGGTCAATAATCATATCGTCGGCTGCACAAATAGTAGCGGTGCCTGTGCGCGATGGGACTTGCCAACATCGAGCAAGTGCATCGTCAACGGCAATCATCTGCAGGGCACCCACTGGTCGTATGATGGTGACACCTCGACGTTTGATGTTCTGGCCAGCAATTGGACCGAAACCTGGAACACAAAGGATGTATAAAAATATATTTAGCCCCCAATCCCGATGTAAATCGGGATTGGGGGGGGTGATTGCGGGATTTTAGGAGAAAGGTAAGAACTAAAATGGCCAACGAAATACACGTAGATTACTCTTCCGGCAGCACGGTTTATGCTGTTATCCGTAACAGCGCAGGCCAGGTGTGGAACCCGGCGGCTCAAGTGTTCGAAGACTGGGGGACGGATGGACATAATGCAGATGATTACGACCTGAGCCTGACCGACAAAGGCGGCAGCAGATATGTCGGCAGCTTCGATGACAATATTCCTGACGGCCGTTACTCTACTCAAGCATTTTTGCAGGCCGGCGCCAATCCCGCAGATAGCGATTCTCTTGTGGGAACAGGTAAGATCATCTGGCGCCGCAGCAGTGAATTGACCGTCGATAAGATACTTGCAAACAAGGCCATTCAGAACAAATCGACCGGTGCAATCGATTATTACGATGATGATGGCCAGACTCTTATTCTAACTCACACCCCGACCGATGACGAATCGAGCATTACCAGGACACCAAGTTAATCGCGAAAAACAATTTATAGAAATCAAGGAGCCATAACATGGGTAGTTTTTCAGACCATTGGGAAAATAAGATTTTGGACCATATCTTCGGCAAAGGCTTGTACAACGCCACGCTGGGGACTGGTGGTACCTACCCTGACATAACAATTTATGTGGGACTTTCAACTGCTGACCCAACCGACACCGGTTCTGGTTTAGCAGAACCAAGTGGTAACGGCTACACCAGGGTTCAGACAGCAGCCAGCGATTGGAATGCAACATCCAACGGCACTGTTGATAATGCCAACGATATTACTTTCCCAGAGGCAACCGGCAGTTGGGGTACCATAACCCACTTTGCTTTATTTGATGCGGCTACCAGCGGCAATATGCTGGCACATGGTGCATTGAGCCAATCTAAGGTAATCAATAGCGCAGATATTGCACAATTCGACGCTGGTGATTTGGATATGTCCTTAGACTAGGCACTTACAAATGAAATATTGTGCAAGATGGTCAAAATTTAAGTTGGACACACCTCATATGAGCAACGCCGTTCGCGGAGTTGCTTGTATGAGATAAAGAGACCTTGTTATGCTATGGGCCCGAGTTGAATAGCAAAATCCCGCAAACGGGCTTTGACTATTCAAAGTGTGCCCAACTGAAATTTTGAAGACTCAACATTTTTTTTGTTTCCGGCTCGTCCGGGTTAGAGAGGATAAAGATGGCAACAATCAAGAAAAACTGGCAAACAGAACAAACCCTTATGGATGCGGTTAGCGTTACGACCGGCTCGTGGTCAAGTGATGTGGACCTTGAAACCAACGGCATGGAGGGTGCCCACATCACGGTCGATGCGGATTTCCCGGCCAGTCCCACACATAATCTTGTCGTCGAGGTGAGGGCCTCGCTCGATGGGACTAACTATGATGATACGCCGCTATATAGCTTCGAGATAGATAAGGGCACCGACCCAAATCAAGTCAGCTTCATCGTCAAGGATTTAACTCACTTTAAGCTTTATTGCTACCGAGACGGTGGGAGTCAGACTATAACTGTTACTGCTAAGTGTCAGAGATGGAACTACATAACCACATAAAAGATTAAAGTTTTTAGTTTTTAGTTTTTAGTTTTAAGCTAAAATAAAATGCCTATTCTCAAACCCATAAGAGCAATTCAGCTTAATAAGTCACATCTGCTTGCTCGTAGTCTGAGAGGCTGCTGGCTATTTAATGAAGGAACGGGAGATAAAATCTTCGATTTAAGCAAGTATGGAAACATAGGAACTTTACAGGCTGATACTCACTGGGTTCCTGGTCAATTCGGTTCTTGCTTATCTTTTGATGGTAATGGTGACTATGTTGATTGTGGAAGTTGGGGTGTTGGCATAGATGATATTACTGTCTCCTTATGGATAAGAGGCACTTCTACAAACAGGCAGATGATATTTGAACAAGGGGGGAATCCTTATTATTACGTAGAGCTTAATCAGAATGTTGAGAATAGAATAACCTTTAGGATTTATAGTGCTGCTGTAGGTGTATTCTCTCACACTGCGTCCTTTGTTGTGAATGATAATATATGGCATCATATTCTTGTAACAGCAGATAGGGACGGATTGTGTCAGATTTATGTTGACGGTGTAGCTGGGAGCATGACCAATGCTGATATATCAGCAACAAGTGCTGTAAGTTTTGACGGTGCAACTTATATTGGTACAAATAGTGCTGTGACTTATCCTTTCACTGGCAAAATCGACCACGTAATGATTTTCAATAGGGTGTTTACGGCAGGCGAAATCGCCCAGCTTTACCGAGAGCCGTTCTGCATGTTTGCGGTGACAATACAACCGGACTTTTTATTTCCGGCAGGCCAGATCGTTCTGCTCGCGGCAGCGTCAACGGCAACTTCTTCAGCATACGGCTTGCTTATCAAACACAGCAAATTAGCCGGGATAATAGATACGACGGCGGCTCTGTCTGGAATATTGAAACTGCGTTTTCGCGGAGAGATTGAAAGGCAATGGTTGACAGAAGCGCTTTTTAATGGAATGACTGCCAACGCATTTAAGCTTGCTACAGTGCTTACCAACGGTTGGTTCTGGATGCGGCGGACCGGCTGCTCCGCTCTCTATCGCGGCCCCGGTGTGGAACGGATAGACTTTGCTAACATATTAACTGTAGCTGAGCAAGATGCGGTTTCAATTTCACCGCCTGACCATATTCCGCACAATAGCAATTTGACCTATTTTTATGTTGTTCATCGGTTCAACAACTGCGGGTATCAGGAACGCACCTTAGCAGCGGCAGTCAAAGTTTCAATAGATGCCGAAGGAAACCTGGTAGAACAGAAGCCAAACAATATTTTTGCTTGGCGTCTCGATCAGGTACACGGCAATAAAATACAGCTAATCTGGTTCTATTGCGGCCTTGAACAAGAATCAAAGCCGGAATCTTTTAGGATTTATTATGATAGCGGGACAGGACTTGTAGATTATGAAAATCCCATCGCAACAATTAATTATCAGGGCAGAAAGTTTTATACCTACCAAAGTGATGCACTGGCCGCTGGTAGATATTTATTTGCTGCAAAGGCTGAAAATGCCGATGGTGTAGAAGATAATTCTTTAGCGCGGTTGGCAGTTCAACTTAATGTCACAAAGCCGGACGCTATCGATATTTTAAGTGCGGAAACGTTATAACGTTTAGCCCCCAAATTTATTTGGGGGTTTTCCTGCATTGATGTTTCAAATTCAACGGATTAAAAATTATGTCCAACCGAATTGACTTTTTCCAATCTGCTCAAACACAATTGGCACTTCCTGGCGCCACTGTATCGGTTTTACTGGATGGTGCTGTATGTCCAGACCTGGTGGTGACAGAGATTGTACGCGGCGGCTGGCCAGAGTTTGGCTGGGCCAGATTGGCTTATAACCCAGCTGTGCACCAAAACGCATGCTTGATACATGCGGAGGAGATTGAGACCAAATTTGCTATGGGAAAATCCATTTGTATTCGACAAATTTATAATGGCATCCCGCCCGGCGCAGCGGCTTTTAGCCTTCCTATCTTTGAAGGTCAAATTGAATCCATTGAGACAGACTTGAACTCTGATGGCGAAAAAATAGAAATTATTGCCAGAGACTTCAGTGCGAGTTTAAAGCGTATCATAGTTTACGGCCAGCGTGTGGCTAACTCAGATGGTTCGACATTGTTTTTAGCTGGTCTTGACACCGTGTTTAACCCTGACGGCCATGCTAATGCCTATCGAGTCCCGATGTACATCGGGGTCAATGGTAAAAGTTATACCGCTTTTTGTCCTGAGCCGTCGCAAAGCAATTTCTTTAGCTGTGCTGAAGCGATTGACTATTTGCTCTGCGAATATTTGCCCAGCGGCCAATTGCAAACACCGAGTATTGATCAACTGCGAGCATTAACCGAGAACCAGACAGTTCGTGACCTTAATGTCACCGGATTAAATCTGCTCGAAGCGCTGCAGCGGTCCTGCAGCAGGGTCGGCTTGAGGTTCAAGTTTGTCCCTCAGCTTGTGCCAACCGGTCCCAGCCGAGCGATCGTGCTCTATAAGAGCGGTACCGCAAGAGTAGTGGAATTAAATTGCCAGCAAGCAAGTGAGCAGCTTAATATCTCAAAGACAAATATCGCAAAAGTGTCCAGCAGGAAAAATTTTTGGCCAGTGACGCACAAGTATATCGGCCAAGGTGACTTCAAGATTTACGAAGCCACCTTCGAATTGGTAAAGGCCTGGGATCCTGCTGATGAAGATACGAATTATTATAAATTCTCGCCTTCGACCAACGCCGATTTCTATAAGCTAAAAGACGTATATCGCAAATGGACTCTCAACGAGGCAGGTAACTACAGCGATGCTCCATATAATCAGTGTGAAGCATTTGACTTTTCAAAGATTTTCGGCGGTCATAATTTCGCTCGCCGGCACAGGCGATTTTGGCCTGCCTTGACTACTGATAAGCAGGGACGCTCACTCGGTTATTTCTTGCAGGTATCGTATGACAGCGAAAATTGGTGGCAATACCTTTATGCTTTTAATAATTTGCTCGAAGAGTGCGGGATATGGCTCAGTAGCGACCAGCTCGATGTTGACACCTGGGTGGCTGCACTAAAAGGAGTATTGAGATTTCGGATAACCGCATCGGTAGTCAGCGATGAGAGATTAAGTTGCTTGGTGACTGATGGCCCAGTCGATTCAGTTGCTCCGGTATCCGAGCACATAATTACATCCCATAGGGGATTTAAGTTCCGTAAGGTTTCGGGCCAGAGCATTTTTGCAAGTGTCCCTGATGAATCGCTTGGCGAGCCGGATGAGGCTGACGATTCTGCCGCTTTATATGAGCTTATTCGTCGTACAGCATCTGCAACATCTGAGATTATAGAGACCGTCCAGGTACAAACGCCGACTCTGGTATTTGATTACAGAGTAGGTGACAGGGTCTGCACGAGTCCTGAAAGCAGGGACCTCTTGAATTGCAGGACTGATAACCGCAGCATAAGCCAGATTGTGCGGGCACAGATGGATTTCCAGAAACAGTGCACAAACTTGAAAATCGTGCGACAAAGAAAAGTTTAGCCCCCAAATTTATTTGGGGGTTCTGAAATTTATTAGATAAGGCAAATGATATGTTTCATACAGAAAGTTTAAAGGAAACATCGGTTGTCACCTCGCCCGGCGCCAGAACCGCCGCATGGTCCGTTAAGGTCAAGAGCCATTTTTCGTACAATGTCTATAACGTCAGTGCGGTAGAAATAGGTGATCCCGGCTCGCTGCCGGTAGAAATTGGCCAGGAAACACAGGCAGTCAACTTAGCCGAATCCTTCCTTGACCCAGGGACGCTGCCATCGGGCACATACGTAGTAATGTGCAGGGTAGGTAACAAAAATGTCTTTTATGCTGAACCGTAACGAATCATCGAATAATCCACAAAGCTGGCAGTTTAATCGCCAGATAAATGTCTCTGTGCTGATGCAGTTAGTGCTGTTGGCTGGGCTGATTATAGGCAGCTATGTCCATCTGCAGCGCCAGCTGGATTTATTGCAGCATGATGTCACTATGCTGTTGGAATGTCAAAAGAATTTTCAGCAGAAGCTCGAGACGTTATCAGCAAAAAGCATCTCTTACGAATACCGTCTGCAGGCAATAGAAAAAGTTGTAGCCAGGGGGCCCGAATATGAATAGAACATTGCAGAATATAGTACGGAAAGAATTGTGTCCGGATGGAATATGGCAACTGACCGATGTTATACGATCAGTATTAAGGTATCAAATATCACGGTTGCCTAAACGAAAAGTATCAGAGGCCGATACACGCTATCCTGTCACTCCAGCGAGCATGCGCTCGTTTTTGGAAGTTTTTTTCACAAGGCATTATTTTCAGACCCAGAGCAGCCTTATCAATTATATGACCTCACAAGATTTTCTTGACATTATCAGAGCTGGGAGCTTACGAATTCTTGATATAGGCTCAGGCCCTGCTGTTGCCTCATTGGCGATCACAGAGATGCTTGTTTCCATTCTCAAACATCTTAAAAAATTGGATGACTGTCCAAAAGGCAAGGTTGTAAATATCAATTATGTGCTAAACGATACTTCTGGCATTTGCCTTGGAACAGGCCAACGTATGTTAACAAATTATTTCCAAATGATGAATAAACACAGGACTGGGATTGTTCATGGTCGAACTATTAGTGTGCAAAAAGCTTTTCCTGATAATATGAACCAACTTCGGCGAATCGAATTTAACATAGGCAAATATGACATCGCAATCTTGTCCTACGTTATATCGCCTTTGAAGGAAGAAAAAGGATTTGATCACCTTATTTACGGATTGTCAAATATTGAAAAACTCTGCGATCACAATGGAAAAATCTTGATTCTGCAGGATAGGTTTCAGGCGACACTAATGCGAAGGCTGGGTAAGGTGATATGCGTATCATGTCACAAAGAAGAACTAACACAGCAGATATATCCAAATAGAAACGCTAATAAAACATATACCTATTCGTATTATCATTGCTTATATCAACCCACAAGAGAAATAATATTTAGGAAGGATTTCGCTGCATGATTGTTACCATATTACACAGTTGCACTTACCGAGTTTGCATCGATCTTTGAAAATATTCCAGATTTCGGCAGTCTCTCTGCAAAGGCTGATAGAAACATTCTTATCAAAGCTGCGAATAGTATCGATTAAAAAACTATAAAATTCAATCCGCTGTTTTGGAGGATAACGGAGCTTGCCGTCTGAGGCACCTTTAACAAAATTATGGCTGCAAAGCTTTCGGGCTCTATCGCCGTATGCTTCCGTGGCAAGGCGAAGATGGCCTGGCAAAAGCCTTAACATGCCGAGCGTAATATTCTCCGGCTCAATGACAGTCAGAGTCTTGCGGATTAGATCGGCGTAGCCGGCTTTCCAGTTTAGATAGAGGATACCAGGGTCAATACGCAGCCGAATTCGCCAGCCGTGCTCCTGACAAAGTTTCGCTGCTCTGATACGTTCATTAAGGCTGGCCGTACCTAATTCATATTTTTCAATTATATGTTGGCTGTTGAGACTCCATGAAATGATGGTATGGTCGTTAGCCCCGATGGTCAGTAGATTGTCGATGTTGCTGCTTTTGGTCAGCAGCATGAGAAAGCCACGAGAATGGCCAGAGAAGAAAGGAATTAACATTGTTGAAAGATTGGTAACATGGTCAAGTGCAAGACTGTCAAGCATTTCGCCCATGTTGAAACTAACTTTATCCTGACAGCATTGCAAAGTCTTTCGTATTTGCTTGAACATCGTATCGTAATTGATGTTAATTTTGATAAATGGAGCGTACTTACGATAAACAAATGCAAGATAACAATATGTGCAGTAATAGGGACAACCATTCGATACAGGCACTAATTTATAGTAAGGCCGGCAACGGATATTCGATCCAAGATGGCCATCGAAGTGCCCTACAAAGGATGATGTTCGGCCTATCATCAAGGTTCTTTTGCCGGTTAGCAGAGCTTTTGCTGGTGACATCGCTGGTGATGGAACCATGCGTTGCTGCTCTATTACACGGACTTTAGCTGATGGAAACAAATCCACGATGCGCTGAGCCTCAGGGTGGCCTGTTACCTTTCGCCACAGCAAGATGGTTTTTGGTTTGAATGTTTTTGCTATGTCCATAGCCTCATCTTTCGAGGTCAGAAATCATAGAATAAAGTGACAATATTATACTGAAAGAATCTAAAATCCACACAAAATTAAGGAGAGAAATGATGAAAAGAATTCTTGCGACGGTAATTCTGGTATGTGTTTTACTGGCTGGCTGCGAGACATTGCGTTTTGCGCCGAGCGAGGCACAAAAGCAAAACGCCTGGCTGCATAACCGCACTGCGATAATAACAGCCCAGACTGCAAAGGATGAACAGACCTCGGAAGAACTGCAGGCTTTGACGCAATTGGGCGATCTGCAAAGCAGGGCCTTTGTCTCTTACTGCGGCCTGCCGAAAGAGTTTCCACAGGCCCAGACCGCAGAAGATGTTCTTGCTGAATCGAATTGGCAACTGGCCCGTTCGGCTTCAGTTGAATCAGCACAACGTCCCGACCCCTGGCAGGTAACAGACTCGGCCTTGGAACTGGCCATCGGAATCAGCGCCTTATTAGGCGGAGTCTATGGCGTCAGGGCTGTTCGATTCTTTAAGGACGCTCGGACAAAGTCGCAAGCCTTAAAGGAGATTATCACCGGCAATGAGCTTTTCAAAAAGCAGAATGAGTCTTCCGCTTTTGCATTCAAACAAGCCCAGCGCAGTCAATCACCCCAGACTCGCCAAATCGTCGCACAAATGAAACCCGTGGCCAGTCGATCGTGACTCGTCGCTCGCACGGATCGGGTAATGGGGCACGAGACACGTGATGCAAGATGAGAATTTTATAATGATCCGGTAAATACTCCTGCTGGTTATGCAGGACGTGGACCCGCAAGTCGCAACCGCATTTATCAATTACCTATTAGCCGATAATAGCTTTCCAG
The DNA here is from genome assembly GCA_964397675.1 of uncultured Pirellulales bacterium. Classification (GTDB taxonomy): domain Bacteria; phylum Planctomycetota; class Phycisphaerae; order Sedimentisphaerales; family Anaerobacaceae; genus CAYNKI01. The sequence continues at coordinate 13,516 of CAYNKI010000047.1, forward strand.
CTTTGATTAAGCTCCTCCATCAGGGTGATTACTTCATGGATCATTTGAGGGTCACGTTTTGTATTAGCTTCGGATAGACGATTATTCATAAAACAATAGAGCTGTCGTAAGTTAGCAGCTATTTCACCGCCAGCGTCCATCTCCAGCACTGCATTAAGCTCATTGATTATATCTTGAGCCCTGCTTATATATCGGCCCTTTGCCTCGTAGTTCTGTGCTTCTAAGTCCCTAATCGCCAACTTCATAAATTTGATAGCACCGTCATAAAGTAGCACAATGAGCCGACCTTTACTTTGTGTGGTAACTGCGGCATTTTGATATGCTGAGACTCCCTTCATAGTATTACTCCACCAAATATAGGGAGATGACGGCCTTTTGCTCTTGCCGCCATCTCCCTCAATCGCCGTTCAATGCTTGACTGCTTTGTTATCTTAGCAGCGTCAATGCCATCTGTGGTATGGAGTTGGCCTGAGCCAACATCGCAGTACCGGCTTGTGACAACACCTGGTTCCTGGTAAACGTAGCCATTTCGGTGGCCACATCGACATCCGAGATTCGAGATTCGGACGTCATCAGATTCTCAGCCTGAATATCGAGCACCTGACGAGTGCTTTCCAGACGGTTCATGTTGTAGCCAAACTTTGCAGCAGCAGAAGTCGTAGAGGTGATAGCGGTGTCTATGGTTGCTAAAGCCGCCTTAGCACTGTCTGCAGTGGTGATATTCAGTGCGTCAATACCAAGACCAGCCTTTGTCAGCTTGGTGCCAACGATGTCAATATAATCATTTGTATCACCAAAATGGATTGACTTTGTAGCTGAGTTGTCGAGCATCTTCATGCCGTTGAAATCGGTTGCGGTTGAGATACGCTCAATCTCGTTGGCCATTTGGTCAAACTCACTGTCCATAATGGTTCGCTGGGGATTAGAATATGAGCCTGTAGCGGCCTGCTCAGCCAACTGCTTCATCCGCACCAGAAGCTGGTCAATTGTGGACACAGCACCTTCCATCGTCTGCAACATACTGATACCGTCCTGAGCATTACGGCTACCCTGCTGCAGCACAGCAATGTCGGCTCGCATAATCTCACGAACAGCCATGCCGGCTGCGTCGTCCTTTGCACTGTTGATGCGTAAGCCCGACGCTAGCCTTTCCACCGACTTGGCTAAGGCATCGTAGTTTCGTCCCAAGTTCCGAGCAGCGTTTGCTGCCATAATATTGTTCTTAATTGCTAACATATTTGACTCCTTAAAAGTATATCGATAGATTTCATTGTTCTACACTTGTGTTGCTCGCTGGACAACGAACACACCGTAAACATTTACTTCCAGTTGTCATTATCGACTAAAGCATTATGAACTTTAGCTGTTTTTGCATGAAAATAAATGCAAAATAGTGGGACCTGTAATATTGTTTCTGAAGGTGCTGATATCGCACCCGGATAGCCAAAAGTAGCAAAAAATCCAAAATATTTACAAAAACAAGCAATCTTTTTCGGAAAATCTGCGTAAGGAATCCGATATATCGGGCTTCACTCGTGACTCGTCAGATCACTGAAGATGGGTGATTGAAGATGCAAGAGTCCGCGGTGGCGGACAGCTCCTCGGCTACGTGGTTTAACACCGTAGTCCAGTCTCCCAGCTTTGTTTGTCGAAAAAGCCTCATCGTGGGATACCAAGGACTCGTCACGGCGAAGCGTGCCGTAGCGGGACTGTCATGCCTGCCCAGCATCCATCGCCAGTCAGGCGTATAACCCAAGAGGGCCCAAACAGGTTTGCCCATCGCTCCTGCCAGATGGAGCACAGCAGTATCTACTGAAATGACCAAATCAAGGTTTTCGATTACTCCAGCAGTATCCGCAAAATCATGTAATTGATCCGCAAGGTTCACTATCTCGATTCTCGATTCTTGATTCTCGATACTCGTCGAGTATCCAGTATCTCCGCAGAACCTTGGGTCCAGGGACGCCCCACGGCGAAGCATCCAGAATTGAGTATCCTTCAATTTTTGAGCCACGGGTCCTTTTTGTAAGCTATAAAGCTGAACATGCGGAATCCTTGCCAGCGGCGCTAAATCCTGTAGGGAGCAAGAACGGGTATGATTCTTGGCGTGGGCAGGTGAGCCAGCCCAGACGATACCAACCTTAAAACCGTGCTTTGCAAATTTTTCTTTACAACATTCCATCTTCGCTGGATCAGTATAAATATACGGCACTTTGCTGGGAATCGTCTCGAGCGTAGTGGCAAAAATACCTGGAAGATCCATCAAAGATGTGTGTAGATCGAACTGTACATCCGTCTTGTGATCGAATGAGCCCATAACCAGCTCATCAACCCCTGCGAAGTCCTGCAAGAGTTTATACAGCGGTTTCCTTACCTCCAGGATTACCGTCCCGCCACGGCTCTTAACCATAGGCAGATAACGGACAAACTGCAACGTGTCACCCAGACCTTGTTCGTAGTGGACAAGCAGGCGTTTGCCCTGAAAAGACGAGCCATCCCAGTCCCGATGTACATCGGGATAGTGGTGCGGGTAGGTAGTAATCTTCAAGCCGGCATTTCGCCGCCATTTGTATTCGGTCAAGCCTTCTGTGAAATTGCCGCTTAACAAAAGCGCAAGTGATTTGTTCCAGTGTGCTGGAGCGCAATCGGGCTTAAGCCTAATAGACCGGTCATAATTTACTATGGCCTCGCTGCACAGGCCCAGGTCCCGCTGGACATCGGCTAAGTTGCAGTAAAGCTCAGCCAATTCTGGTCTAAGTTGCATCGCCTGTCTATAGCATTCGATAGCCTCGTCAAACTCTCCCTGGACTCTTAGCGCAATGCCCAGATTGTTGTAAGCCTCGACGTAGTCCGGTTTGAGTTGTATCGCCCGCCTATAATTTTCAATCGCTGCAGTGTATTGACCCTGTTCATCGAGGACAACACCAATATTATTGTGAAATTCGGGTATTCGGCAGTTTTTTGCAATTGCCTTGCCAATAAACTCAACAGCCCGATCGTATTGTCCTTTTTGATAGGCTATTAGCCCCAGCTCATGCAGTGCAAAAGGATCGTCCACTTCGGCAGATCGAATTTCAAATTTCGAATTTCGAATTTTCATTGGTGCAAGACAGGAACTGGTCTATACCAACATATTTATGCTGCCGTCGGTAACGAATCCCGATCCCGAAGTACTTCGGGATGCGGACTGGTCATTAATATCCTCATGGCTATAAGTGTCCATTACCGATTCGCCAGTCCCGATGTTATCGGGATTGCCGGAACTATTTCGCTCAAATGAGTCCGCCAAGGTGGACCCGAACGCGTCATCGGCCAGTGACTGATATTTGTCGGCCTGTTGTTGTAACTGATCGGTAAGCTGGACGACGAGCCGCTTTATATGAATCCCACTGTCTACCAAAATTCGTATCATCTGCGGCAGCGCCTGCTCAATCTCATATTTAGTTTGTGCCTTGCTGACTTCTAACAAGCCGATAATTTGGTCTTCTTGCTCCTGGAATCTTACAAAAACCTTACCCAAGTCTGGTGGATTGAGGCTAATGGTAATGTGCTTATCTAATTGGTGCAAAGATGCGTGGATAGATTCAACGATCTGTTCACCAATGCTTTTAGAGACATCACTGAGCGAAACCTGCACAGACGGATTGGCGGTGTTCGTAGCTTGAGTGGAGGTAAGAAACTTTCCAAACTCGATGCTCGATGCCGGATTTTCAATACTGGTAGAAGCGAAAAATCGAGAATCAATAACCGAGGTTCGAGGTTTGAGCATCGAGCTGCCACCGCCTTTGTTTTGGCCGGTAGAAATTTGGAGCCCTGTTAAGCTTAGCTTCTGTGAAAGAGAGTCACCAGAGAAATTATCGGACAGTTTTGCCACGTTGCTGTCCAGTCGTGATAAGAGTGTTTTGTGGTCGGCAATATTACAGTCTGTTGATTTGATAAAAGATGCAGACCCGAAGTCCTTCGGGATTCTCGGACCAACCGGTCCGCCCGAGTCGGATTGCTTAGTACCGAGTGGTTTGCCTTGAAATTGATGTAAGCTGTAGTTCAATACAGAATTCTTTTGGCCAGCCCTGAAGTGCTTCGGGATGTTATCTGTAGCTGCCGGGCTCCCCGTTTTCACGGGGTCAAGTTTACCCCCGCGGAAGCGGGGGTCTGTTTTGGGTTTTTGTTTACCATTGATGACCGCTTTTTTCATTAGTTCCTGGCTACTCTTTAGGTTGATAAGGCCTTTCGCGATGATAACTTTTCCGTTTGATAAGATTGCTTTTTCAGCGGTTTTAACTCCTTGTTTTACTTTATCAGTCGCATTCTGCCTTTGGGAGATGGCACTTAACAAACGCGTGAGCTTATTCGAGCACGGATTATTTATTAATTGTGTAGGGCTACCCGTATTTTTTGCCCCTTTTTGCTGTCGGCTGACGCTGTCAATCCCGATGTACATCGGGACCACTGAGCCCTTTATCGGAGAATGGCCGGTTGGATCATCCGCGACATTTGAACATTTAGTTTTAACCTTTGCTTTATCATTACATCCATTGTGTGTTTGTAAGTCTGCTTTTTGGTTTAATGTATCGTTAAAGTCTTCTGTTTGGTCGTCCTCAGGGCAACCTTTAGCATTATTAGCATCGTTCTTATCGGTCGTTAGGCTTTGGGGAGTATCGGCTAAGGTGAGGGAAAATGGTTTAGTTTCTTCGGTTGCTGCAGAGCTTAATGTGGATGGGCCAACAGAAGTTGTGCCTACAAACATATTATTGATTGCCAATAAGCCGGTATTCATACAGCTTTCCTTATTTAATCAATGTATTATTAGCAATATGCGTGCCAATAAGTAAAAAAAGGGCCTATGTAAAAACTAACTATCCCGAAGTTAATTCGGGATCAAGACTTATAAATATTAAAAAAAGATAGTGATTAATCCCGATGTACATCGGGATCCGATTTTTGACTGTTGTGGAGAAATATTCCCAGAAGCCGGAAAGATTTTCTGATATTCACCAACATGCAAAAAAACGGCATGGTTCAAACAGCACAGATTCTGGGTAACATTGATTTGTGGCTCCATAGT